>NZ_LMIC01000047.1:0-1134 GCF_001428585.1 Duganella sp. Root198D2 | reverse complement strand
CTGGGTGTCGTAGATGAGCTGCGTGACGGCGCCGGTGCCGTCCACGCTCCAGGCCAGGCGGCCGTCCTTGTCGTAGCGCTGGAATTGATGCACGTCCTTTACCGCGTCGGCACGCAGCAGTGCCTGCACCGTCGACACGCTTACTTGCTGCGCATTGTCACCCAGCGTGATCGCTGCGGCATACCGCACCGTTTCTATTACTTTGCCATTCGCATCGTAGCGGTTCTCGCTGACGATTCCGAGCGGATCGACGGAAAACACCAAGCGGTTGTCGGCATCGTAAGTGTACCCAGTCATCGCCGGCACCCCGCTCGGCACCGGTAGCGCATTCGTGTCGCTCGAAAGCGCTGCCAAAGCCGCTGTCGTCAAGCTCTCAGAGTAAGCAAGGCGTATAGCCAGGTTGCCGTTTCTATCGTAGAACAGCTGCGTAACGGCGCCAGTGCCGTCAACGCTCCAAGACAAGCGGCCAAGCTTGTCATATCGCTGGAATTGATGCGCGTCTTTCGTCGGATCCACCTTCAACAGCGCAACGATCGACGCCGTGCTCAATTGCTGCATCCCGTTCGACACAGCGATTGGAGCGGCATAGCGCACAGTCTCAACCACATTGCCAAGTCTGTCGTAGCGATTTTCGCTGACGGCACCAAGCGGATCGACAGTAAACACCAGGCGATTATTGGCGTCGTAGACGAATTGATACAACGTCGATCCACCTGTAGGCGCCGGAGCAGAGTTCGAATCCGCGGCCAATGCTACTAGTGCCGCTGTCGTCAGATACTCGGCGTACGCTATCCTCTTTACGACATTTCCTCGGCCATCGTAGATAAGCTGCGTGGCTGCGCCGGTCGCATCAACGCTCCAGGCCAAGCGGCCATCTTTGTCAAAACGCTGGAATTCGCGCACATCTTTCGACGCGTCAGCACGCAGCAACGCCCGCACCGACGACAACGTCAGCGCGGGGGTGTTGACCGCTTCAGAGCTGCCAGAGTAATTGGTCCAATTACTGGTCCCTTCTGCCATGCTGCTATTGGCATTGAGGACATTGCCAGCAGCATCAATGAACTCGAGGTAGTCGACCTCGACGCCCATACTGCCGTCGGCAGCTGGGGTGCCGTAATAGTTATACAGGAACAG
>NZ_LMIC01000046.1:0-1477 GCF_001428585.1 Duganella sp. Root198D2 | reverse complement strand
TTCCGAGGCGGCAACTGCATTTCGCGGTGCGCCAGACCCTTGGTCAGGTTCCAATCAAACCGATTGAATTACCCGACAAGTAGTCTGACACAGGGGGGAGTGGTGTCGGTTCTGTTGTGCCGCCAAATGGGTATCGTAAATATTTCCCACCTTCATATATACCCACCGCAACCGCTCCAAACGGTCCCATCTTTGGAGCCCATAAATTCGGTGCCAGGTCTGACATTCGGACACGCGACCTGACTCTTTGATAAATATCAATACGCGAAATCGGTCAGATTCGCACGTTGAGATTTGTCATAAGAGTGCGCTCGCTGTCCGAATGACAGACCTGGCACTGGTTCCCTGGCACCGCTGGCACCGCGATCTCCGAACGGGCAATTTTCAGGCAGAAAAGGTACTTAGGCGCTGGCGAATCACAGGCCAGTCTTCATCAAGAAATTCCTTAGCATCGGGCCCCTGATTGGCTGCCGCAAGCAAAAGAGCCTCTATGGACGGCAAATGTACTGCTGTTCGATTTTCAACCGATTTAGCAATCAATCGATGAGCCAACTCGCTCGAATCATCGCTCGGCAACCCGTCTGCTACAGTCACCTCTGCGCTCTCGAATTCTTGCCGATGCCAACGCTTCAGCGAAGTTATTACACCATGTCCTACTTGAAGCGAGGCCTCATCAATACCTTCCGACATTAGTTCGCTTAAAGCCAACTCAACCACAAGTTGCGGCGCTGAATCAGGCCGCTCCGCCTTCACGATGCACAATTCGGAAGCTTCGTTCAAATAAATTTCAAGTTTTGGATAGCTCATATATTCGCTTACTTTCCTTCGCATGCTCTCAATGCATCGGCATATCTAGCGCTTGCTCGTCTTGCACAAGCGATATACGTTTTCGACCCTACACTCTTGTTGTAAGCACCGCACTCTGTCATATCAGCATGATAGTCATCATCGGCCTGTTTCTTACATTGCTCACTCGCCGTGCTGCTACACATCATGCTACCGATAGCGCCACCGATCTTAGAACCAGCCCATATCCCGCCGGCAGCACCGGCTCTACCGCCTACAGCCCCGCCAGCAGCGGCACCTGCGGCGCCACAACCAACCGTACCGACACCAGGAGCCAACAAGGTGCATCCCGCGCCAGCGGCGGCACCACCGACTACCCCACCCGCTGCCGTGCCCCCGTAATATCCGGCGGCACCGCCAATGGCGCCACCCACGGCTTTGCAAGCGGCCATACATGTCGAGTCCGCGTCCAGTCCCAAAGGATCGATATACGTCAGTGGATTCCCAAACACATACCCGTAGGTATTGATGCCACCATCCAGGCCGATAGGATCGGACTCGATATACCTCCCCGTCTGCGGATCGTAATCCCTGAAGTAGTTGTAATGTATTGGCCTTGACGCGAGTTCGTCGTAGACGCAGCAATTTCCCTATACGCTTCAACGACTTGCGCGCGCCCGCGCCGATATTC
>NZ_LMIC01000045.1:0-1487 GCF_001428585.1 Duganella sp. Root198D2 | reverse complement strand
CCGCTCTTGCGCCAGCGCGCTACTCGCTCCCGCCACAGCAATTCCCGTTCAGTGTTTGACATCCCCATCTCCAAAGTAAAAATCAGAGTATGGCTTTGCAAATCACGCTTTCACAGGTGGAACGACTGCACGCTTACGCTTTTAGGAGCTGAACGCTTTACTACGACACGCTCATCTGGATGCCATTGCGTCAGTATCTTGCGCTGTATACCGGTAAGGCTATTTGGAGGCAAGTACGGGCAAGTTGAGGCAGCATCAAAACCTTCAACGCGACCAGTTTCCAGGTAACGCACTGTATCAAAGTAGTAGCACGTCTTATTCCCGTTGAAATCCAATGTCTCCGATAGATAACTGTCGTGGTAAGTCAAGGAGCTCGCGCCAGGCGTACATCCTGCTCCACCAGGTTGACTTATCGACGTTACGCGGGCAAAACCGAACAGATTCGTGATGTTGATAGTCCTCACGGTTCCAAGCGGGTCAGTTACCGTTCGGCTCGTATCGCTTGGATAGGAAAAGGAATGTCGGTCCGCGCCGCCTGCGTGCTCAGACGAAAGCGTCTTTGCATAATCGTCATAAGCGATGGTTGCATAACGATTCGCATTTTCATCCGAAACGCCAGTTAAGAAATAGCGGTTTCTTGGATCTTCGTAATGATACACGCGCGTAGTTAGCAGCGTACCCATCGCATCTTTCACCAAAACCGAGGTTAATCGCTCCGTTCCGGGGATGAGGGTGCCAGGTGATATGGCGGAGAGATCGTATTGATACTGCACGGTGACATCAGGTCCGATTATGGAATCAATAACATAATCGTTGTTCCAAACGACTTGCCACGTCCTTCCGAATGAATCAGTAATTGTTTGCAAATGGTTATTTGCGTCATAAGTAAAAAATTGCCCTACCCCCTCCTTGCTGAAGGAGCTCACCAACCTATAGCGGCTGCCAGTTATCTTATTGAAATAGTCTATCCGTCCAGATGCATTTCTGTGAGCGAATTCACCACCCAAAGCATTTGGTCGCGTGAGGGTCCCCGAATTTATTGTTTGGTCATAAGCCCCATCTGAACGATGAGTGAACACAACAAAGCTTCCGTGATCGCCTTGTACGTAAACTTGGAAAGCGTCGTCTCCTGGACCGCTCGATGTCTCTAAAGTACGGTCAAAATCAAACGACCAGCCAACCCCAAGTGAGCCTGGCCGCACGGTTGTCGAGCGGTAAATACGGGCTATTTGAGGTGAATCTTGAGACACGCCAAGGGGATCGGATTCTGTGCGCACTTGATCTCCTGTCGCCACAACTACAGGATCGCCCTGAACGTATCCTGGCTGGGTGGCTGAACAGGCAAGCGGTGAAGGTGGTTCGGTAATTTTGGTGCAGACCCCCGGCCAACGGCCCTCTGTGCCAATATAACTTGAGACACCTACCCGATATAATTTAGAGTACAGCGGTAGGTCCCCAATATGCACAACCGAAAGCATCAAATTAGC
>NZ_LMIC01000044.1:0-389372 GCF_001428585.1 Duganella sp. Root198D2 | reverse complement strand
GGCGGTCAGCATGCGCTCGGCCAGCATCTTTTTGAGCTGGCCAGCCAGTCCTGATTCCCCGAGAATGGACTCGGCGTCCTTGTTCTCGACCTGGGCCAGTAACTGGTCGATCAGTTCAACGGGAAACGGGTACTGCTTTTTCGCTTTTGGCTTCTTCGTGGTCATTGCATCGGTCATGGACAATCCCTTTCGGTATTATTTCATTACCCCGGCCTCGCACGAAAATTCTGACAGGCTTCCGCCACCATGGCCACACAAACCGGCGACATCACCCTGACTGGCGCCGACGTGGTCTTGGAAGGCAATCTGTCGATCAACGTCGCCTGCGACCTGACCATCATCAGCGCGCAGGACGCGCTCCACAGCGCCAACCAGAGTAAAAACTGGGCGGACGGCAATGTGGCCATTTCCGACACCGAGCGCTTTGCCGGCTGCCACAAGGAACAGCACAGCGACAACAGTAATCATTGCTCCGCTCGGCGCACAAAACAAAGCCCTGTTCCTTGCCCAAGGCATGAAAGCCCTAGAAGTTGAATTCTCTCCAATTATCACTAAATGTGGCTAAAGCTACTTCAAGTATTGGCTATTTACTCTAAAACCTTCAGAAAATGCAAGTCTGTCAATTGATTTTGCATCTTTGTATCGTTATACTTCACAACTATAAAAGATGTGAATTGGAAATAAACATTTCAAAAGTGCATCACTGTTGGTGCCACCGATTTTCTGACGGTTTGCCACGCGGCTGTTGACGCCCCTTTTGCTACTGCTCAGGCAGTGGCGACATCAATCTATTCGCAAATAGAAAAGAACGCGTTGGTAGAGCGAGGCGTCGTCACGTCCCTTGAAATCGCGTCTGAATCCCTCTCGAGGAAAACTGGTTTCAGGAGGAATCTACGCATCTCAAGAAATCGGACATTTGAAGTTGCGTAGGTATTCTTAAAGAAGAACATGAACATTAAATTTCTTTCGTTGGCAGTAGCCGCGGCATTTATCGTGGCTGGCTGTGGTGGTGGTGGCGGCGGTAGTGAGTCCAACTCGCCCTCTGACTCCGGAATCGTGGTGCCTCCAGTCCAGCCTCCTGTTGAAAACAAGACCACCAACTCTGGCTCCGTCGAGGCATCTTTTGCTCCCGGTGCAAAGCCGCGATTCATGATGACGGGCAGCCGTGGGCAGATGGCCGGCATCGCGTCACCACTAACGCAGGCGAGTGATGGAGCGGTTACCGTCATCGGCTCTAATACCCTCACCGGAACCCCAATGGCAGTTCAGGAAATTTCCGGCAACGCGAACTTTGCGCAAGGCCGCTGGAATGTGGGTACGGCTAAAACGGGGAGCAGCACCTTCACCATAGTTGCTGGCTCGCACGACGCGGTTCACTACTCCGTCTACAATGATTTGGAAGTCTTCCCAGCGATCGGCACTTTGTCCTGCAACTCCGGTAAGTTCACGAAGCCGAATTATGTTGGTGGAACCGCTTACTCTACGGAGTATCTTGGCGCTTCTACCGGTAATGCAAGTGTTACGTTTGATGGAAATGGTGCCAATGTGTCGCTGATGATCACCACCACTGGTGCAGGCGCTAGCGGCACGGTCAATCTTTCTGGTACGGTCAAGACCGGCAATAGCTCTTATATCTCCGGCGGCTTGGGTGGTACCGGCAACGGAGGCATGGTTGCGGTTGGTGACGCCGGCAATAGCGCGGTGAATGTGATTGCGATCTACACCGTCGTTGTGGCGAACGAGCACAAGACTAGCTACAGCGGCATTGCTACGTTCACTTGTAAGTAATTGAAGGACGCGAAGCCACTCTAACCGTGTGGCTTCGCTGATTTAACGGAGCTTCAATGCTTGGAGTCGCATATGCCTAATGCCGCAACTTCGTCATTTGCGAGTTGCGGTGGCGGAAGTCTGTCGGGAAGTAGGTGCTTGGACTAAGCGTGGTCGACGTCCGTGGCGAGCGCATCTCATTCGCTCAAGCGTTGGTGCGAACCTGCTCAGCCCATTCGAGGCAATCGCCGGCTCGACCCGCATCTTTGAAGCAAAGAGGTTAGCCAGTAGAACATAGAGGCGGGGGCGCAGTCCCGGATGCGTGAGTGTCCGATGAAAGTTCCTTCCCAACCGTGCGCCAGCGAATAAAAATATTTGATAAGTGAAATTCTGAGAGTTTCTAAGGCCCCCTTGGCGGTTACTATACCGCCCCATGCGCCAGGTCTTTGTCACAAATATTGAGGTCGAATACGAAGATGCGTGGGATCGATTGTCCCGCGCAGGCATTCCGGTGTTCGAACCTTCCAAGCCGTCCAAAGAGGGACGGGTACTTTGCATCTGGCTCGCTCACCAATACGACGATGCGATCGAGCTGCTGCACAATCCCCTGCACATCGTTGCCACGGCGGTGACGGATGAAGAGTTCGAACGAATCCAGGCGGCTGCCGCTGTGCGCATGGCCCGCACCCGCGACCACGCTTGGGAACAATCGGTCAATCGCCACGTTGCGTGGGCTTCGCTTCTGCTGTTAAGTGGGTTGGTCTACATAACATTGCCGAACTGGCTGTAAGCCGATGACGGAGCTGTTCTCGGTCATCCGCATGGCCTATGCCGCCACACTCGCAGATGCAGTCGCTTCGTCCGCGCATGCGCATGTGGAACCGGCTTTGCGGGGTGACGACGGCAGCCTGGCGCTCGATGGCGAGTACGACCTGCCGATGCGGGCGGATCTCGTTTCAAGGCGCGGCAGTCAGGCTGGCAAGGTGCTCTCGGTCGATTCCCATACGCGCATGCAGTTCAGCGTGCACACCCTGCCGCTTCCCCCTGCCGTTATCTACGTCGCGCCTTTTGTGTGGGATGCTGTGGCTTTGCGTGTCGGCGGACTGGTTCCGGAGCAGGTGGGCGCGGTGCTGGCGCCGTGGTTCATGGACTGGTTTGATCCGGAAGATGCGAACCGGCCGAACGAAGAAGGGCTGTTCGGGGTGGTGCATTTTGCCAGCGATCCGCGCGCGGAAGGCGCCTTGGTTGCGCTTGAACTGGACCTGGGCTCGGCGCCTGTGCCAGCACTGGAAGATTTGCTGGCGCGCCTCGCTGCGGCTGGCGCACGCGATATCCGCCTGGCCTAGGCCAGCATCATCGCCGTCAGTTCTGCGGCGATTTGTTCTACGAGCAGGTGGATGTGGTAGCCGTCAACAAAGCCGTGGTGCACCTGTACCGAGAACGGCAACGCAAGGCGTCCCGCGCCGGCATCCCTGAATTTTCCCCACGCGAACGATGGAATATCCGGTTGCGCCAGCACCGCCGTGGGATGCTGGATCGAAGTGAAATTCAGCCAGGGTATGCAGGTAACGAATACCTGTTCCTTCGCTTCACGCGGCGTCATGCTGCGATACCTGTGATTCAACGCTTCCATATTCGACGCTTCTTCGCGTGCCAGCATGCCGCGCAACACGAACTCGCGCAGGTCATCCGACCATTCGAACTGGGCGAAGTTCAAGTCGTTGTGCTGGTTCTTTACGGTGAAGGAGGGCGTCAGGCGGTCGATGCGAACGACCTCGCCATCCAGGATGCGGTAGCGGAAATTCTCCACCTTCAGCACGGAGCGCAGCACGGCGCACAGCATTACGTGGAAAGGCGGTAGGTTCTGCGCCTTGCACCAGGGACGGAAGTCCGGCAACTCCAGCACGAAAGTCAGGTTCAGGGCCGGGCTATCCATGATGTCAAATAGCTCGAAACGGTCCAGCCGGCGATCAAAACTAATCATTGGTATCGTTTCCATGGTTGTGCTAAAGTCAACCGGCTATAAAAATACTTTGGAGCGAAGTATGTCTACAACGGAGATCTTCCTGATCGCCATGCTGGTGATCTTCACGCTGCCATACCTCATTTGGCGCTACGCCAATTTCGATTACTTCGCTCCGCTGGTCATCGTGCAGATTATAGGCGGCGTGCTGCTCGGGCCGGGCGTACTGGGCGCGGTCTTCCCCGATTATTACCACTTCGTATTCACCCAGCCTGTGGTGCATTCTCTGAATGGGCTGGCATGGTGGGGTGTGATGATTTTCGTGATGATAGCGGGGATCGAGCTTGACCTGAAGCTGGCCTGGAACTTCCGCCGTGAGAGCCTGGTGACTGCCGGCCTGTCGCTGGGCGTGCCGCTGGCGCTGGGCTGCCTGGCGGCCGTGGTGCTGCTCGGCCAGCAGGGCTGGATCGGCCCTAAAGGCATGAACTGGCAATTCATCCTTGGTATCGGCATGGCTTGCGCTGTGACCGCGTTGCCGGTGCTAGTGCTGCTGCTGGAAAAGCTGGAGATGCTGCGCCTGCCGATTGGCCAGCGCATCCTGCGCTACGCCAGCCTGGATGACGTTGCGATCTGGGGCGTGCTGGCCATCATCCTGCTCGATTGGGAGCGCGTCGGTCGCCAGCTCGGCTTCCTGCTGGTGTTCGCGCTGGTGACGATCCCGTTCCGAAAAGGCATGTTGAAGGCGCAGGAAAAAGACCGCTGGTACTTCGCGCTGGTTTGGCTGATCCTGTGTGCTCTGGGTGCCGACTGGGCAGGCCTGCACTTCATGGTCGGCGCTTTCCTTGCGGGCGTGGTGATGGATGCGTCCTGGTTCAACCAGGAGAAAATGGACCAGTTTCGCCACAATATACTGCTGGCCGTGATGCCGGTGTTCTTCCTCAGTACTGGCCTGAAGACCAATTGGGGCGTGGGCGGTTATGCCGTGTTCTATGCGGCTGGCTTGCTGGTCCTGGTTTCTGTCGGCGGCAAGCTGCTGGCGGCGCAGGCAGCAGGCCGCATCCTGGGTTGGCGCGCGGGCGAGGCATCGATCATCGGCTGGCTGCTGCAATCCAAGGGCCTGATCGAGATCGTATTCGCCAATATCCTGCTGGATAAGCAGATCATCACCAATGACACCTTTACCGCCTTGCTGCTGATGGCAGTGGCCAGCACCATGCTGACCGTGCCGATGGTCGCGCCCAAGCTGGCGGCTGGCGTCGCCGGCAGCGATGAATTGAAGCAGGCGGGTGCCTGAGTTGTTAACGGTTTCTGTGGAAAACTCTGTTAACAAGGAGCCCCTTTGCGAGCTAAGCGACTGATTTGATGGCGAATAAAGTTGCTGCTCAATTTTCCATCAACTCAGCCGGCCGAAGGTCAGGAAGATCCACGCAGCGGCAATCACCACCATTCCGGCTACGGTCACGCACGACCAGGTGAAGAAATAGGCTGATACCACGGTGGCCTGCAGCGCGCGCTCGAACAGGCAGCCAAGGCCGAAGTCGAACGTAGCCATCACGGTCCAGCGCCGGAAATAGATCGGCAGGTAGCGGCTCATGTATTTATTGTGCTGCAGGGCGGCGTGGCGCTCGATCACGCTGCGTGCCGCGCTCACGTCCTTGAACAGCCAGTCAAAGAAGATGAAGCGGTAGAGCAGGGTGCGGAAAGGCATGGCTTCGGTCGTCATGTGCGTCTCCCTTGGGTGCCTGGATATATTATCATTCCCGGCATTCCTCCAAAGGAGATAAAGCATGACGGAATACCTGCGCGGTAGCTGCCTGTGCGGCGGCGTCGAGTACCAAGCCGACAAGGGCACTGTGCACAGTGCGAGCCATTGCTATTGCACCATGTGCCAAAAGCAGCACGGTGCTGCGTCCGGGACTTATGCCAATGTGGCCAGTGCCGGCTTCAGTTTCGTCAAAGGCGCAGGCCTCGTGACGGAGTTCCATTCCTCCGACCATGGCCGGCGCGGCTTCTGCAAGGTATGCGGGTCGACCCTGACCTGGCGCAGCACCCAGTCGCCCGACCGGATCGCCATTACGCTCGGCACCATGGAGCCGGAATACGATGGACCGGTGCAGCGTGAACTGCACACGGACACCAAGCCGCGCTGGCTGCCGACCGCTTAGCGGGCGCTAACGGCGGCGCAGCGTCGCTACCGTTAAGGTGCCGTCCGCGGCGCGTTCGCTGATGGTCCACTTCAAGGGTGCTCGCGGTGAAGCACTGGTATCGCGCGCCACCAGGCGCAAGGTGTAGTCTCCGGTCGGCAGTGCCGGCAGCGCCCAGTTGTTCTGGAAGCTGGCGCTGGCGCCGCTGCCCAGCAACGATTTCAGGTTGGCGGAAGTCTGCCCCGACCAGGCCACCGTGCCAGACGAATTCACCAGTTCCGCATTCACCTGCCACGACTCGTAGGCCGGTGTGCTGCCGTCGTTGCGCAGCATTGCCGTCAGTGTCAACGCGCCGCCGGAGGTCAGGTTGACAGTGCTGCTGGCAACCACATAACGGTAGCCTGACTCGCGCGCCATCATCAACAAGTCGTTCTGCTCGGACGCCGTGAGAGCGCCCCAGCGCTCCGAATCCGGGCGGCTGGTCTCGAAGTTCCCGTTGCTGAACAGCGTGATATGGAAGGCAGCCGCCTGCTGGCGCGCGGTGGCGGGGTTGTTCTGCGGGTCGCCGCTGGTGAAGGGACAGAACTCGGATACGAACGGCGCCTTCTGCCACTGGCCTGCAAAGGCCGCCCATTCCGCAGGGCGGTTGGACCATTGGTCGAAATAGCCAGAGCGGCTCAGGCAATCCGCACGCAAGCCTACCGGCCTGCTGGTGATGGTTTGCTCCAGCAGGCCGTAGGTCAACGCATCCTTGTTGGAATAGGGGATGAACATCACATGCTGCTGGTTGGGGAAGGCGTCGAAGTGCATCTTTGCAAATTCGCGCTTGCTGGCATTGGTCGCCGGAGTGATGCCGGCAGGCGGGCTGGCATACGCGCTGGAGCGAACCGCCCATTCGCCGTACTGGCCGAACATGCCGACGTCGATCCATGCGATGTCCGCATTGCTCGTTCCCAGTGCGGCGGCCAAAGCCGACAGCAGGGCACGCGAGCGCTGTTGCAGCCACGGGTCGTTCCAGTCGGGAATGAAAGTCTGGCCGGGCACAGTGGTATCGGTGTCGGCCCAAAATCCGCAGCCTGCCTGGCAATTGGCGTTGTCCACGATATAGGCGGGGGCGTAGACCACGTTGTCATCGTAGCCCGCCATCATGCGCACGCGGAAAGCGAACTTGCGGCCCTGGCTTTTGGCCGCTGCAAGATCGTTCAGGATGGCGCTGAAGTTGTACTGGCCTTCGGTTGCTTCCAGGTCCTTCCAGTAGTAGCGGCGATAGGCGTCCTTGGCCGGCGATGATTGCGGAACCAGTTCCTGGTTCTGCCAGCGGTAATAGCCGCGCAAGGGGTTGATGGTGTCGTCGCTGGCGACGGGAATCGCCGTGTACGTGCGGCTGGCATTCAAGGCGGTCCAGCCTTTGGGGCCGGCGATTGCTGGGGCGGCGCTGGCCGCCAGCATGACAGTTGCGATGAGGAAGTTCAGGCGCGACATAAGGTTCTCCCAGTATGTTGACGTCGGGAAAATTTAGCGCGCCTGCCATTCGGCGGCAATAATTACTTAATGTAGTAAAGCGCGCAGCTCTTCTTCGCTGAAGCCTGCCTTGCGGCGCGCCTCCATATTGAAAGGACCCCGCACCGACGCCTTGTACTGCACCACCAGTTCACCGTAAGTCGCCACCGGATCAAGCCCGCGCTGGCCGCACAGGTGCCAGTACCAGCGATTGCCGATTTCCACATGGCCGATTTCGTCGCGCAGGATGATGTCGAGGATGGCGGCCGCCGCCTCATCGCCGGCCTGTGCCAGCTTGGCGCGCAGCGGCGGAATCGCATCGAGGCCGCGTGCTTCAAGGGTGCGCGGCACCAGGGCCATGCGCGCCATGACGTCGCCGGTAGTTTTCTCCACCATCTCCCACAGGCTGCCGTGGGCGGTGTAGTCGCCGTAAACGTAGCCCAGCGTAGTGAGGTGGGCTGACAACAGTGAGAAGTGATAAGCCTCCTCTTTCGCCACGCGCAGCCAGTCGGTATAGAACTGTTCCGGCATGGCAGGGAAACGCCAGATTGCATCCAACGCCAGGTTGACGGCATTGAACTCGATATGCGCCAGCGCGTGCACCAGCATGGCGCGGCCTTCCACTGTCGCCATCGAGCGGCGGCCGACCAGGCGCGGAGCCACAAGCTCGGGGCGGGCAGGGCGGCCGGGTATTTGCGCCGCCTGCGCGGGCAGTGTGGACGCGGTGTCCAGCAACAGCGCACCGCCAGTCCAGGCGTCGGCCATGGCGGCGACAGCGGCCACTTTGGCAGCGGGATCGGGTTCGACCAGGCATTGCAGCGCAAGGCTGCGGAGTTCAGGCTTAGCTTCCATTTGTTACACCACGTATAGATAGTCTTGCCCCGCACCCTATTTTTCTGCGCAGGGGCCGACAGTATAGTGCCTTCCAACGATAACTTTTTGGGAGAACGTAATGAAACTCGTATATGTTGGCGACCCGATGTGCTCCTGGTGCTATGGCTTCGGCAAGGAACTGGCGCAGCTGCTCGCCGCGCAGCCTGAATTGAAACTGGAAATCGTGGTGGGCGGCCTGCGCGCCGGCGGCACCGAAATCCTCGACGACGCGGCCAAGCGATTCCGCCTGCAGCACTGGGCGCGCGTGGAAGCGGCGAGCGGCTTGCCCTTCAACCGCGAAGCGCTCCTGGCGCGGCAGGGCTTTATCTATGACACGGAGCCTGTGTGCCGCGCCGTGGTGGCGGCACGCCGCCTTGCGCCGCGAGCCGACCTGCTGGCGGTGTTCCGCGCCTTCCAGCATGCCTTCTACGCAGAGGGGCGCGACACCACGGATGGCAATGAGCTGGCTGCCATCGGCGCGGCCGAGCTGCAGCGGCAAGGCCATGACATCAGCGCCGCCGGCTTCCTCTACACTTGGCGCGAATCGGCCACCATTGCTGAAACGCACGCCGACTTTACCCGTACCCGCAAGCTTGGCGTCAGCAGTTTCCCCGCCTTGCTGCTCGACACCGGTAACGGAGTGCGCGAAGTCAGCCCGGGCTATGCCCATGCTGCCCAGATACACCGGCTGCTGGGCGAGGCATTGGCTGCTGCGTGAGACAGCGCACCGAACGGGCGCAGGCTGCAGGCGCAGAATGCCTGCATGGATACCCAAACAATATTGTTTATTGCCTGTGTGCTGTTCGGTGTCGCCGCTGCCGGCGGTATCGTCATGGCGCTGATCCGCTTGGGGAAAAAGACCAATCCACCGCATTGGATCGCCATGCTGCATGGCTTCATCGCCGCAGCCGGTATGACCCTGCTGGCCTACGTGACGATCTTCTCGCACGTGCCGGACCTGGCCCATATCGGTTTGCTGGCGCTGTTGCTGGCGGCAATCGGCGGCGTGTGGATGAACCTTGGCCGCCACCAGCAGGGTGTGCTGATTCCCAACGCGGTCATGATCGGCCACGCACTGATGGCCGTTGCCGGCGTTGCCTTGCTGCTGCTCGCACTCTAGTTGTAGTGCTGGTAGATCTTGGACGAGCCGTCAGGCAGCACCAGCAGGACATCGAAAGCGTCCTTGCGCGGACCTTCCATGCCCGGCGAGCCAAGCGGCATGCCCGGCGCGGCCAATCCCTTCGCCTTTGGTTTGGAGGCCAGCAAGCGCTTGACTTCCGCCGCCGGCACATGGCCTTCAATCGCATAGCCGTCCACCACCGCGGTATGGCAAGAGCCGAAACGGTCCGGCATGCCCATCTTCTCGCGCATATCGGAAGGGTTGGCGACGTTGTGCGCCTCCACCTTGAAGCCGTTGTCGCGCATATGCTTGACCCAGGCCTCGCAGCAGCCGCAGGCCGCGCTCTTGTAGACGTTGATGACAGGCGTGGCAGCCATCGCCAGCGCCGGCATGGCCAGCACCGCGGCCAGGAGTGTTTTACGGATCTTCATGGGAGCATGGTGCCACGGTCCTTTGCGGCAGCGGAATGACCTGGGTCAAAAATATGCCTAGACGACTGGTCTAATTAGGTCTATCCTGTGCCGCATGACAGCTACCAATTACGCCGACGTTCGCCAGGGCATCATCGATGCGGCCATGCCGCTATTCATGCACAAAGGCTTCAATGGCGTCGGCCTGACTGAACTCCTGGGCGCCGCCAAGGTGCCGAAAGGTTCGTTCTACCATTACTTCGGCTCCAAGGAAGTCTTCGGCGCGGCCGTCATTGACAGCTACTTCGAGCGCACGCTGGCGCGTATCGACGATCTGCTGGCGCGGGGCGCCACCGGGCGCGAAGGTTTGCTGAATTATTTTGAAGACTGGCGCGAATGCCAGTTGGGCGAATCCGGCCAATGCCTGGCCGTCAAGCTGGGCGCGGAGGTGAGCGACCTGTCGGAAGCCTTGCGCGCCTCGCTGCACCGCGGTGTCAGCGGCATTACCTCGCGGCTGGTGCAGAGTATTGAACGCGGCATGGCGGATGGCTCGCTGCAGCAAGGCCTGGATGCCAAGGTGCTGGCCATCGCGTTGTACCAGAGCTGGGTAGGCGCAAGCCTGCTCGCCAAGATCAACCATGACCGTGCGCCGCTGGATACGGCAATGGCGGGAACGCGGCAGGTACTGAATCTAACGCAGCAAGCATGAACCGGGCGGGGCGCCGGACCGGCCACCCGCTTTTTTGTGGATTGAATCTAGACGACTGGTCTAATATTGAAAGGAGCTTCAAATGAATGCTACTACCAACCGCCGCATCGTTCTCGCCTCCCGCCCGCAAGGCGCGCCTACGCCCGACAACTTCCGGCTCGAAGAAGGGCCGGTGCCGGAACCCGGAGAAGGCCAGGTATTGCTGCGCACCCTCTACCTGTCGCTCGACCCTTACATGCGCAACCTGATGGATGAAGTCCCGCCCGCTTATGCGCCGCGCGTGGAGCTGGGCGCCACTATGGTGGGCGGCACCGTGAATCGCGTGGTGGCATCGCGCCACCCTGGCTTCAAGCCTGGTGAAATCGTGCTGGGCAACGCCGGCTGGCAGGATTACGCGCTGTCCGATGGCAGCGACCTGCGCGCGCTGGGCGACATGAAGCAGCCGTCGCTGGCGCTGGGCGGGCTGGGCATGCCTGCCTTTACCGCCTACGTCGGACTGCTCGACATCGGCCAGCCCAAGCCTGGCGATACGGTAGTCGTCGCGGCTGCGACCGGGGCGGTCGGTTCCATCGTCGGCCAGCTCGCCAAATTGAAGGGGGCGCGCGTTATCGGCATTGCCGGCGGCGCCGACAAGGTGGCTTTCGCCCGCGACGAACTGGGCTTCGACGTTGCCCTGGACCGCCACGACCCGCAACTCGCGCAAAAGCTGGCCGAGGCTGCGCCGGGCGGCATTGATGTCTATTTCGAGAACGTAGGCGGGGCGGTTTTCGACGCGGTGTTGCCCCTGTTGAACGTTGGTGCGCGTGTGCCGGTGATCGGCGTCATTGCCCAATATAACCAGAATGGTGCAGTGCAAGGTGAGGACCGGCTACCGAAAGTCATGTCGGCCATCCTGCAGAAGCGCATCCGGATGCAAGGCATGGTCATCCTCGACCACTATGAATCGCGCTATGAAGACTTCGCACGCGACATGTCGGCTTGGGTTGCGGATGGCAAGATCAAGTTGTTCGAAGATGTGCTGGACGGTCTGGAACGCTCACCAAAAGGCTTAATTGGCTTGTTGCAGGGCAGCAATTTCGGTAAGGTTGTAGTGTGCGTCGCAAATTCCTGAAATGTTGTATATATCTCTGGCCGGGGGCTCTTTCTGCGTGGCATAATTGATTTAGTTCTTAATAATATTCCTGAACAATTCATGAATGTCTCCAGATTGATTATGGCGTTGTCGATGGCCCTGGCCGTCGGTACTGCAGCCGCCGCACCCCAGCCAACCAACACGTGGGACAACCTTGTAGGGATGAAGTACGCAAAAGCCCGCAAGGAAGTCATCGATGCAGGCTGGCGCCCCGACCACCGCAATGCCGGCGCGGAATGGGAACGCCAGCTCCAGGGCCAGTTCCCTGAGCTGCGCTCCTGCGAAGCCGCCAGCGGCCAATGCACCTACTTTTTCGTCTCCTATGACGGCATCTGCCTGAAGGTTGTGACCGAAGGCGAAACCGTCGCCGCCTTCAAGGTGCGCAGCGTGGCACAAGGCTGCCCTAAGCCACAGTAATGAAGTTCTCACTGCGGCCCGCAGTGGCGGCCGACATGGCCGAAATCATGCGGCTGGAACGCGCTGGCTTTGCGCAGGCGATCCAGGAAACCGAGGAAGCTTTCGCCGAGCGCCTGTCTGCCGCGCCCGAAGGATGCTGGGTGCTGGCCGGCGAAACAGGGTGCTTGTACGGCTATCTTTGCGCCGAATTCTGGCCGCTGGAACCAGGCTTCAATCCCTCCCGCTTTGCGCGCAACCATGCGGCGGCCGAAAGCCATGTGCTGGATGGGGAGGAGGTGTACGTCTCCTCGATGGTGGTTGATCCGGCCACACGCGGCACAGGGTGGGGGCGCCGGCTGTTCCGCGACGCCCTGTCAGAAATGTTCACCCGGCATCCGCGCCTGCGCAGCACGATCCTGATCGTCAATCCCGAATGGTTGGCGGCCCGCCAAATCTACAGCGCCGAAGGGTTTGTGGAAATCGGCGAAATCGAAGGCTACTTTGCTTCCGGCGAGGAGCGGCTGCCCGCCATCGTCATGCGCCGCAACTGACCCGGTTTGTGCATAATGGTCGCCATGCGAGTTGCGACCTTCAACATCAACGGAATTGGCGCCCGCCTGCCGGCGCTGCTGCAATGGCTGAATGAAACCCAGCCGGACGTGGTATGCCTGCAGGAGCTGAAAGCCCCGCACGAAAAATTTCCCGAAGCGGCAATCAACGACGCCGGCTATGGCGCCATCTGGCATGGCCAGAAAAGCTGGAACGGCGTCGCCATCCTGGCGCGCGGCAGCACACCGGTGGAGCTTGGCCGTGCCTTGCCGGGCGATCCGGAAGATGTGCAGAGCCGCTACATCGAAGCAATGGTCGGCAAGCTGATGGTCGCCTGCCTTTACCTGCCGAACGGCAATCCGGCGCCCGGCCCCAAATTCGACTACAAACTCAAATGGTTCGACCGCCTGATTGCGCGCGGCGAAGAACTGGTGGCCTCGAAGAAGCCGGTCATCATGGCTGGCGACTACAACGTCATGCCGACCGAGCTTGATGTCTACAAGCCGGAGCGCTGGGTGGATGATGCGCTGTTCCGCCCCGAAACCCGGGCGGCGTTCGCGAAGCTGGTCGGGCAAGGCTGGACCGACGCCCTGCGCACCATGCACCCCGACGAGAAGATCTACACCTTCTGGGATTACTTCCGCAACGCCTTCGGCCGCGATGCCGGCCTGCGCATCGACCACCTGCTGCTGAATCCGGTGCTTGCACCGCGGCTGCGCGGCGCCGATGTCGACCGTGTCGTTCGCGGCCGCGAGAAGCCCAGCGACCATGCGCCGACCTGGGTTGAGTTAGAGGGGCACTTCTAATCTTTTCGCAACTGTTGTTTCCACGCGGTATATTGGCCTCACTCCGGAGTTGTTCGTTTTGATAACACTAACCTGAGGAGGCACCATGCGTTACGCACGCAATGCAGCACTGACCACACCGTCCGCCGAAGCTGAGCCGCTGAACCAGTTGAATATGACGCCGCTGATTGACGTCATGCTGGTCCTGATCATCATGCTGATCGTCACCATCCCCAAAGCCAACCACTCCATCGGCATGGACATGCCAAGGTCGGGCGGCGCCATCGAGAAGCTAGCCCAGACGCTGGAAGTCGACTTCGACGGCACGCTGTGGTGGAACGGCGCCCAGCTCGCAAGCCGCGCGGCGCTGGAAGAAAAGCTGGGGGCGCTGAAAGGCGACGACAGCATCCAGCTGCGCTCCAACGGCCTCGCGCCGTACAAGGTGGTGGCAGGCGTGCTGGCCACGGCGCAGAAGCTCGGGGTACGCAATATCGCCATCGTCGGGAATGAACGCTTCCAATAACTTCTTACTGAAATCCGGTGCCAGGTCTGACATTTGGACAGACGACCCAGTTCTTTGATAAATCTCAATACGCAAATTCCCGTTATTTTACGTATTGAGCCAGATCAAATGATCACGCTACCTGTCCAAATGACAGACCTGGCACCGAATAAAAAAAGGGCGCCGCGAGGCGCCCTTCGTGCTTGGAGAAAGCAGTAACTTAGTTGCCGCAGCCCAGGGACTTGATGCGGTCGTAGGCTGCCTTGGCTTGCACCATGCCGTAACCGGTCTTGTTGTCCTTGCCAGCGGTTTCCAGGTCCAGCGCGGACTTGGTCAGCGAGGAGCGGATCTGCGAGCCGGTGCAGGTTGGGAAGTAGGACCACACCAGTGCCGCGACAGCCGACACGTGCGGGGTTGCCATCGAGGTGCCGTCGTAGAAGGAGTAGTTGGTGGCCTTCACTTCGACGGTCGCAGACTGGCCCAGCTGGCCTTTCATCGCTGCGCCGTCGACATCGGTCGCGGTCACCGAAGGAATGCTGGTCACGGTGGTGCCCAGGGTGCCGCCGAAGGTGCCAGCTGCGTTGTTGTACACGATCGCGCCGACGCCGCCGGATGCCTGGCAGTTCGACACTTTGGTGGCGAAGTCCACGGTGCCGCGCTGGATCAGGCAGACCTTGCCGGACACCGAGCTGTTGACCGCATCGCCCAGGCCGAAGTCGGCCAGCGGAGCGGTGCGGGTCAGCTTAGGCGAGCCGTCCATGTCGCCTGGAGCGTAGGTGCTGGCGCCTACGCTCAGGTGGGATTCGGAACCGGCGCCCATCGGTACGGTCGACAGCACTGCCACGCCTGGGCCGGAGATTTCAACCTTGCTGTTGTACTGCGAGAAGGTGGCCCATTTCTTGAATTCGTCGACGGCGGCGACCATCATCACGCTGGAGTAGCCTGCTGGGTAGGAGACAACGGTGTTGCCGTCGTTGCCTGCAGCGGCGATCGACAGGATGCCTTTGGACTGAGCGGAATCGAAGGCGCGCTGTTCGGTCTTGCTCGAACCGCCGCCGCCCAGGGACATCGAAATCACGTTGGCGCCAGCGGTCACGCATTTGTTGACCGCGCTAGCCAGGGTCGAAGAGTAGGCCCAGCCGTCTGCGCCGAATACTTTGACGATATGCAGTTTCAGGTTCTTGTTCGGGTTCACGCCGACCACGCCGGTGCCGCTGTTGTTGATGGCGGCGATGGTGCCTGCCACGTGCGAGCCGTGGTGGTTTTCGTCGGTGTACCACCAGCCGGTGCCGGAGTCGTACTCGCCGGTCACGTTGTTGCCGTTCAGGTCTTCGTGCGCGCGGTCGTAGCCGGAATCGATGATGCAGACTTTGCGGTTGGCGGTGTTGGCGTCGGACAGCTGGTCAGCCTGGGTTGCCTTGATGCCCCACGGTACCAGCTGGCCCAGCTGGTATGGCGTGCCGGTCGATGGCGAGGTGGTGGCGAATGGATAGCGCTTCACGTCTTCTTCGACGTCGATCACGTCAGCGTGCTTTTTCAAGTTTGCCAGCTCGGCTTTCGACAGTTCAACAGCCATCGCATCGGCGCCGAACACTTCGTGCTTCAGCTTGCCTTTCAGTTTGGCGACGTGCTGTTTGATGTTGCCGGATTTGCCAGCATGGAAGGTGACAATGTAGCGTGCGCTATCGTCTGCTGCGAAGGCGTTGCCCATTGCGCCGAAAGCGATGACGCCAGCCAGCAGCTTGGCGCCGAATGCGATTTTGGAAACCTGGAATTGCTTCTGAACCATGAAAATCTCCACTCTGTGTAAGGTGTATATCCTTGAGCCGTTGTTCGGCATGAATTATTTTTGCCGTAGTGAAAAGATTTTTCACTCGACTGGGACTGAGTGTAGGGAGAAAAATCCGGGAAATCTATCAAAATGTCTCCAGTTGTAGCAGGCTGTTGAATTTAGCATACACTTTTGTTAAGAATGAGACATTTTGCAAGTCGCTGTCTCAAGCTTAACAAATGAAAGTTGGATTTGCCGTATGCTGCCCGGCATGGACGACTTTATTGAAATCTATGACGGCGCCTTGACGGCCGAGCAATGCCAGCAGATCCTGGCGCGTTTCGAGGCCAGCGGCAAAGCCGTGCGCGGCAAGACGGGGCAGGGCGTCGATGTGGCGAAGAAGGACAGCTATGACCTGACCATCAGCCAGCACGCGGAATGGAACGATGTATCCAACCTGATGATGGCCAGCGTGCTGGCCCACCTGTCGCGCTACATGGACAAATACCGCATGCTGCTCACGGGCGCGCTATCGCCGCGCGTGGCCGATCCGGAAAGCGGGCAGCCGGTCACGCTCGATATCGACAATTTCGAGCGCTGCGGCCGGCCTTACCTGGCGCAGCTGATCCAGTCCATGTACCGTGCCGGTCCGATCAATGTGCAGAAATATTTGCGGGCCAGCGGCGGCTACCACCATTGGCATTCCGAGATTTATCCGCAGAATGCGAGCTGCGAAACGCTGCACCGCGCATTGCTGTTCCAGTTTTACCTGAACGATGTGGCGGAGGGCGGGGAGACGGAGTTCTACTACCAGCAGCGCAAGGTGGAGGCGCGCCAGGGCCGGCTGATTATTGCGCCGGCCGGCTTCACCCATACGCACAAGGGAAATGTATCGCGCAGCGGCGATAAATATGTGGCTACTTCGTGGATCCTGTTCCAGCGCGCCGAAGCGATGTTCGGCGCGCCGGGTTGAGGCGCGCGTTTAAAGCGATCAAGCGCGGCGGCGGCGGCGTGCCAGGGCCATTGCGCCCAGGCCGCCCAGCAGCAGGGCGCCGCTGACTGGTTCAGGTATGTCGGCTGGAGGGGCCGCACGTTCGCCGGTCAGGCTGATATTGTCGATCGCCCAGCTTTCGTCCGTGTCGCCTTGCCAGACAGCGCCGGAAGCGAAGAACTCGATGCTGTGCGTGCCAGCGGCCAGGTTGTCCAGGGTGAAGCTCATTTCATAGGCCTGGTCTTCCCAGCCATAGAAGCCCAGGTGGGAGTGGTTGAGGAAGGTCAGGTGCGCGTCAGACGCGGAATTGCCGAACGTGTCAAAGTTTTGCTTGTACAGCTCTTTGCCATCGACACGGATATTGAAGTAATCCGGGCCGTAGCCGTTGTTGGCATCCCACGAGTCGATGGCGCCAAAGGACAGCTTCAGGGTCGGGGCGTTGATTGCGCTGGCAAAGTTCAGGCTCAATACCGACGCGGCCGCTGGATTGCCAGTGGCGCCATTGCGCAGCATTTGCTGGCCGAAGCCGAGCTGGCTGTAACCTTGGGTGGCGGTCAGGGCGCCGGCGCCGCTGAAGCCGTTGGCGTTGGATTCGAAGTTGTTCGTGTAAATAACGTCTGCAGATGCTGGGATCGAGGCGGCTACTGCCAGTGCTGCGAAAATTGCTTTGAAGTTCATTCAGGGTCCATTTTGTTATTAATCAAACAGAAATGCATTTAAGCAAAATTTATGCCATATAGGAAAATCAAGCACTTATGAAAGAAACATTTACCGACTGTAAAGTTTTCCGACAGTAATTCGCCAATTCAGGTTGACTCCGAGGCTGGCCAACACGATCAGGGCGAAGCCTGCGATCTGCCAGGCGCTGATCAGGTGGCCGTAGACCAGGTAGTCCCAGCACACCGCTGCTGCGGGGTAGATGAAGGTCAGCACCGCGATTGCCGCGGTTTCCATGCGCGGCGTCGCGCCGTAAATCATCACATAGGCCATTGCTGTCGGCACCAGTCCGAGGGTGCCGAGCCATCCCCACTGCGCGGCGCTCAGGCCGCCGGCAGGGATCGCGCTGAATGCGCCCAGCAACAGTGCGCCGGTCATGCAGTGCACTAGCGCGGTCAGGTGCGGCGGCGTGCCGCGCATCGATTTGGTGGTCAGGGTCACGCCGGCGTAGGCCAGGGCGCCGGTCAGCGTGCTGGCGATGCCGAGCAGGTAGTTGGCATCCATCGGCTCGTCGAAACGCACGCCGCAAGCCAGTGCCAGGCCGCCGAAGCCCAGCGCGACCCAGGCCAGCTTGTTGGCGGCCAGGCGTTCGCGCAACACTAGCGCGCCAAGCAGCAGCACCATGAAGGGCTGCACATGGAACACGATGGTGGCGACGGCGATGCCGATGCGGCGGATCGCTTCGAAGAAAGTGACCCAGTTGACCACCATCAGTACCCCGCTGAAGGCTGCCAGCTTGAAGGCGCGCGGCGGCATGTGCTCGCGCTTGAACCTGCCTTTCCAGCCGCAGTAGAGCGCGAGGGCTGCGGCGCCGATGGCGCAGCGGAAGAACACGGTGGTCACTGGATCGAGGCCCGCCTCCTGGACGTACACGCCCAGGGTGCTCAGCATGAGCATGGCGACGATGTAGGCGAGGACGGGTTGGCGCATTCCGTCGATCATCGCATGAAAGTCGGGGTCAGGTCCGGCAATCGGACAAATTTGTCCGATTGCCGGACCTGACCCTGAATTTACTGCACAGTGAGGATGACTTTGACGCTGTCGTCGACGGCGGACTTCTCGATATAGCCGATGGCCTGGACGTCGGCAGCAACGGCTTTCTTCACCTCGGCGCTGGAGCCGTACTCCTTGGGCGCCGTGCCTTTGCCGGTGAACACCAGCTTTGACCACTGCGCCTTGACCTGGGCGCTGTCCTTGCCCAGCACCTTCTGGCTGAACTCATTGCGCAGCGGGCCTTCGGTATGTTCGATCGGCGTGAACAGGGTCGATTTACCGAGGAAGAACTGGGCTGCCTGTTCGCTGAACATGCGCGAGGCCGGGTTCTTCGGATTGACCACTACCACGATCTCGGCTGCCAGCACGGGCAGGGCGGCACACATCATCGCTGCGGCCAGCAGCGGCTTGATTCGCTTGTCCATGGCTGCCTCCTCAGAACACGAAGTCGAGTGCTACCGCGTACACGTTCACTGACTCATTGAAGCCAGGCTTGTAATTGATGAACGCTCCGGGCCCGTCTTTCGGCTTGATGTGGTCGACCTGGACTTTCAATGCCAGCGATTTGTAGAAGTCCCAGCGCACGCCGATCGCGTCCGAGCTTTGCAGCGCCGCCTTGGCCAGGCCGTTGACGCCCAGGCCCAGCGGCGCCAGCGGGCCGGTGGTCGGCAAGCCTGCCACGCTGCGGTCCGACTTCTGCTTGATGCTGCCGTGGTAGTAGTAGGGCAGGAATTTGCCGAAGCGGTAGCCCGCCATCGCGTACCACGAGTTGGTGTCGTGCACGATCAGCGTATCGGTGCGGCGCATGGCGTATTCGGCCTGCAGCACCACGTTCTTCCAGTCCATGGTGCCGCCGACGGAGGTGAAGGTGCCCTTGACGTCGTTGAGCGGGATCATGTTCGCCACCGAGCCAAATCCGAAGGTACGAAGCGTGGTCACCAGCCCGGCCAGGGTGGGATTGTCGACCACGCTGAAGTCGGCCTGCGCGCGGCCGAAGCGCAGTGTGAACGGGCCGTTTTCGGCGACCACGTGCAGCAGCAGCATCTTGCGGAACTCGACGTCCTGCGCCGGCTGGTCAACGTCGGCGCGGCCGGTGCCCACCTGCACGCTGAGCGAGGTGTCGCCGAAGCTGTGCTGGTAGAGCAGGTCGACGCCGTCGAAGGAGTCCAGCGTGACCTGGCGATAGACTTCAGCCGGCGGGCGCAGCATGGTGTTGGCGTAGCCCACGTTGCGGAAGTCGGAAATCATATAGATCGGCGCGCCCATGCGGCCGACGCGCACGCTGAATTCATCGTTGACCTTGAACTTGGCAAAGGCCCACGCTGCCTGCGCGCGGTAATGGTCAATGGCATCCTTGCGCACCAGGCCCTGGCCGGTGAACGAGATCATGTCGTTGACTTTGACCGTGGCCTGGATGCCGAAGTTCGAATCGACGCCGGTGCGCCAATCCTTCCTCACGCCCGATGCCTGGTTGGGGCGGATGAATTCAGCGTCGTCGGTGTCGGTGGAGGTGAGGGCGGCGGTGCCGAAGCCGCTGATGGTGACGGTAGGCCCGCCTTCCTGGGCGCTTGCCACGATGGTGAAACTGGCTGCTGAAAGCGCGGCAAGCGCGCTGCACATTCTTTTCATCGTCATGCTTTCTCCCGTCGTTATTGGTGGCGAACAAGCTGACTACGGGCCCCAGTGTTACAGATTGCGGGCGGCTGCGCCATTTTTCGTGGTAGGCGCGCAACAATGAAAAAAGCCCGCAGCTGCGGGCTTTCATGGGGGAGTGTGCTGCTTACTTCGCTTTACCCAGCTCGGAGTTGTGGCGCGAGTAGCCGAAATACACCACCAGGCCGATGGCCAGCCAGATGCCGAAAGCCAGCCAGGTAATGGCCGACAGGAAGGCCATCAGCGACAGGCAGAAGATAACCGCCAGGCCGGGAATCACCGGCACGCCAGGGCAGCGGAAGGCGCGGTGCAGGTCCGGGCGCTTCTTGCGCATGATGATCACGGCGATCGACACCAGGCAGAAGGCGGCCAGGGTGCCCATGTTGACCAGTTCGGCCAGCACGTTCAGCGGTACCAGGGCGGCGATGAAGCCGAAGATCAGGCCGACCATCCAGGTGGCGAAGAACGGGGTGTGGTATTTCGGGTGTACCTGCGACAGCTTCTTGGGCAGCAGGCCGTCGCGCGACATGGCGAAGATGATGCGGGTCTGGCCGTAGGCCATCACCAGGATCACGGTGGTCATGCCCAGGATCGCGCCCAGCGATACCCAGCCGGCGAACCAGTTTTCACCGGCGTATTGCAGTGCCAGCGAGACCGGGTGGTCAACGCCCAGGAATTGCTGGTAAGGGACGATGCCGGTCATGATGCCGGCCACGATCACGTACAGGATGGTGCAGACCGCCAGCGAGCCGATGATGCCGATCGGCAGGTCGCGCTCAGGGCGCTTCACTTCTTCCGCTGCGGAAGTCACGGCGTCGAAACCGATGAAGGCAAAGAACACCAGCGCGGCGGCGCTCATCACGCCGGATGGGCCGAATGGCATGAATGGCTGCCAGTTGGCTGGCTTCACATGGCCGGCGCCAACGGCGATGAACAGCAACACCACGCCGATCTTGATGACTACCATGATGTTGTTGACGCGGGCCGATTCACGCACGCCCCAGCCCAGCATGGCGGTCAGCACGATCATGATGACGAAGGCCGGCAGGTTGAAGAACGTGGTGACACCTGGAACGGCGCCCGGTGCGGCGCTCAGCGCGGCCGGCAGGTGGATGCCGATGCCGGAGATCAGCGATTGGAAGTAGCCGGACCAGGCTACCGAGACGGCGGATGTGGCAAGGCCGTATTCGAGCATCAGGTCCCAGCCGATCATCCATGCCACCAGTTCGCCCAGGGTGGCGTAGCTATAAGTGTAGATGGAGCCGGCAACCGGAACGGTCGAGGCGAATTCGGCGTAGCACAGGGCGGCGAAACCGCAGGCCAGTGCTGCGACCACGAAGGAAATCGTCAGGGCCGGGCCGGCGGTCAGTGCGCCGGTGCCGGTCAAGACGAAGATGCCGGTACCCACGATGGCGCCAATGCCCATCAGCACCAGGTCCATCGGACCCAGCACTTTCTGCAGGCCGCCAGGGGTACGGGCGGTTGCCAGCATGTCGTCCAGGTTCTTTGTCCTAAAAATGCTCACTTGTCTCTCCAGTATCTCTTCTCTTTTGGGATCGCCAAAAAAAGGCTGCCGCATATTAGCACACGGGTTTGCGGCCAGATGTTGTAGGATTGTAAATCTGAATTGTTTGTTGCCTTAAAAGTCCTTGCCCCACAGATGAAATATATGATACTCGCCGCGGCCACTGCCGCGACCACTTTCGCCTGCGGCGCGTTCGCGCAGCCGATGCCGCCGCAGCCCAATACCCCGGCCTACAAAGCCTGCATGGCGGAAGAGGGCGAACTGCGCCCGCAGCGCCAGGCGCTGACACGCCGCTTCCGCGAACACGAAACGGCACTGGAGCGCACCTCCGCCGATTTATCGGCGCATGAAGCTGCCTCGCCCCAGGTCAATCGTACCGACAGCGCAGCCGTCGCCGCCTACAATGCACGCCAGGATGAACTGAACGCGCGCGCCGCCAGTCTGAACGCGGAGGGCACCAGCCTTGAAAAAGAGCTGCATGCATTTAATGCGCGTGTCGCTGCCGGCAATATCCGCTGCGGGAACATCCTCGCGCCCTACAACGTTCGCAGGAAGGAGAAATGATGCGCAAGATCCTCGCCCTGGTGTTCGCCCTGGCTTGTGCCGGAGTCCAGGCCGCACCGCTGCCGGCCGCGGCCCGTGCCGAAGTCGAGGCGCTGCTGACGCGCCTGCAGTCGTCCGGATGCCAGTTCAACCGCAACGGCAGCTGGTACAGCGGCGCCGACGCCAGGAGCCACCTGCTGCGCAAGCTGGAATACCTGGAGAAGAAGGACCTGGTCAAGAGCGCCGACCAGTTCATCGACCTCGGCGCCAGCTCCAGCAGCTCGAGCGGCAAGCCGTATCTGGTCCGATGCGGCGCGGCCGCGCCGGTGGAAAGCAAGGCCTGGCTAAGTGCCGAATTGAAAGCGATCCGCGCGCATTGAGTTTGCCGCCGGAGGTATAGTGGGCCAGGAGGTACGCCCGCCATGCTTCACGAAACAGCCAGTATTGCCACCCCTGCCGGAGAGCTCGAAGGCACGCTTGATCTGCCCACCGGGGCGAAGGGCGTGGTCCTGTTCGCGCACGGCAGCGGCAGCAGCCGCTTCAGTCCGCGCAATAATTTCGTGGCTGGCGTCTTGCGCGCGGCCGGCATCGGCACCTTGCTGGTGGACTTGCTCACGCCGGCCGAAGACCAGGTCTACCGCACGCGTTTCAATATCAGCCTGTTGGCTGAACGCCTTGGCTTGGCCGCCGATTGGCTGGCGGCCTGCGTCGCGGCGCGCGGCCTGCCGCTCGGCCTGTTCGGCGCCAGCACCGGCGCCGCTGCCGCCTTGCAGTTTGCCGCGGAACGCAAGGACGTGGCAGCCGTGGTGTCGCGCGGCGGCCGGCCCGATTTGACCGGGCAGGTGGCGCTGGCCCGGGTGGCTGCGCCAACCCTGTTCATTGTCGGCGGCCGCGACGAAGGTGTCATCGAGCTTAACGAATCTGCTTTCCATAATCTCCATTGCAAAAAACGCATCGACATCGTGCCCGGAGCGACTCATCTGTTTGAGGAAGCGGGCGCGCTGGAAGAAGTTGCACGTCTTGCACGTGATTGGTTCAGCCAGCACCTTTCATGATGATTGGTGATGAATGGTGAGAATGCGCGCATTTTCAACCCCATCTGCATCGCTATAATTTTCCCCATCTATTGGGAGAGTGTATGACGCTGCATTTGAAGAAGGCATTGTTCAGGAATTGTGTATTCAACAGCATCGTGTGTGCTGCGCTGGCTGCCATCCTCATTCCATTGCTTGGCGCGCCCGGCGGCATGCTGTGGCCGGCGATACTGGTTGTTGGCGTCGGACTGGCGACTTTCCTGCGGACGGCATCGAGGATTCGGCAGGGCCTGCTTTCGCGCGTGCAGGAGCTTGCCTCTTACGTCCACATCGACCGCGCCAGCGCCCAGGCCCGCAAGCAGGTCGACTGGAGCCTGATCGACGATTATGCGACCCAGCTTGCTACCCGCGGGTTTCGCCCGCTCGGCGACTACACCACCTATCCGAGTGCACCGACACTGGCCGGTGTTGCGGCCATGTTTACCGATGCCGAAGGCAGCATGATCATCGAAATCCAGCAATTGAAGCTGATGCCGGAGGCCGGCAAGACAGACGGGATCTATTTCAGCATCATGTCGATGGTGGGCGGCAGTATCCGCGTGGTGACCAGCAACCATAAACCGATGGCAGTCACGTACATGATGCGCGGCGAACACGATGTGGCGACTGCGCGTCCGGGCTCCGGCTTGATGGAATTGCTGGCGACGCACACCGATTTGCTGATGCGCCTGCGCGAAAAGGTTGGCAAGGCGCCCTCGACCGGCCTGACGGTGGAGCGTTATTTGCTGGCGATCCGCGAGGCCCAGGCCCAGGCGCGCAGCCGCCTCAGCGCCATGAGCGGCTATGCGATCGCCTGCGCGGTCGATCGTTTCGACGCAGAGCGTCTGCTGCGCTGGACGCCGCAGATTGCGGACCTCAAGGACGTGCCGCAGCGCCGCCTGGAAGAGCTGGACAACGGCTTCGGTTCGGACATCCAGCCGCCGATCTTCCACGAATCACTGGCCACGCAGTTCTGATGGCATTGCCTTGAGCTGGTAGCGTGCGCCGGCCAGGAAAAGCAGGAACAATAATCCGGCAATCGCTTTCAGGGCCGGGGCCTCTGGACTGTCGAATGCCGGATTGCCTGCAGGGAGCCGGGTAAAGGTTTCGGTAATGCCGGGTATGAAGTGCAGGAAGAAGGTAAACGAATAGCCGACGGTCTCGATCTTGCGGCCGGCGGCGCCGAACCAGCCGAGCGAACCGGCAGCGTAGGCGAATGCCAGCGTCAGCAGGGTGAGCACGGCAAGGGCATGCGGTTTGCCGAATCCGCCGTGGGCGAACAGGCCGAAGCCGGTCAGGCTGACCAGCAGGGTGCTGGCCAGGTATAGCAAGCCGGTCTTGCGGCGCGGGCGGATGCCGCGGTGCAGGGCGTAGGCGGCGATGCCGGAAGCGAGGGCCAGCAAACCGAGCGCGGTGTGGAAGCTGCCGAGTAGTGACATGTTTAGCTCCTGGATATAAGGTTGGACTGCAATGATGTATTGATGATAGTCGTCATCAATACAGGTGGCCAATTGCATGTTCCTGAGGCTGCGATAGTGATTCATTTGCATAGGATGAAATCCCATCATGAAAATCAGCAATCGACTGGTCATTACCCTGGCAATTGCGCTGATCGGCCTGCTGTTTGTCGGTGCCGAAGGCTTTTGGCAACTGCGCGACGCGCAGCAGCGCATGGAGCTGGTACAGACTCGCCTGATCCCGAGCGTCTCAGCCATCAATGCCGCCAAGGCGGCGGTCAGCGACAGCCGCCTGGCCGGTTACCGCCTGTCGGTGTTTTCCAACCTGCCGGACAAGACTGCGCTGGACAAGGCGTACAACGACGCCCACGCCAACTTCGACAAGGTGCTGGCCGACTACGCCAGGAACAATGTGTTCGATGAGACCGACCGCAAGATGCTGGAGCAGGACAAGGCGGCCATGGAAACCTACCGCCTGGCGCTGGTGCCCTTTATCGCCGCTGCGCACGCGGGCGATATGGACGGCGTGCGGGCCACGCTGGTGGCGGGATCGCCGCTGGCGCTGGGCGCGGCCGGCGTCAAGAAAAGCCTGGACGACCACGTTGCCTACAACCAGAAGCTGATCGAAAAGGTCAAGGCCGACAGCGATGCCGATTACTCGAAGGCGCTGACCATCCTGGTTGCGGTCACCGTGGCGGTGCTGCTGATCGTGGCGTTCATGGGCTACAAGATGTACCTGGTGATCACCGGCGGGCTGGACCGGATGCAGGGCACGATGGAAGACGTCAGCTCTTCGCTGGACCTGACGCACCAGGTCGAGGTGGAACGGATGGACGAAATCGGCCATGCCGGCGCGGCTTTCAACAAGCTGCTGGGTGAGATCGGCGGCGTGGTTGGCACGGCCCGTTCGGCGGCGGATGCGGTCAGCACGGCGTCGCGCCAGATCGCGGCCGGCACCGGCGACCTGAATAACCGCACTTCGGCGCAGGCGGCGGCGTTGGAGGAAACCGCCTCCAGCATGGAGCAGCTGACTTCCACCGTGAGCCAGAACTCGGACAATGCGCGCCAGGCCAACCAGCTGGCGCGGAATGCCTCGCAGATCGCGGTGCAGGGCGGCGAGGTGGTGAAGGAGGTGATCGACACCATGGCCTCGATCAACGCTTCTTCGCACAAGATCGTGGACATCATCAGCGTCATCGACGGTATCGCGTTCCAGACCAATATCCTGGCGCTGAACGCCGCCGTGGAAGCGGCACGCGCCGGCGAACAGGGGCGCGGCTTCGCGGTGGTGGCGACCGAGGTGCGCAACCTGGCGCAACGCTCCTCCGCAGCGGCCAAGGAAATCAAGACGCTGATCGACGACAGCGTGGAGAAGGTCGATTCCGGCACCCAGCTGGTGGTACGCGCGGGCGACACCATGAGCGATGTGGTGGCCAGCGTGAAGCAGGTATCGGACATCGTGGCGGAAATCAGCGCCGCCACCGCCGAGCAGAATGCCGGCATCGCCCAGGTGCACCAGTCGATCACTTCGATGGACCAGGTCACGCAGCAAAATGCCGCGCTGGTGGAAGAAACGGCTGCGGCGTCGCAGGCCCTGCAGGACCAGGCCGAAGTGCTGGCCCGTGCGGTGAGCGCATTCCGCATCGGCGCCGCCCACCTGAAAGCGGCGCCGGTGTTGCGCAATGCCAGCAGTGCCGGCAGCCGCGCCGCTTCCACGGCCGTTGCGGTGCGCCCGCCACGGCAGCGCAAAGTCGCCAGTGCCACCGCAGGCGACGAGTGGGAGCAGTTCTGAGTTTTGTTAATATTTTTAGAATACTTTTTCATCTGTCCGTCATAATTTGACGCTATCGTCTGGACTCTTTTCAACCAGGAGACACCAGATGAAACTGAGCACCATCGCTGCCAGCCTCGCGCTGGCAGCATCCGCAGTAAGCCTTCCGGCCCACGCATGGCAGCAGGAGACGCACCGTCGTATCGTGCTGGACGCAGTCAATTACATGAAGGCCAATCCTGGTAGCACCAACTACAACAAGCTGCTGGCCGGCGTGACGCGCGCCGGCTACACGATGGAGCAGTTCGCGGCGGCGCTGGGGCAGGGCGCGTACGACGTCGACGACTTCGCCGACACCTATATCTGCGGCGCCACCACCGGCAACTGCCAGATGGCGCCGGTGTGGGGCGCGGGCGCCAGCATCGTCAAGTACACCACCTTCTGGCATTTCCAGAACCACACTGGCGGGCGCGACGTGCACGGCAATCCCTTCGGCGGCTATAACTACGCCAAGATGACCGTGGCCGGCGACATCGACAACCTGGCTGCGAGCTGGCTGTATGGCGATTACCTGGACGACGGCGCCGGCGGCCTGAAAGGCTGGTTCGGCGACGGCAGCAAATACAACGCCTACGGCATCACCGAGGCGCACTACCGCCTGGGCGGCTATTCCACGCCCTCGATGTATGCCGACTTCGAAGCCGCGCCGTTCCAGCCGATCGACAACCTGGGCCAGTACTGGTTCTCGCAATTCCTGGCGCAGCCGACCGCGCAGTCGCTGGGCTTCGTGCTGCACACCACAGACCTGCTGCAGCCGCACCACACCTGGACCACGTCCGCGCACGACCACTCGGGCTGGGAGCAGTGGGTATACGACTACTACGACAGCGAACGCCTGAACGACTCCGCGCTGGTGGCGGCCGCCATGGCGGATTTCACACCGGTGTCGACCAGCGGCAACGATATCCGTCCATTGCTGACGCAAGGCGGCACCTACTCGTATGCCAACGGCGGCATTGTGCTGTCCTCGAATGCGCACGGCGACCGTGTCGTGGTCGGCAAGAAGATGATTCCGCACTCGATTGCCATGGTGGTCCACGTACTGAACCGCGCCGCCGAGCGCCTGGCCAACTGATGGCCGCCCGCCACCGCGCTGCCTTGGCCGTGCGGGCCGCCGTCTCCGCCGCGGTTGCCGTAGCCGCCGCGCTGGCCGGCGCCCACGCGGTGGCGGGCACCGCCGCGACAGATGCACCGCGCACCGCCGCTGAAGCGGTCCATGGCGCTGCGGTCGCCGCCCGCATTGACGGCGAGCCGATATACAGCTTCACCCTGGACACCTTATGGCAGCAGCTGCGCGCCGGCAAACCGTCGCTTGAGCGGCGCGCCGCGCTGGACGACCTTATCCAGGTCCGCCTGCTGGCAGCGTATGCAAACGCCCCGGCGCCGAAATCGGAAGCCAGCCTTCCGGTAGCCTTCGCCCCGGACGTCACGCTGGAAGAGCGCCTTGTCGCAACGCTGCGCGAAGTGTATGGAAAAGAGGTCGATGCCGCAGTCAAGGCGCTGCCTGGCGCCACGCTGGAAAGCCTGGTTACCGCGCAGCCGCCCATGCCGCAGCCGGCTCTGGAAGCCATCTTCGGTCGTCCCGGCCCGCTGAGGCTTGAAATCGCGTTGACCCCGGAGCAGCAAACCCAGGCCGGTGCAATCGACGTCCTGCGCTACCAGCTTCCAGCTGGCGAACCCGCGCATGTCACTTTGTACGACGTGTATTACCGCCAGAACGTCCAGGGGCGCCTGGCGCTGTCGCAGCAGCCCGCCAGCGTCGCAGCCGCGCAAGCCCGCCGTATTGTTGCCAATGCTTTTGTCCTGCACTGGGCCAGGCAGCGTTTCGGCGCCGAAGCAGTGGCCGACCTGCGCCGGGCGATTGCCGACGGCGAGGCCGTGGTGACGCTGCAGCACCTGTACGGCGTCGGCCTCGACACCGACTCCGGCAGTGTGCTGCTGAATCGCCTGTCCAGCGAAGCAAGCCCGCAAGAAATCGAAGCCTTCTACACCCAGCACAAGGACCAGTTTGCCCGCATCGACAAAGTCCGCGCCCGCCACATCCGCGTGGCTGACGAAGCGCAGGCGCAGCGCGTGCAGAAAGCCCTGCAGGGAGGCGCCGACTTTGCCGCCACCGCCCGCAAGATGTCGCGTGCGGCCGACGCAACCAAGGGCGGTGACCTGGGCTGGATCAGCGCCGAAGGCAGCAAGGACTGGCTTGCCAGCCTGGCCTTCAGCCAGCCGCCCGGCCAACCTTCGGCCCCGGTCCGCGCCCCGGTCGGTCCGAACGAACCCGCCTACTGGGAAATCGTGCTGGTAGAAGAACAGGTGCAAGGCTCCCACCCGCTGCAATCGGAAACGGTGCGCTACCAGGCCAGCCGCATGATCGCTTTGAAGAAAGCCGCGCGGCAGCTGGGCGAGATGATCGAACAGGTGCGCGGCAAAGCGCGCATTGAAATCACGGAGGCCATATGAAACGCTGGCAAGGTGCCGCAGTGATCGGCGCGATTGCCGCCGCAGTCGTAGGTCAATGGTACGCCGCCAGCGCTCGCGAAACGGCGCCCGTCGGCGATGCCAGTGCCGCCGCGCCGCCCGTACCTGACGCGCCGCCCCCCGCGCCGCGCCCGCCGGTGGCCGGCGAACCGGCTACGGCCGAGGCGGAAAACAGCGACGGCGACGGCCTGCGCCGAGTCCCCATCGCGCCGGTCGACACCAGCACACCCGCCTGGCTGCCGCTGGCGCAAGCCCGCGAATCCGGCGACCCCCGCACACCGCCAATCCAGCACGACGCCCCGACCGAACACCCTGACGCCAGCGTCCTGGCCGACCCGCAAGCCTACGCCGCCCACCAGCTGGCGCAAAAGCAGCGTCTGGCTGCCGCCTACGCGCAAGCAGCAGTTCCCGAACTGGCCCGCCTGCAGTCCGACCTCGAGCAAGGCCGTGAAGCCGGCGTACCGCCCGAAGAACTAGCCAAGGTCGCCGAGAAAATCCGCCGCATCGAACAGCAGCGCCAGGCCGCCGAAGCAGCAAAATGAAAGTCGGGGTCAGCTCCGGCAATCAGACACGGCCTCAGCCGCGCTTTTGCCAACGCCGACTCCGCTACCATTGTCCATTACCGATACGNAAAATCCGCCGCATCGAACAGCAGCGCCAGGCCGCCGAAGCAGCAAAATGAAAGTCGGGGTCAGCTCCGGCAATCAGACACGGCCTCAGCCGCGCAGCGGCTGAGGCCGTGTCTGATTGCCGGAGCTGACCCCGACTTTTTAAGTTGAAGCTAGTGCTCTCGCCAGCGGCTTGATGACTTCGTCGTCCGTCCAGTAGGCGGTGTGGGACAGGGGATTCCAGCTTTTGGTCATGAAGTCCAGGATGCCTTGGCCGGCGTTGACTACGCGGTCTTCGACCAGCGTTTCGTAGCCGCCTTCCAGCGGCTGCAGCGGCCAGCCCAGGGCGTCGTCCGGGTCGTACAGGTTGAGCCAGGTGAAGCCGGGATTGGGCTTGTTGATAGGCTTGACGTCCATGCGCTGGTGGGCCGAGACGAATACCGGGATGTTGCAACCGGTCGTGACGAAGGTGCGCACCGTGCCGCATTGCAGGAACTTGCGCTGTTCCGCGCTCAGGCTGTCGGCCATGCGGCCCGCTTTCCAGATCCCGGCTGCGACCAGGCCACCGCCGGCGCGTTTCTGCGCGTCGTAGATAAAGCTGGACATCACCTGGCAGCCCAGCGAATGCGCCAGCAGCACGATCGGCGTGTCCGGCCCACTGGTGGCAAGAATCGCCAGCAGGGCGCGCGCGATCTCCACCTGCGCCTGCTCGTAGACGGAGTTGTCGTATTCCTTGCGGTTTTCCAGCCCAGCTGCGTCGGCAAAGCCGAACAGGATGAATTTGCGCAGCTGCTCGTAGCGCACCGTGGCGCGCTCGCGCGTGCGGTTCCATACGTCCAGCTCATTTGGCTTGAGCAGGTGCTGGTAGTACACGCCGTGCACGTCGACGTTGGCAAAGGCTGCCCCCATGCGGTGCGACAGCGCGCGCCGCATGTCGTCGGCATAGTCGAGCGGCTGCTCGCCCATGCCGTGGATGGTCAGGAGTGCAACCTTGGACATTACGCGGCCGCCTTCTCGGGAACGCCGCGGAAGCGGTAGCCGATGAACAGTGCCAGCAGCCATACGGGGATCAGGTACACCGAGATGCGCAGTCCTTCGGTCATGTACATGATCACCAGGATGCCCGCCAGGAAGGCCAGGCACAGGTAGTTGGTGAGCGGGTAGCCCCAGCTCTTGAAGCCTGTCTCAAGGCCTTCCGCTTGTTTCTGGGCGCGGAAGCGCAGGTGGATCCAGCTGATCATGCCCCAGTTGATCACCAGCGAAGAGACCACGAGCCCCATCAGGAAGCCAAATACTTTGCCCGGCATGAAGTAATTCAGCAGCACGCAAATGCCGGTGGCAAGGGCCGATACGCCCAGCGCCGCCAGCGGCACGCCACGCTTGTTTACGCCCAGCAGGGCCTTCGGCGCATTGCCTTGTTTGGCCAGGCCGTACAGCATGCGGCTGTTGGAGTAGACGCCGCTGTTATATACGGACAACGCCGCGGTCAGCACCACGACATTCAGGATATTCGCGACCCAATTGGCGTTCAGGGCGTGGAAGATCATGACGAACGGGCTGCCACCGGTGACCACTTTCTGCCACGGGTACAGCGACAGCAGCACGCCCAGTGCGCCGATGTAGAAGATCAGGATGCGGTAAATGGCCTGGTTGGTCGCTTTCGGGATGGTCTCGGCAGGGTTGCTGGCCTCCGCTGCGGTAATGCCCACCAGTTCCAGGCCGCCGTAGGAAAACATGATGACGGCCATCGCCATGACCAGGCCCGAGACGCCGTTCGGGAAGAATCCGCCCTGTTGCCACAGGTTTGCAACGGTGGCTTCCGGACCTGCGTTGCCGGAGGCCAGCAGGTAGGCGCCGTAGACGATCATGCCAACCACGGCGACCACTTTGATAATGGCGAACCAGAATTCCATCTCGCCAAAGGCGCGCACATTGGACAGGCTGATTGCATTGATGACCAGGAAGAAGGCCAGGGTGCTGATCCATGGGGCGAGGTCGGGGAACCAGAACTTCATATAGATGCCCACCGCCGTCAATTCGGCCATGCTGACCAGCACATACAGCACCCAGTAATTCCAGCCCGACATGAAGCCCGCCATATGCCCGCAGTATTTGTCGGCGAAGTAGCTGAAGGAGCCGGCGACCGGCTCGTCGACCACCATCTCGCCCAACTGGCGCATGATAAAGAAGGCGATGAAGCCGGCCACTGCGTAACCAAGCAGCACGGAAGGCCCGGCCAGCGTGATGGTGTCCGCAATGCCCATGAAAAGGCCCGTGCCGATGGCGCCGCCCAGTGCGATCAGCTGGATGTGGCGGCTCTTCAGGCCCCGTTTCAGTTCTGTCATGTATGGCGTCCTGGTGTGGAAATGGTCAAAGGCCCTGATTCTACATCTTCGCAAGGCAACAATGTCTTTTTCGCACTGCCGCATTTTGCGATACTTCTCTTTGACCTGGATCAAATATTTTGTGCGCCGCCTTGGATATGCTGCAAACATGCTCACAATTAAATTCCTTGGTGCCACCGGTACCGTCACCGGCTCCAAATACCTGTTGCGCAGTGGCGACGAACAGGTATTGGTGGATTGCGGCCTGTTCCAGGGCTATAAGCAGCTTCGCCTGCGTAACTGGGAGGCTTTTCCTGTGCCGCCGGACTCGATCAGCGGCGTGGTGCTGACCCATGCCCATCTCGATCACAGCGGCTTCCTGCCGGTGCTGGTCAGCGCCGGCTTCCGCGGCAAGGTGTACTGCACGGAGGCGACGCGCGACCTGTGCCGGATCCTGCTGCCCGACAGCGGCCGCCTGCTGGAGGAAGAGGCCTTGTATGCAAATCGCCACAACTTCTCCAAACACAAGCCGGCCCTGCCCCTGTATTCGGAAGCCGATGCGCTGCGCGCGCTGGAGCACCTGCAAGTTGTCCCGGTCGGCCACGAGTTCTCGCCCGCTCCGGGCATGGTGGCGCGCCTCCAGTTGGCCGGCCATATCCTGGGCGCCGCTTCGGTCTCGGTGCGCTGCGCTGGCCGCACCGTGATGTTTTCCGGCGACGTCGGGCGCCCGAACGACCCGATCATGCGCCCGCCCACCGTGCTCGGGAAATGCGATTACTTGGTGGTGGAATCGACTTACGGCGATCGCCGCCACGACGCGTCGGACCCGAGCGGCAAGCTGGCCGACATCATCAGCAAGACGGCAGCGCGCGGCGGCGTGACCGTGATTCCGTCTTTTGCAGTGGGGCGGGCACAGGAACTGTTGTATGAAATCTGGAAACTCAAAGAGTCTGGCGCGATCCCGGCGGCCTTGCCGATATACCTGAACAGCCCGATGGCGGTGGATGCGACGCGGCTCTACATCAAGCACCAGGGACAGCACCGGCTCGATGAACGCAGTTGCCACGCCCTGGGCCATGTGGCGCACATCGTCAACAGCGTGGAAGAATCGATGGCGCTGAACCGGCGCCAGGTGCCGATGGTCATCATTGCCGCCAGCGGCATGGCCACCGGGGGCCGCGTGCTGCACCACCTGAAATCCTTTGCCGGCGATTCGCGCAATACCATCCTGTTTGCCGGCTTCCAGGCGGCAGGCACGCGCGGGGCCCGCATGCTGGCCGGCGAAACCTCGGTCAAGATCCACGGCGAGTATTATCCGGTGCGGGCGCGCGTTGAACTGATCGGCAACCTGTCGGCCCACGCCGACGCCGATGAAATCCTGGGCTGGCTGTCGCATTCATCGGCCACCCCGCGCCAGGTGTTCGTCACGCATGGCGAGCCGGCGGCAGCCGATGCGCTGCGCCTGCGCATTGCGGAGCAGCTGCAATGGCCGTGCCGCGTGCCTGACTATCTGGAACAGGTGGTGCTGGAATAGGGGATGCCATGGCGGCGCTGCTGGAAATCTCGCTGGCCGCACTGTGCGGCGCTCTGCTGGCTGCGGCGCTCACTGCATGGCTCATGTTTCGCCATGTTGCGAGCATTTCACGCCTGCTGCGCCAGCGCATGCGCAGCGCCGCAGCGCGCGAGCACCTGGTGGCCAAGGTATTCGATGCGACGTCGGAAGGCATCCTGGTGGTCAACCGCGACATGCGTATCGTCGAAGCCAACCGCGCTTTTGCCGCCATGAGCGGCTATGCACGCCATGAGCTGCTTGGACAGCATCCGCGCATCATGCAGTCGGGCAGGCAGGACCCGGAATTCTACAAGGCCATGTGGCAAGGCTTGCTGGGAACCGGCCAATGGCAGGGCAAGGTGTGGGACAGGCGCTCCGACGGCTCCTTGTTTGCGGCGCACCTGACCCTGAGCGCGGTGCGCGATGAGCGCGACAAGGTGCAGCACTACTTCGGCCTGTTCACCGATATCACGGACGAATGCGCGCGCCAGGAGGAGATCGAAAAGATGGCCTTCATGGATCCGCTTACGCGCCTGCCGAACCGGCGCCTGATGGAGGACCGCCTGCAGCAGGCGCTGTCCTTTGCCGCGCGCGCGGAAAAGCTGGTGGCGGTATGCGTCATGGACCTGGATGGCTTCAAGAACGTCAACGATACCTTCGGCCACGAGGCGGGCGACGCGGTGTTGGTGGAAGTGGCGGGACGCCTGCAGCAAGTGGTGCGGGCCAATGATACTGTGGCGCGGCTGGGCGGCGATGAGTTCGTGCTGCTGCTGGCGGGCCTGAACGATGTCGCCGAAGCCGAGGAGATCCTGGAACGGGCGCTGGCGGCAGTACGTGCCCCGGTGCGGCTGGCGCATGAACAACCGGCGCTGGTATCGGCCAGCATCGGGCTGGCCGTGTTTCCCTATGATGCGCAACTGGCGGAAGACCTGCTGCGGCGCAGCGATGCGGCCATGTATGCCGCCAAGCGGCAGGGACGCGATCGCTGCAAGCGGGCGCAAGCCCGCTGCTGAGCCTTACAGGCTTTCCTGCACCGTGCGTCCGTTCAACGGCTGGATCGGGCGGGCGTTGTGCTTGTAGACGTGGGCGAATCGCTTCAACTGGGCGGCCGACATTTCAACCGGCGTTTTCAGCACGAACCAGTTGACTTCTTCGCTGCAGGGCGGGGTGGTCAGCGAGCCGGCGAAGTTGTAATAACCCTGGGTCGCTGGCAGCAGCTTGCCGATATCGATGCTCACGCCGGAGACTTCCTGCGCTTCGCCTTTTTCCTTCGGCAAGGCATCCCACAGGGTCTGCACCAGCGGGTTCTCGTGGCCCTTTTGGAACAGCACGGCTACCACGGCCAGCTTGCCTTCCGCGTTCTTGTGCACCAGGTGCGCCACCATCGGGTAGCTGCGGCCATTGATCTTCTCTTCGCTTGGCTTATGGAAGTGGAACTGCAGCAGGTCGTAGCGCTTGCCGTCAATGGTGACGCTGCTGCCCGCGGCGTAGTTCACCTGAATGGTGTGGCCGTTGTCGAGGATCTTCAGCGGCGACGGGCTGTAGGCGAATTCCAGCGCCGGCAGCTTGGCTTTGCTGGTCTTGCGGATGTCGATCGGCGACTGGTTGTGTCCCAGCTTGCAGGTGCTGAAGTCCTGTTCCAGCGCGGCCCAGTTCTGCGGGCCGGTGGCGCCTTCATAGCTCCAGTGCGCCGGCGTGTTCTCGGCGTAGGCTGCCGCAGGCAGCAGCGCGGCGCAGAATAGGAAGGAGAGGGTGCGTTTCACTGAGTGGTCCTTTCAGGGCTGTTAGCCGCCAGTTCCAGGCGGCGCAGGAATTTTTCGGGTGGCTGGTAGCCGATGATGCGCGCCTGGGTGACTTCGTTGCCGCCGGCGTCGAACATGACGATGCCGGGCGGGCCGAAAAGGCTGAAGCGCTTCATCAGGGCGCGGTCTTCTTCGCTGTTGGCCGTGACATCGGCTTGCAGCAGGTGCATGTCCTGCATCGCGGCTTGCACGCGCGTGTCGGTGAAGGTGAGGCGTTCCATCTCCTTGCATGAGACGCACCAATCGGCGTAGAAGTCGAGCATGACGGGTTTCTTCGCAGCGGCCAATGCCTGGTCAAGATCGGCCATGGTGCGAACGCGGGTGAAACGGGGTTCGGTATTATGTGCCTGGCCTGCACCCACGGCGGCAATAGTAGCACCGTTTCCGGCGCTGCGCAGGTGTGCCAGCGGCTGCAGCACGTCGCGTCCGGAACTTGCCGCGCCGACCAGTTCGAACAGGCCGCCAAGCAGCATCAGCACGCCGAGCGCCTTGGTTGCGTAGGCGCCGGCGCCGGCGCCCTGCGCGACAGCTTCACCGACGCGCAGGAAGGCGGCGCACAGGATGGCGAAAGCACCCCAAAGCGCCATGCTGGCGGTTACCGGCAGCACCGGGTTGACCATCCAGATTGCGACTGCGATGAGCAGCAGGCCGAAGACCTTTTTCACATGGTTCATCCAGGCGCCGGCGCGCGGCAGCAGGCTGCCGGCCGACAATCCGGTCAACAGCAGCGGAACGCTCATGCCGCAGGCCATCGCGAACAGGGCGCCGGCGCCGACCAGGGCGTTGCCGGTCTGGCTGATGTAGAGCAGCGCGCCGGCCAGCGGGCCAGCCACGCAAGGGCCGACGATCAGTGCCGATACGGCGCCCATCACGAACACTGCGGCCAGGCGGCCGCCGGACAAATTGCCGCTGGCGTTGCTCAGGCGAGTCTGCAGCGCGCTGGGCAACTGGAGCTGGTAGACGTCGAACATCGACAGTGCCAGCGCGACCAGCAGCGCGCCGAAGGTCATCAAGACCCAGGGCTTCTGCAGCGCCCCCGCCAGGCCCTCGCCCGCCAGTCCCGCCGCCACGCCCAGCGAGGTGTAGACCAGGGCCATGCCCAGGCTGTACGCCACCGCCAGCAGCAATCCGCGCTTGCGCGTCACCTGCGCCTCGCCGACGATAATGGAGGACAGGATCGGCACCATGGGCAGCACGCAAGGCGTGAACGACAGCAGCAGCCCGAATACCAGGAACGCCGCCCCGATGCGCCATGCGCTGCCGCTTTGCAGCGTGCGCTGCGCCAGTGAAGTGTCGTCCTCCAGCGCCGGTGCCTGCGCAGCCGGGGTTGCGCCTTCAGTAGCCGTGTTGGCGAGCTGGCCCGGTGGATCCTCGGGCAGCGCCTTCAGCACGCCCGGCTGCGCCGGATCGATGCGGTAGCGGCGTTCCACCGGCGGATAGCACAGCCCGGCATCGGCACAGCCCTGGTACCCGACCAGCAAGGTGCCGGCAGTACGCCCCTGCCAGGGAAGTTGCAAAGCCAACGACCCCGCATACGTCTCCATCTCCTTGCCAAAATTCTCGTCATACTTGCGTTTCCCGCTCGGCAGAAGCACCGGTACTGCCGCCCCATCGCTGCGCAAGGAAATGCGGTCACGATAAAGGTGGTATTCCGGTGCGATAGCCCAGTGCAGGGCAAGCTGTCCATCTGCCTTCAGTTCCGCCCGCAAGTCAAACGCGCGCTCCGGCGCCAGGAAATCGTCCGCCAGGGCAGGCCCGCCCACCACGGAAGCCAGCAGCAGCGCCGCCAGCCATTGAATCAGGAACTTCATTATTCACCTCCGAAAAATTCGCCCTTCCTGGTCAATCGCCAGGAAAGACAAGCCAGATTGCTCCAGGAATTCCAATCCATCCCGCTGCAGCAGCATGGCGGTGGTACTGCAGCTGCCGGCGGAAATGGCCATCGGCGACACCACGCTCACCGAGCGCCAATACGACACCGGCATGCCGTTGCGGGGATCGAGGATGTGGCAATAGCGCCGTCCATCCGCCTCGAAATAGCGCTCATAATCGCCGCTCGTCGCCAGCGCACCCCGGGTGAAGGGGACGCTGGCAACGGTGGAGCGCGTATCGCGCGGATGCTGGATCCCGATGCTCCACTCTTCGCCATCCGGCCGAGGGCCCAGGAAACGCATGTCGCCGCCCAGGTTCACATAGCCATGCTGCACACCCTGCGCGCTGAGGATCTCCGCCGCACGGTCAACGGCGTACTCTTTGCCGAACCCGCCGAAATCGAGCTCCATGCCGGCCCGGGACAGCATCACGCTGCCGCCTTCCCGCCGCACCTGCTGCCAGCCAACCAGCGGCAACAGCTGCTCCAGCGAGCGCGGCGACGGCACGGTCCCCATACGGAAGTCCCACACCTTGCGCAGTACGCCGGAAGTGATGTCGAAACGCCCGCCGCTGCTGCGATACACTGCATCCGCATACTCCAGCAGCGCCAGGGTCTCGTCATCACAGGCAACCTCGGATACGCCGGCCGCCGCATTGATACGGCTCACGATACTGTCGGCGCGATAGCGCGAGTATTTGGCTTCGATCCGGCGTACTTCGTCGAGCGCCGGTTCTGCCAGTGCCCGCGCTTCGGTGCAGGTGGCTGCGGCCAGCCGGATCTCGCAGCGGCTGGCCATCGCCTGGAAGTCGATCGTGAATATCGGGCTTACCACTGCCGTGTCACTCCAATTTGCAGGCTGACTGCCCGCATTGGCGCCAGCCCCGGGCTGCCGCTGCCAAACAGGCGCCACACCGCGCGCTGCTCGTAGCGCTCCACTTTGAAGTCGACCGCCCAGTCGCGATTGAGCTGCTTGGCCAGCTTCACGCCCAGCGTGGCCGCGCCGAAGCCGGACAGGCGCTGGTCGGCCGAACTGGCTTGCGGGCTGCCGAATACATAGCCAGGCGGGAAGGGTGCGCCAAGCTGGCTGTCGTACACCGGATCGAAATAGAAGTCGGCCGCACGCTGCGTGTACAGCCGCACGGCAGGCGTGACAGTCCAGCCATCGCCCAAACCCTGAACCCATTCGGCACCGAGGGTATGTGCGCTGATGCCGTAGCTGTCGCGGTAATAGCGGTAACTGAGCCTGCTGCTCGCGCCGAGTGCGACGAATCGGTGGTTCCACTGCAGCAGGGCCGTATCCTGTCGCCGCGAATCGGGCCGCTTGTCGGCCAGCTTGTACGGATCGGAGTAATAGCCATGCCCCTGCGTGTGGGTCAGCGTGAACTGGCCGACGTCAACCGGCGTCAGCACCCGCGTCACGCCGGCCAGCACGCTCACGGTCTGGCGCCCCGCATCCTGCACGATATGGTTGACAGGATCGATGCTGTCATCCGAACCGCCCAGGCCAAAGTTCCAGGTGGTGTTCTTGTCCTCGCTGGAAAGGGATGCCTGCAGCGACAGTGCGCGCGACACGTAATCATGCTCAGTCGAATACGCCGCCGAAACGCTGACCGTGCCGCGCGGCAGGTATCGCGTGGCGGTCACATCGCCCGCTTTGCGCAAGTCGTCCATGCGCGAAGCCCCGGAGACGGCCGTGTGATAGCGCGGCGAGGCGCCGGAAACGTCGTCCACGGTGGCGCTGGCAGCCACCGACCATTCACCGGCGATGGGCGCCAGCACCGACACCGCCGGTGCATGTACGCGTACACGGTCGAGGCCCGGCTGGTCTTCCTTGTAGTACAGGTATTTCACGCCGATGCTGCCCCGTTCCGGCGGCGTCTCTGCATGCACGGCGCCAATCCCCGGCAGCAGCAGGGCTGCAGCCAACAGGGCCTGGCCGACCGGCACGCCGTTGTGTGGTTTGTTATCCATGTCGATCCTTGTCAGTTGCAGCCGCAGCCGCCGCCGCCCACGGCACTGCCGCCGGAAGCAGCTTCCTTGCTGGTGTAAATGTGTTCATTGAAGCGCGTCTCCAGGCCGTCGCCCTGGATCAGCATGTCGGTGCGCGACAGCTCGCCTTTCTCCCAGGGCTGCACGGGTTTCAGGGCACAGCCGGAGAGAGCGGCCAGCACGGCGCTGATTAGCAGCAGGCGCGCGCTCATTGCCGCGCTCCCAGCGCAGTCTTGATGCGCGCTTCCAGCACGGTGCGATCGGCAGGACGGAAGCCGCTGTGCTCATACAGCACTTTCCCGTCGGGCCCGATCAGCACGCTGCTGGGCATGCCTTTCACGCCATAGGTGCGCGGCGCCGTGCCGTTCGGGTCGAAGGCGATCACGAAGCTGGCAGGGGTGGCGTTCAGGAAGCTGCGCGCGTCATCGGTCTTGGCATCGACATTGATACCGACCACCTGCAGGCCCTGGCCACCGTAGCGGGCCTGCATCTCGTTCATCCATGGGAAGGACTGGCGGCAGGGACCGCACCACGAGGCCCAGAAGTCGATGTACACCAGCTTGCCCTGGTAGTGCTCCAGCTTGACGGTGCCGGCCGGTCCGCTCAGCGAGAACGCGGGAGCAGCCTGGCCCGGCTCCAGCGCCATGGCCTGGCCGGCGACTGCCAGCGCGGCTGCCGCCGCCAGCAAGTGCGCCTGGCGGCGGCGCCACAGCAGCACGCCGGCAGCCAGTACCACCAGGATGGCCAGCATCGGGTCATTGCCGCCGCTGATCGACGAGCATCCGCCGCCGCCGCTGTTCTGCGTCGCGCCGGCAGGCGCTGCGCCGTTCGAACCCTGGCCGCTGAGGGCGACCTGCCAGCTTGCGCCGCCGGCCTGCAGGGTCGCGCTGCCGGTTGCGCCGCCTGCCGCAGTCGGGGTAAAGCGCACTGGCAGTTCGCAGGAAGCGCCGGCTTGCAATGTCAGCGGGAAGGCGCCGCAGGCGTTAACTTCACCAGTCGCAAGCGCAAATGGGCCGCTGAAAGCCAGCCCGTTCAGTACCAGCGCAGCGGATCCGGTGTTGGACAGGGTGAAGCGCTTGACCAGGCCGGCGCCGCCGGCGGCAGTGCTGCCAAAGTCGAAGGCTTGCGGCGCCACGCCGAGCGTAGGCGATGGCGCGGGGACTGCGCTGGCATTGCCGTTCAGGCGCACGGTGAGTTGGGCGCCGCCGTCGGTCACCAGCAGCATGTCGGCGTTACGTACGCCGGCTGCAGCCGGCTTGAAGGTGGCGTCAATCGTGCAGCTTGCGCCTGGGCTCAGCGTGGCGTCGGCGGCGCAACTGCCGGCCAGTGCGAAGTCGCCAGGATTGCTGCCGCCGAGAACCAGCGACGCTATTTTCAAAGCACCGGTGCCGCTATTTGTCAGCGTATTACGTTGTACGGCCGATTGTTGCCCCACCTGGGTATCGGCGAAGGCCACCGGGCCGCGGTTGCTCAAAGCCGGACGCGCCACTGGCAAAGTGGTGCCGGAGCCGGTCACTGCCAGCGACAGGTCGGCGGCGTTGGAGCGTACCAGCAAAGTGCCTGCCACATCGCCCGTCGCCGCCGGAGCAAACGCCAGTGGCACCGTGCAGCTTGCACCAACCGCCAGGCTGCTGCCGCAATCGCTGCCGCTGGCGATCGTGATGCCCGGCGCGCCGTTGACGGCGATGCTGCTGATGGCCAGCGCCACATTGCCTCGATTGTCCAGGGTAACTTGCTGCGCCAGCGGCGTGGCGCCAATGGTCCACAGGCCGAAGGCGACCGCGCCCGGGTTGGCACCGATGGCAGGTGAAGGGGCGGCCGCGTTGCCGGACAGAGTGAGCGTCACGTTTGCGTTACTCGCGTTCGATGCCAGGTTCAAGCTGGCTGCAAAGGCACCCGCCGCGGTTGGCAGGGCTTGCAGCACGACGGTGCAATTGGCGCCGGTTGCCAGTGGCGTGCCGGCCGCGCAAGTACCGCCCAGCGTGAAGTAGCCGGCCTGGGCGCCGCTGACGCCGATGGAGGAAAAGTTCAGGGCAGCCTGGCCGCTATTGCTCAGTGTAAGCGTGCGCTGGGAGGGGGCGTTGACCAGCAGCGCGCCATAGTCAAGCGCCGTGGCCGATAGCGACAGCGTGGCCTGGGCCACCGCGTTGCCGGTGCCGGAAAGCGCGACGCTGCTGGAGCCGCCGGTGGCATTGTGGCCCACGGTCAGCGCGCCGCTGCGGGCGCCGCTGGCGCTCGGGCGGAACACCAGCTGCACGGTGCAGTTGGCGCCTGGCGACAGGGCTGAATTGGATGCGCAGCTGCCTCCCGTGACACGGAAGTCGCCGCCGTTGCTGCCGCCAACTGCAATGCTGCCGATGTTCAGCGTTGCCGTGCCGGTGTTGGATAGCGTCGTGGCCAGTGCAGCGCTGTCCTGCCCCACGGTCGCGCCGCCGAACGAAAGCGTGGCCGGGGTCACGGATGCCGCCGGCGCCGCGCTCACGTTCGGGTTGCCGATGAAGGCCGCCAGGTCAGCGATTTCGGCGGCACTGAATTTCCCGTTGTAGAGTGTGCCCATGCCGCCTTTATTGGCGGCGAAAGCGGAGCTGATCACTGACGGATTATTCGCTGCTGCCTGTATGTTGCTGACGTTATTGGCCGGTGACGCGCTGTGGCAGGCGGCGCAGCTGGTGCCGCCGGAGGTTGGACCGTTCAGGTAAAGGTTCTTGCCGTTCAGGGCATCGGCAGCCTGCGCGAAATGCGCCGCCTGCACCAGGCCTAATGCCAGCGAAGCCCAAAGTCGGTGATGTTTCATTGCTGCTCCCGTGGTTGGTGAGTTGTTCAAGCACACATCGACAGGGCCCAGGCATTGCATGCACTGTGCAGCAGGGCGCACAGCCGCCAGTCGCGCCAGCGCTGGTATGCCAGCCCGAACGCCAGGCCCGGCCCGAATACCAGCGCCGCCGCCAGCGTCCCGGAGCCCAGGTGCAGGGCGCTGAATGCCGCTGCGCTGGCCAGCACGGCCAGCGTGGCGCCATAGCGCGGCGCCAGCCATGCATGCAGCCCGGCGCGCACCACCCATTCCTCCAGCAGCGGCGCCAGCACCAGCAAGCGCAGCATGGCGGCCAGGTCGGGCGAAAGCAGGGCGGGGCCGCAGACGGCAGTTTGAGCGAACACAGGTGCTGAACATTCTGTCAATGTTGTTACGGTCAATACCGGCGCACGCGAAAATGGTTCAAAATCAGGTGGGGAAATATTTTTGAAGATTCTTTGAACCTTTTTGCTCCCGCCGTGTATTCACGGGCGTAAAAAGGAGAAAAGTGCATGCGATTTGGCAGGAGGGCGGGAGTGACAGGCGACGTGGACGACGGTGCGCTGATACGGCTGGTAGGGGGCGGCGATCGCCTGGCCTTCCAGGCCCTGTACCGCGCCTACTTCCCGCGCCTGGCCCGTTTCCTCGACCGCATGACGCGCAACGTGCCGCTGCTGGAAGAAATCGTCAACGACACCATGCTGGTGGTATGGCAGAAAGCGTCGACTTACGACGGCAGCAGCAAGGTTTCGACCTGGATCTTCGGCATTGCCTACCGCCAGGCCCTGAAAGCCCTGCGCGGGCTGGACGAGCCTCTGGAGGAGGCGCCGGACGTCGCCGGTGAAGAGTGGCACGAACCCGAGCACGCGCTGGCTGCGCTCCAGCTGCAGCGGGGAGTCGGCCGGGCCCTGGACGCCTTGCCGCTGGAGCAGCGCGCCGTAGTCGCCCTGACCTACTATCACGGCATGGCCTACCAGGAGATTGCTGAAACCATAGGCTGCCCGGTAAATACCGTCAAGACGCGCATGTTCCATGCACGCCTGCGCTTAAAGGACATGTTGTCCGACCATATGGAAGAATCAAGATGAACATGCAAGACCCATCGAACGTTGCGGAGCACCAGGACATGCAGGCACTGCTGCCCTGGTATGCCGCCGGCTCGCTGGCCGACGGCGAGGCAGGACGCGTGCAGCGGCATTTGCGCGATTGCCCTGCATGCCGCGCCGAACTGGCCTGGCAGCGGCGCCTGATCGAAACGGCAGCCCCGTTGCCGGCCGGCCTGGATCCGGAGCGCGCCCTGGCGCGCCTGATGCCGCGGCTGGAGCAGGCGCCGGCACCTTCGCTCCAGCCGGCCCGCTTCGCCGGTGCTTTGCTGGACTGGCTGCGCGGACCCGGCGACTGGAAGGGCTGGGCCATCGCGGCGCAGGCCCTGGTGATCGTGGTGCTGGCGGCGAATATGCTGCCGTCCGGCTCACCGCCCGAGTACAAGGCGCTCGGCAGCGCGCCCGCGGCCACGCCGGACGTGCTGCTGGTGTTCAAGGCCGATGCCAGCGTGCAGGACGTGCAGCGGTTGCTGAAAACACCTGGCGCGCACCTGCTTGGCGGCCCGACTGCCACCGGAGCCTGGCTGCTGGATGTCGAACCGGCGCGCCGCGCCGCCGTGCTGGCGGCCCTGCGCGCCGATCCCGCAGTTGAATTGGCCGAAGCGCTGGCAGCGGAGGGCAAGCAGTGAGGCGTTGGGCTGCATCGATCGTTTGCACGCTGTGTGCTTTGGCCTGGATACCGGGCGCGCAAGCGGCCCAGGCCCAGCCCGCGGTTGCCGCTGCGGCCGCCGCGGCCGCAGCAGAAATCCTCGTCATGCTGCACCTGCCGGCGCCGCACTTCCGGGCCGACGGCTACAGCGGCGCCAGCTACCGCGATGACTCCGGGCGCCAGGCGCGCCAGCGCATCGCTGCCGCACTGGCGCGCGAGCATGGCTTGCAAATGATGGAAGACTGGCCGATGCCGGCGCTGAACGTGGACTGCTTCCGCATGCGCCTGGCAGCAGGCCAGGATCCGGCCGCGGTGCTGGCTGCGCTGTCGCGCGACAGCCGCGTGGCGTGGGCGCAATCGATCCAGGACTTCAGCGCGCAAGGCGGTGCCGGTGCAGCGGGCGTGTCGGGCGACCCGCTGTACCGCGTGCAGCCCGCCGCCGCGCCCTGGCAGCTGGAACAGGTGCGCAAATCGGCCACCGGCCGCAAGGTGCTGGTGGCGGTGATCGACAGCGGTATCGAAACCAGCCATCCCGACCTGGCGGGGCAGGTCACAGTGCAGGAAAACTTCGTTGACGGCCAGTCTTACATAGCCGAAGAACATGGCACGGCGGTAGCAGGCGTCATCGCTGCGCGCGCCGACAACGGCATCGGCATCGCCGGCATCGCGCCGGAGGCGCGCCTGATGGCCCTGCGCGCCTGCTGGCAGGCGGACAGCGGCACGCGCTGCAACAGCTTCACGCTGGCCAAGGCCCTCAACTACGCCTTGCTGCACAACGCGCAAGTCATCAACCTGAGCCTGTCCGGCCCGCCGGACCGCCTGCTGCAGCAGCTGGTCGGCGTGGCGCAGGTGCGCGGCATCCGCGTGGTGGGCGCGATCGATCCGGCGCGCAGCGATGGCGGCTTTCCGGCCAACAGTCCCGGCGTGTTCGCCGTCGCCGCCGACGATGCACCGCACCACGGCGCCCAATGCCTGCTCGCACCTGGGCGCGACGTGCCGACCACCATGCCTGGCGCGCGCTGGGGCATGGTTTCGGGATCCTCCTACGCCGCCGCACATGTCAGCGGCATGCTGGCCCTGATCGGCGAACTCAAGCCGCAGCTAAGCAGCGAGCGCCTGCATGAGGGCATCGTTCGCAGCAATGGCCCCGCACCGTTGACGGGGATAGATCTTTGCGCCACCATCATGCGCATTACCGGTAAATGTCCCTGCGCATGCCCCAACCCTTCCTCCGACAACCTGGCACGATCGCCCTGACCGGGCTGGCCTGCATCTTCGCAGCGAGCGCACAGGCACAGGTAAGCGGCAGCGCCGGCATTGTGTCGGACTATATGTATCGCGGCATCTCCCTCAGTTCCGGCAAGCCGGCAGCGCGGCTCTCGCTTGACGTCGATGGCGCCAACGACTGGTTTGCCGGCGGCCAGGTGGTCAGCGGCCAGCTGGCGCCGCAATCGCACCGCAACGCACAGTGGCTGGGGTATGCCGGTTATGCCGAGCGCCTGCAATCCGGCCTGTCGTGGGAGGCCGGCCTTTCCGCTTACGCCTTCCACGGCGCCCCGGATTGGAATTTTCGCGAGCTGTTTGTCGGCATGTCCTTTGAAAACTACTCGGCACGCCTGCATTATTCACCCGACTATCTCGGCTTCCGCGAACGCACGGTGTATGCTGAACTCAATGGCGGCGCACCGCTCGCTGCCGGCTGGCGCTACTTCTGGCGCGGCGGCTACCTGGCCGCGCCCGGCAATGCGGCCACCAACCGCGCCGAAGGACGCATCGGCGTCGGGACGGCCCTCGAAGGCTGGCAAATGCAGGTCTCGCTCGATACCGCGCGCCTGCGCCGCCAGGGCGCAAGTTCCGGTGGCGGCTACGGCGGCTACACCGTTGCACCTTCCAGCAAGGTGCACAGCAAAGTGGTCCTGGGTCTGGCACGCAGCTTCTGAAATTGATCCAGGTCATTCCGGGCGCCGCGGCTATCGCTTAGGCTGGGCGAAAGGAGTGAACCATGGGATACGCACTACGTGCCAGGCGGCTTGGCATCGACACCTACCAGCAGCCGGTGGCCTATATGCGGCGCGACTGCAAGGTATGCCTGGCCGAGGGCTTTGAAGCGCAATCGCGTATTGAATTGCAATGCGGCGGGCGGACCGTCGCCGCCACGCTGAACGTGGTTGATGGCGGCCTGCTGGATGAGCAGGATATCGGCTTGTCCGAGGCAGCCTGGGAAGCGCTGGGCGCGGCGCCGGGCGCACCGGTCAGCGTAAGCCACCCGGCGCCGCTGGCTTCTTTCGCGGCGGTGCGCGGCAAGATCCACGGCCGTCCGCTGGACGATACGGCGGCGCAAGCCATCATTGCCGATATCGCCGCCGGCCGCTATCCGGACATCCACCTCGCCAGCTTTATCACGGCCTGCTCCGGCAACCGCCTCGACCTGGCGGAAACCATCGCCTTGACGCGCGCCATGGCGGCGGCGGGCCAGCGCATGCACTGGCCATCGCAGGTGGTGGTGGACAAGCACTGCGTCGGTGGCCTGCCGGGCAACCGCACCACGCTGCTGGTGGTGCCGATCGTTGCGGCCTGCGGCATGACCATGCCGAAGACGTCCTCGCGCGCCATTACCTCGCCGGCAGGCACGGCCGACACCATGGAAACCCTGGCACCGGTCGCGATCGGCATCGACGCCATGCGCCGCGTGGTGCAGCAGGAAGGCGGCTGCATCGTGTGGGGCGGCAGTGTCACCCTGAGCCCGGCCGACGACGTGCTGATTCGCGTCGAACGCCCGCTGGAACTCGATAGCGATGGCTTGCTGGTCGCTTCGGTGTTGTCGAAGAAGCTGGCGGCCGGCGCCAGCCACGTGCTGATCGACATACCGGTCGGCCGCACCGCCAAGGTGCGCTCCGAACAGGCCGCGCAGCAGCTGGCGGCGCGCCTGGAAGGGGCCGGCCAAGCCTTGGGCCTGGCGGTGCAATGCGTGCTCAGCGACGGCAGCCAGCCGGTTGGCGTCGGCATCGGCCCGGCACTGGAGGCGATGGACGTGCTGGCGGTATTGCAAGGTGCGCCCACTGCGCCGCAGGATTTGCGCCAGCGCGCACTGGCCTTGGCTGCAGGGGTGCTGGAACTGGGCGGCCGCGCTGCTCCCGGGCAAGGCATGCTACTGGCCGCGCAGACCCTGGATTCCGGTGCCGCCTGGGCCAGGTTCCAGGCCATCTGCGCAGCGCAAGGCGGTATGCGCCAGCCACCGGTTGCTGCCTGCACCCATGCGCTGGAAGCACGCCATGCCGGCCGTGTGATCGCCATCGACAACCGCAAGCTGGCCACCCTCGCCAAGCTGGCCGGTGCACCGCGCGCCGCAGCCGCAGGCGTGCGTTTCTTCGCGCCGCTTGGGAGCAGGCTGGAAGTGGGGCAGCCTGTCCTGTCGATCCATGCCGATACACCGGGCGAACTGGCTTACGCGCTGGAATACGCCGAGGCCCAGAGCAACCTGGTTACGGTGGAAGACGCATGAGCAGGATCCTTGTCATCCAGGGCCATCCTGATCCGGCCGGCGGGCATTTGTGCCATGCGCTGGCGGAAGCCTACGTCGACGCCGCGCGCGCGGCAGGGCACCAGGCCGAGATCGTCACGCCGGTCAAACTGGATTTCCCGATGCTGGCCAATGCGCACGAGTGGGAAGAGGGCGAATTGCCGCCCGCCCTGGCGCCGGTAAAGCGCAGCATCGCGGAAGCACGGCATATCGTGATTTTCTATCCGCTCTGGCTGGGCGACATGCCGGCCAGCCTGAAAGCCTTCCTGGAGCAGGTGGCGCGGCCAGGTTTCGCCCTGGACCGACAGGCGAGGAACCCGCTGCATGCCGGCCTGCTCGCTGGCCGCAGCGCACGCGTGGTGGTGACGATGGGGATGCCGGCGCTGTTCTATCGCTGGTACTTCTGCGCCCACAGCCTGAAGTCGCTGGAGCGCAATATCCTGAACTTCGTGGGCATTGCGCCGGTGCGCAAGACGCTGGTCGGCGGCGCGGGCAAGATGGATGCCACGGCGGTGGCGGCGTGGCGCCAGCGCATGCAAGTGCTGGGCGCCAAGGGCATCTGAGGCTAGCGGCGCGGCGTGTCGCTGCGCGCCAGGATGGCGCGGTTCAGGCGCTCCATCGTTTCCGCCGGCACGTCGCGGCTGCAGACGACGTAGCGTTTCAGGCCGGGCGGCATGTCGGCGAAATCGATCAATACCAGTGACTGGAGCTCAGGGAATTTGAGCCGCAGATAGTTCCAGTCTTCGCGGTCGACGAACAGGTAGTCGGCGCGGCCGAAGGCCACCATGCGGAACATGGCCGAGGTTTCCACCGTCCTGCGCATGATCCGGTTTTTGCTGGTGCCGATCAGGGCATCGAGTTCCGGGCCGTAGGAAACGCCATCGATCACCGCCAGCGTCAGCGATTTGTCGGAAAGCAGGGCCTGCAGGTTCTGGTGGGCCCTGATACGGGCCGCCACCGCCGGCACGGCCAGCACGGCATGCGGCAGGTCGGCATGGACCGGCACCGAGTACTGCGCCACTGCCTCGCGCTCAGGCAGCCGGTACCAGCTGATGGAGCAGTAATTCGGCGTGCCGTGGCTGAACTGGGCCCAGATGCGCTTTTGCGGCTCGTTGACGAATACCGCAGGCACGCCGGCAGCAGCGAAGACCTGTTTGGCGCGTTCCAGCATGAAGCCTTTCGCGACCTTGTTCTCGTCAAAGTAATAGTAGGGCGGTTTCTCGCGCCAGGCCACGGTTAACGGCGCTTGCGCCAGCGCGCCCGCCGTGCTTCCCGCCGCAACCAGCCCGATTAAATATTTCTGCCACATGCAGCCATTATAATAGGACGAAGCCCGCAGAAAGGAGTAGCACGATGTTCAGCCGTCCCCACGTAGCACCCCGCATGTTTGACGATCCTTCCGCAGCACTGGCCCAGGTCCGGGCAATTTACGACGATAGTATCCGCTTCCTGCGCGAATCGCTGCAGCGCTTTGTCGAAGGCGAAACGCCGACCGAGCGCGTGCGCGCCTGCTACCCGTACGTACGGGTGCAGACCGAGACCGTGGCGCGCGCCGACTCGCGCCTGTCTTACGGCTTTGTCGCCGGCCCTGGCGCTTTTGAGACCACGCTGACGCGCCCCGACCTGTTCGAAGGCTATTACACCGAACAATTCCGCCTGCTGCTGAAAAACCACGGCCAGCAGCAGACGCAGCTCGAGGTGGGGCTCAGTTCCCAGCCGATCCCGATCCACTTTTCCTTCGCCGAGCATGACCATATCGAGGGCAGCCTGAGCGCCGAACGCCGCCTGCTGATGCGCGACGTATTCGACCTGCCCAACCTGGCGGCGATGGACGACGGCATTGCCAATGGCACGTTTGAAGCAGCGCCGGGCGAAGCGCAGCCGCTGTCGCTGTTCACCGCGCCGCGCGTCGACTATTCGCTGCAGCGCCTGCGCCATTACACCGGCACCTCGCCCGAGCACTTCCAGAACTTCGTGATGTTCACGAATTACCAGTTCTACATCGACGAATTCGTGCGCCTGGGCCATGAACTGATGGCCAGCCCGGACAGCGACGGCTATATAGCGTTCGTCGAACCGGGCAATATCGTCACGCGCCGTGTCGGCCACGCCATGCAGCCGGGCGACGACCTGGGCGCCGCGCCGCCGCGCCTGCCGCAGATGCCGGGCTACCACCTGGTGCGCGCCGACGGCAGCGGCATCAGCATGGTGAATATCGGCGTCGGCCCGGCCAACGCCAAGACAGCCACCGACCATATCGCGGTACTGCGCCCGCACGCCTGGCTGATGCTGGGCCACTGCGCCGGCCTGCGCAACACCCAGCAGCTGGGCGACTACGTGCTGGCCCACGGCTACGTGCGCGAAGACCATGTGCTGGACGAGGATTTGCCGCTGTGGGTGCCGATCCCGGCCCTGGCCGAAGTGCAGGTGGCGATCGAGTCGGCCGTGGCGGAAGTCACGCAGCTGGGCGGCCATGACCTGAAGCGCGTACTGCGCACCGGCACCGTCGCCAGTACCGACAACCGCAACTGGGAACTGCTGCCGCAGCGCACGCCGGAGCGCCGTTTCAGCCAAAGCAGGGCGGTAGCGCTGGACATGGAAAGCGCCACCATTGCCGCCAACGGCTTCCGCTTCCGCGTCCCTTACGGCACCCTGCTATGCGTCAGCGACAAGCCGCTGCACGGCGAAATCAAGCTGCCCGGCATGGCCAACCAGTTCTACCGCGACCGCGTCGACCAGCACCTGCGCATCGGCATCCGCGCGCTGGAACTGCTGCGCGGCCTCGGTTCCGACAAGTTGCACAGCCGCAAACTGCGCAGCTTCGCCGAGGTCGCCTTCCAGTGATGTCCACCTTGGGGTCAGGAACAACAGTGGACATTTCACAGCAAGTGTCCACATTCGTTCCTGACCCCGAAGTGGACATTCAGTCTTTGCGCGTGGCCAGGTGGCGCACCAGGTAAAGGCCGATGATGTCGACGATGGCGTGGGCAATCATCACGCACAGCAAGCCAGCGTATTCGAAGGCGAGGCCTAGCAGGACGCTCATGCCGAACACGCCGCCGGCTTGCCACAGCGCTGCGCGGTCAAGGCGGCGGAAGTCGTAGGCGCCGCTATGGACCAGCAGGAACAGCACGCTGGCGCCCCAGATTCCGGCCAGCGGCTGCAGCGCTGCGCGGAACAGGAGTTCTTCCGAAACGCCGGCGGCGAGCGAAATCCACAACGGGTTCAAGCCATCGAGGTCAAGCCGCGCATAGCTGGCAACCGTGCGCCGCACCGCTTCGGAATGGGGCTTGCGCAAGGTGGTCAGGGCGGATATGCCGCCCACGGCAAACCCGATTGCGATGCCCGCCAGGCTCTGCTGCCACCACGGCAAGCCGGCCTGCAGCAGTCCCGTAAGCGGCAGCCGCCGCAGCAGCAGGATCGCAACGGCAATAGCCGCCAGCGCGGCGCAGCTGAGCAGCTGCGTGCGCAGGGGAATTTTCAGATCATGCTTTCGAAGATGATCTTCCACTCGCTGCCTTCACGCGCCCAGTACTGGCGCTTGCGCTGGGTGGAGCGGCTCTTGCCGATCTTCGATTCGAGGGTGAAGGTGCTGACCAGCATGTCGTCGCGGCTTGGGTAGCGGAAGATGGTCACTTCACTGAGCGATACGCTGAGTCCATTGACGCTGGCCAGCGGCCGCATGTCCTTCTCGTACCAGGTCTTCAAGTCTTCGCCATTGGCCGACTTGAACTTGACCGAATAATTTTTCAGCAGCCGCTTGCTGTCGGCGCTTACCAGGTCCGCGCGCCAGGATTCAACCAGGCGGTTGGCGGTGAAACGTTCGTTGTCCCACTTGGCCTTGCTGATGAATTCCTGGTGGCCGGCGATCACCACCGGGGTCTTGCCGATATCGACCGTGCCTTCCAGCTTACGCAAATCGTCATTGGTCAACACCACGCAGCCATCGGAAGCCAGGGGCGGGCGGCTGTAGTTGTCGGCCGGCGTACCATGCAGGAAGATGCCGCCGCCGCTGCGGCCGTTCAGGCGGTCCCACTCATTCGGGTAGTTGATGCGCAGGGCGCTGGCGCCGTAGAAGTCGGGCAGCTTGGGGCCGGATACGCGGCCGGTGATGTAGTACACCCCGAGCGGGGTCTTCTGGTCGCCTTCGCGGAACTTGTCGACGCCCAGCTTGCCCTGGCTGATGTAATAGTCGGTCACCAGTTTCAGTTCGCCGCTATTGTTCTGGTAGACATACAGGCGCGACTGCGTGGCGTCGACCACCAGCACATGGCGCATGTCGGCACGCAGCTGCAGCACGGAGCGCGGCGCCAGTCCCGGGCCGGGACGCGCCACCAGGGTTTGCAGGCGCACGCGCGCTTCGTCGCGCAAATCGTTCAGCTTGTCTGCCGGACCGCTGGCGCCGGCGCCGAGCTGGCCCACCGGCTTGGTGTGCATCAGCAGCAGGTCGCCGCGGATCAGGTGCCCAACGCGGAAATTGGGGTAAGCCAGCACCAGGGCGTCGGCCTTGGCCATCGCCTCCTGCAGCTGGCTGGCGCGCAGGTTCTTGTAGATCTCCAGCAGCATGATCTCGGCATCCTGCCGGGCGCGCGGGGATTCGGCCGGATGGATGGACTTGGCCATGCCGATACCGGCTGGCGTCAGCAGGGCGCATGCTGCCAGCAGCGCGGCAGCCGCACCGGCACTTGCTCGCTTCGACATCTCCATCAGCTCCCCGACTGCTCTTGCTTGATTAACCAGTTCCTGCCTTGCTTCTCCAGCACCAGGGTCTTGCGTCCGGCGGTGCTGAGGCGGTCCGACACGTACTTCTGGCGGAATTTCACGGTCGCGGTATTGCCCTTGACCGTCACTTGCGGCGCCTCGATGGACACCTTGATATGGCCTTTGCCCTCGATGCGGGCGGTGCGGTCAGCTTCCCAGGCCTTGCGGTTCTGGCCCTTCGGCGTCTGGAAATTGCCACCGTAGGCATTCAGGTAGCCCTTCATGTCCTGCGCGCTCCAGGCCTTGGCCCAGTTCTCGACAGCCTTGATGACATCGGCGCCATCGGCGTCTTCTTTCTGGACTTGCTCAGCTTTCGGTGCGGCCTTTGCCAATTGTACCGCCGGCGCCGGGGCCGGTGCCGCTGCCGGCGGGGCAGTCGGAATCGGCTTGGCCTGGGCAATGACAGGAGCCGGCGCAGGTGGCGGCACCGGTGCCGCCTTCACCGGCGGCGCAGGCAGCCTGGCCGGGACTGGAGCAGGAGCCGGCGCCGCCTGCGCGATCACTGGGGCAGGCGCCGCGGCCGGGGCCGCAGCTGGAACCGAAGCCGCAGCGAGCGCGGCCAGCGGTGAAGCAGCCTCGCCGCCTTTAGGCGTCAAGGTGCGCAGCATCGCCAGTTTGGCTTTCTGCGGCGGCTGCTGGGTCGGATCCGCCAATTGCATCGCCTTGTCGTAAGACTGGCTGGCCAGCTTGGCATATACGCCGCCCAGGTTTTCGTGGGCGGTGGCGTAAGCGGGGTTGGTGCGGATCGCGCGCTCCAGTGCAACGCGGGCCTTATCGTAATTGCCGGCCGCCGCATGCAGCACGGCCAGGTTGTTATAAGGCTCAGGTAATTCCGGATAATCTTCCGTCAGCTTTTGGAAAACATTAATTGCATCGGCTGTTTTGCCCTGCTCGGACAAAATCATTCCTTTAATGAATCGCAATTGTGCATCTTTGGGCCGTTGCGATAACGCAACATCAACCTTGCTTAAAGCGGCTGGCAACTGCCCGCTGCGCATCATTTTATTGATTTCTGCGACCTCATCGGCCTGCGCTGAAAAGCACGCAATTAATAGCGCGGCCCCTAGCGCAAGGGCTGTACGAGAGGAAATTTGCGATGCCTGCATTTATTTATTTTGCCGACGGGAAATAAACACTCATTTTATCAAATCCCAGCCGGCTGAATATACTTAGAAGATGGAACTAAGTATTACGCAGCAGGACGCGGGGCATACGGCAGAGGGGTTGCCGGTGTTCATTTTTGCGCTGTGTAATCGCCATGGCATGGAAGTCCAGATCAGTACCTTGGGCGGTGCGATTGTAAAGATCAATGCACCTGACCGGAATGGCCGCCTGGCCAACGTCGTGCATGGCAGGGCGCCGGAAAATGGCATCCATTTGCTGCCAGCGCCCGGGCATGCCCTGCACCGGCTGCCCTGGCACGCAGTAGCGCTGGTGGAAGACGCCAGCGTCGGCCTGCGCCTGGTCAGTCCCGGGCCGCATGCGGTGCTTGCGACCTATGTCCTGGACGAAGCGAATGGTCTTTCGCTGCATTGCCAGGCGCCTGCCGCGGCACCGGCCTCGATATGCCTGCACACGGCGTTCAATATGGCCGGCGAGGGCGAGGGGCTGCGCCAGTTGCTGACAGTCAGCGCGGAGCGCGTCGCTCCCGCCGGCAGGCACGAACAGGACTGCGCCGGCACCCGCTGGGATTTCCGCCTGGCGCGCCCGCTGGCCGAATTGCCGGGGCAAGCGCGCTACCTGCTTGGCAAACGCATCAACGGGGAAGTTGCGCTGCGCTTGTTCGATACGGCCAGTGGGCGTTTGCTGGAGGTGGCTACCGATGCCGATAGCCTGCGCCTGGGAACTGGCGAGCCGGCGCCATACCTGTGGCTGGAGCCGGTCATGGCGGCAGCCGGCGGCAAAATCGTGCTGCGCTTCAGCGCCCAGGCCCAGGGCCTGCCGCCGGGCTTACCGTAAATACAATGTTAATATCTGGACTCCCTCAAAATCGAGTCCAGCCCAATGAGTATCGTGTTTTCCAGCCTGAACCACGTGCAGCGCGTGCCCCTCGCTGCCGAAATCCACTCGCGCCCCTTCCTGAAACTGGATGCGCCAACCCTGCTGACCCATTTCGCCATCATGGGCGAACAGGAACAGCAGGAGTTGCTGGCGGAACTGTGTGGCCATTTCGGCGTGGCGGCACCGGCGGCAGGCGGGAAATACTTTACCCATGATTTCGGCCGCTTCCGCCTGAAATGGGAGCTGCACACCGAATTCGCCACCTTCACCTTTGCCGAAACCGTGGCCAGCATGCCGCTGCCGGAGGAGGCCTTCAGCAATATGCCTTCGCGCCACCTGCCGGAACAATGGCTGCTGAAACTTCAGGGCAGGGTGCTGGTGGCGGCGCACGTCCTGCTGGGGCGCCCGGGCGGCATGCAGCATGCGTTCGCCGAAAGCCTGCAGCGCCTGTTCCAGGGGGCGCCGCTGGCGGGCAGCCAGGTGATCAACGGCGGCGAAATGTGGACCGACTTCGCCATCCACGCCGATGGCTTCAGCCGCTTCGTGATCTGCGATGCGGGCATGCACGAACAGCAGTCGGGCCGCCTGGTGCAGCGCGTGCTGGAGATCGAAACCTATCGCATGATGGCCCTGCTTGGCCTGCCGGTTGCACAGGACGCGACGCCGGAACTGAATGAGGTGGAGGGCGAACTGGCGACCCTGGCCGGCGCCCTGGTCGAAGCGGACGGCAAGGTTGATGACGGCTCCACCGAGCAGGACCTGCTCGACCGCATTACCCACCTGGCAGCGCGCATCGAGAAGGTCTCGGCCGACACCAGCTACCGCTTTGCCGCATCCAAGGCCTATTTCGGCCTGGTCAACGCCCGCATCGACGAGCTGCGCGAGCTGCGCATTGAAGGCACGCCTACGGTGGAGGAATTCATGGAGCGCCGCCTGGCGCCCGCCATGAAGACGTGCGAGGCCGTGGCTGCGCGCCAGCAGGCCCTGGCCGGCCGCATCGCCAATAGCAACGACCTGCTGCGTACCCGGGTCGGCATCGTGCAGGAAGCGCAGAACCGCAAGATACTGCAGTCGATGAATGCGCGCGCCGCGCAGCAGCTGCGTTTGCAGCAGGCGGTGGAAGGGCTGTCGGTGGCGGCAATCTCCTACTACGTCGTGGGCCTGATCGGCTATTCCGCCAAAGGCGCGAAGGTGCTGGGCGTGGGCGTCAATCCTGAACTGCTGATGGGCGTCATGGTGCCGGTGGTGGCGCTCGGCATGTGGTTCGGCTTGCGCTGCATGCACAAGCGCCTGCACCACGCATGATGCGCTTGATTCCTTACCTGGCCGCGCTGGCGGCGGGAGCGGCGTTGGCTGCCTGCGCGCCGACCGGACAGCGTGCGCCAGTTTCCACGGTTTCTTCGGTCAGTGCGCTGCGCTTTATCGGCGAACTGCGCGTTGCGCACCACGCCATGTTCGGCGACACCATGCTGGGTGGTTTCTCCGGGCTTGATTACGACCCGGCGAGCGGCCGCTGGCTGATCGAAAGCGATGACCGCTGCACCCGCAGCCCGGCACGCTATTACGACGCCGAACTGGATTTCGACGCCACCGCATTCCGCTCGCTGCGCTTCACCGGCCTGCACTACTTCCTGAATGCCGACGGCCAGGATTTTGCCGCCGCCGCCGCCGGTTGCTCGCGCGCCGACGTGGAATCTATCCGTATCGATCCGCTGGACGGCAGCATGTGGTACGCCAGCGAAGGCGATCGCCGCGATGGCCTCGAGCCATTCATCCGCCATGCCACGCGCGACGGCGCGCTGCTGGCCGAGCTGCCCTTGCCGGAGAACTTCAAGGTACACAAGGATGAACTGCGCGGTTCGCGCTATAACGCCACCTTCGAAGGCCTGGCTTTCGCGCCGGACGGACGCAGCCTGTGGGCTTCCATCGAATGGCCGCTCTATGAAGACGGCCCGATCCCGACGCCGCAGCATGGCGCCGTGGTGCGCATGACGCAGTTCCAGCGCGATGGCCAGGTGCTGCGCCAGTTCGCCTATCCGCTGGATGCCATCCCCGCCGAACCGGGGCCGGGCAGGGAAGCGGAAAACGGCGTCTCCGAAATCCTCGCGCTGCCCGATGGCGAACTGCTGGTGCTGGAACGCGCCACGGTGCAGGATGCCGCCGGCGTGTACACCAATTACGTCCGCCTGTATGCCACCGATGCGCGCGGCGCCAGCGATGTGAAAGCGCTGCCTGGCCTTGAAGGCAAGCGGTACACGCCGGCCCGCAAACGCCTGGTGCTGGACTTCAGCAAGCAGCCCATGCCACGCGCCTACAACCTGGAAGCAATGTCTTTCGGGCCGCGCCTGCCCAACGGCCACACCACCATGGTGTTCGCCAGCGACGACAATTTCGGCAAGGGCCAGGTCACCCAGTTCCTGCTGTTCGAGGTGCTGCCCTGATCATTATTTCGCTGGGTGGAATGGTGAATTGCTGTCGGCGGTGATTCCCATCATCGACAACATGGATCACACTTTCATCATTACTTGAAAGGAGAGCCAATGAAGCTGTACTACCATCCCATTTCCGGCCACGCCCACCGCGCCCACCTGTTCCTGTCCCTGCTGGGCCTTGACTTCGAGCTGGTCGAAGTCGACCTGATGAAGGCCGAACAGAAAACGGAAGCATTCCTCAAGCTGAACCCGTTCGGCCAGGTGCCTGTGCTGGAGGACGACGGCGTGGTCATCGCCGACTCCAACGCCATCCTGGTCTACCTGGCCACGCGCTATGGCGATACCGGCTGGCTGCCGCAAGACCCGGTCGGCGCCGCCGCCGTGCAGCGCTGGCTGTCGGTTGCCGCCGGCGAAATCGCCAGCGGTCCGGCCACCGCCCGCATCATCAACCTGTTCAAGAAACCGGTCGATCCGGCCGACGCCATCGCGCGTGCCCACCGCATCCTCGGCCTGGTTGAGGCAAGCCTGGACGGCAGGGAGTGGATCGCTGCCGGACAGCCGACCATCGCCGATATCGCCTTGTACAGCTATATTGCGCGCGCACCGGAAGGCAATGTCGACCTGTCGGACTACGCCAACGTGAAGTCCTGGCTGGCCCGCGTGGAAGGTCTGCCGCGCTTCCAGCCCTTCATCAAGTCAGCGGTCGGGCTGGCTGCATGAACGCGCCCTGGCACGCCGGCGAAATCGCGATCCAGGCTACGCTGGGCGCGGTGGAACGGATGGACGAAATCGGCCGCAAGGTGATCCGCAACTACATGCCGGACCAGCACCGCGACTTCTTCGCCCAATTGCCGTTCGCCGTGTTCGGCAGCGTCGATGCCGAAGGCCGGCCATGGGCCACGCTGCGTGCCGGGGAAGAAGGTTTCATGCATTCGCCAGACCCGCAGCGCCTGCAGCTTACGTTGCCGGCGCAGCACGACGATCCGGCGCAAGCCGGCCTGCACGATGGCGCCGCAGTAGGCATGCTCGGCATCGAACTGCACACGCGCCGGCGCAACCGCTTGAATGGCAGGCTGCGCGCCCTCGGCGGCGAGCAGTATGAGATCGCCGTCGCGGAATCGTTCGGCAACTGCCCGAAATACATCCATGAACGCGACTATCGTTTCGAGCGCACCCCGGGCGAGCCGTCGGGCTTGCCGCCGCGCCAGTTGCCGCAGCTCGATGCGCTGGCGCGCGACCTGATCGGCCGTTCCGGGACTTTTTTTGTGGCGACGTATTCCGGTGACGGCGCCGGAATGCGGATGGATGTGTCGCACCGCGGCGGCCAGGCGGGTTTTGTCCAGGTCGGCAGCACTGGAAGCTTGCTGGTGCCGGACTATGAGGGCAACCGCTTTTTTTCGACTCTCGGTAACATACTGCTGAATGGCAGGGCTGGCCTGGTGTTCCCCGACTTTGAGAGCGGCGGTTTGTTGCAGATGAGCGGAACGGCGCGCGTTGTCTTGGACGGAACGGAACGGCACTGGGAATTCCAGCCGCAGCAGCTTGTGTGGCGGGAAGATGCGTTGCCGCTCAGATGGGCGCTGCTAGCAAAATAGTTCTGCTACCATCGGTTGCATGGATAGGGCTTCTCTCGCTTCGCCGGGACGGACCAGGCTGGACGCATTCACCGCGGTGTATGAAAACAGCCCCAACTTGGCTTTTATGATGGATGCCGATGGCAATTTGCTTGCCGCGAACGCCCATGCGCGTCGGTTGGCAGATGAGCTCGGCTCCGGGGCGACGGCGTTCGGCCTGTTCCGCAGCTGGGCCGCCGCCGAACTGCGCGACGACGCCATGCCCGAGGCCAAGCTGCGCGGCGTCTGGCGCGGCGAGCTGGCGCTGTGCGAGAAAGGCGGCGATGGCGCACCGGTTTCGCTGGCGCTGGAATACTACGCCGGCCATGGCGCCCAGCCCGAATGCTTCCGCTGTCTTGTCACGCCGCTGCCGGAAGCCGATTCCTATGGCTCGCGGCTGCGCTTCAAGCGTCTGTTCGACCAGCACCCGCATGCAATGTGGGTGTACGACGTCGCGACGCTGCGCTTCCTGGTGGTCAACCGGGCGGCGGTGGCGATCTACGGCTACAGCGAAGAAGAATTCCTCGACATGACGATCGAGGATATCCGCCCCGATAATGAACTGGAGCGGCTGCATGCCGACCTGGAGACTTCGCCGCAATCGGCGGCGCAGCAATCGGGCGCATGGACCCATCGCTGCAAGGACGGCCGCCTGATCCAGGTGGAGATTTCCTCGCACCCCTTGCTGATGGCGGGGCACAAGGCGCGCTTCGTGTTCGCCCATGACGTGACGCGGCGCCTGCGCGTCGAGAAAGCCCTGCATGAATCGCAGGAGATGACGCAGCTGGTGGTCGACCACATCCCGCACCAGATCTTCTGGAAGGACATGGATTTGCTGTACCGCGGCTGCAACGACATATTCCTGCGCGCGGCCGGGCTGTCGTCGCAGGAAGAAGTGGTGGGCAAGAGCGATTTCGATTTCCCCTGGTCGCACAATGCGGAGCGCATCCGCGCCGACGATGCGAAGATCATCAACAGCGGCGTGCCGCACCTGAACCGCGAAGACCATTTGCTGTTTGCCGATGGCAGCGTGCACTGGTTCCTGATCAACAAGCTGCCGCTGCACGACCAGGCCGGCAAGACCATCGGCCTGCTGGGCACCATCGAGGATGTTTCCGAGCGCAAGCAGGTGGAGCTGATGCTGCAGCTGCATAACCGGGCGCTGGAGTCGAGCGTCAATGCCATTGCCATCACCGCCATCCATGCAGGCAGCGATACCATCGATTACGCCAACCCGGCGCTGGCGGTGCTGACCGGCCATGCCGCCGGCGAGCTGGCCGGCCGCAGCCTGGAACAGCTGCTGGCCGACCCGGAAGATGCGGCAGCCCAGACCGCCCTGCATGAAGCGGTGCATGGCCAAAGCGACGTGCAGCTGATGCTGCGCGGCCGCCACCGCGATGGCCGCAGCTGGTGGGCGCAGCTCCATGTGGCGCCGGTCGGCGGCAGCGAAGGCCAGCACACGCACCGGGTCTGCGTACTGACCGATATGACGGCGACCATGGACTACCAGGCCCAGCTCGAACACCAGGCCAACCATGACGCGTTGACCGGCCTGCCCAACCGTAACCTGTGCGGCGACCGCCTGGCGCAAGCGATCAGCTATGCGCAGCGCTACGGCCACACGGTATGGGTGGCTTTCCTTGACCTCGACAACTTCAAGCTGGTGAACGACAACCTGGGCCACGAAGCCGGCGATGAACTGCTGCGCACCGTGGCGGCCCGCCTGCGCAGCTGCATGCGCGACACCGATACCGTGGCGCGCATGGGCGGCGACGAATTTGTGCTGGTGCTGCTGGATGGGCACGAAAGCACGCCGTCGCAAGCCATGCTGCGCAAGATCATCGACAGCGTGTCGGCGCCGATGCAGTTGGCAGGGCAGGAGCATACGCTCACCTGCAGCATGGGGGTCTCCCTGTATCCGGCCGACAGCAGCGAGCCGCAGCTGCTGATGCGCTATGCCGACATCGCCATGTACCGCGCCAAGGAAAGCGGGCGCAACCAGGTGCAGTTCTACGAGCCGGCGATGCACGCCCGCATCGTGGAGCGCGCCGCCATCGAGAACGAGCTGCGCGGCGCTTTGGCGCGCGGCGAAATGTTCCTGGTCTACCAGCCGAAGATGAACGTGGCCTCCGGCGAGATCTCCGGTGTCGAGGCGCTGCTGCGCTGGCGCCATCCGACCATGGGCCTGATCCCGCCCGGCCGCTTCATCGGCGTGGCGGAAGAGACGGGCCTGATCGTGGCGCTGGGGCGCTGGGTGATCCACACTGCCTGCGCCCAGAACAAGGCCTGGCAGGATGCTGGCCTGCGGCCGCTGAGGGTGGCCGTCAACGTTTCGGCGCGCCAGTTCCGCGACAAGAACCTGGCCGACGAAGTAGTGGAAGCATTGCGCAGTACCGGCCTGCAGGCACAGTACCTTGAACTCGAGCTGACAGAGAGCATGATGATGCAGAATGCTGACGAGGCGGTGGTCACGGTGCAGCGCCTGAAGAAAGTCGGGGTGGGGATTTCGATCGATGATTTCGGCACCGGCTATTCCAGCCTGGCCTACCTCAAGCTGTTCCCCATCGATTACCTGAAGATCGACCAGTCCTTCGTGCGCGATATGCTGGGCGACCCGACGGTGGCAGCCATTGTGCGCTCGGTGATTTCGCTGGGACACAGCCTGGACTTCCGCATCATCGCCGAAGGTGTGGAATCCGAAGGGCAACTGGCCTACCTGCAGCGTTATAACTGCGACGAAGCGCAGGGCTACCACCTGAGCCATCCGATCATGCCGGACGTTTTCGCCACGCTGCTGCAACAGGAACAGTCGCGCCAGCCGGCACGGCGCCCGGCGGACGAGCGCAGGGGCACCTTGCTGCTGCTCGACGATGAACCGAACGTGCTGTCGTCCCTGATGCGGCTCTTGCGCCGCGACGGCTACCAGATCCTGGCCGCGCACAATGCGCAGGAAGCATTTTCCATGCTGGCCACCCACGAGGTGCAGGTCGTGGTCAGCGACCAGCGTATGCCGGATATGAACGGCACCGAATTCCTGAGCCGGGTGCGCAAGCTCTACCCGGGCACGGTGCGCATCATCCTGTCCGGCTATGCCGAACTGGAGTCGGTGCTGGGCGCCATCAACCGCGGCGAAATCTACCGCTTTTATACCAAGCCCTGGGATGACCAGGCGCTGCGCGACAATATCCGCGAAGCCTTCCGGTATCACGCACTGATGCATGGCGGCGATGGCCATGCGCCGACCGGTACCTAGGTGCCGGACAGCGCAGCGAAAGCGTCCAGCAGGGCGTCGGCCACCACCATGATTCCGGCGCGCGTGATGGCGTGGCGGGGGAATCATGCGGGCCGCTTTAGCACGGTTAAACAATTTCCCTGCCGTTCCTTTTGGATTTCTGGCAAGATTTGACGCAACAGTATAAGAATGGGGGTGCCGATGGCGAAGTTATGGCTGAAACGTCTTGTCCTCGCATTTTTTGCGCTGCTGCTGGTACTGGCGCTGGGACTCTGGTTCTTCCTGCGCGGCAGCCTGGCCCAGCTCGATGGCCGGCGCACTGCGGCCGGCCTTGCCGGCAGCGTGACGGTGAGCCGCGACGCCAAGGGCGTTCCTTCCATCTCCGGCGGCGACCGTAACGACGTGGCGTATGCAACCGGCTTCGTGCATGCCCAGGACCGCTTCTTCCAGATGGACCTGCTGCGCCGCATGCCGGCCGGCGAGCTGTCCGAATTGTTTGGCGAAAAGGCGCTGGAGACCGACCGCATCAACCGCCTGCACCGTTTTCGCGCCCGCGCCGCGCAGGCGATCGCAGCCATGCCGCCTGCCGACCGCCAACTGCTGGAGCGCTATACCGCGGGCGTCAACGAGGGCCTGAACGCGCTCGGCAACCGGCCCTTTGAATATGGCCTGGTGGGCGTCGGTCCGCGTGCGTGGGCGCTGGAAGACTCCTTCCTGGTGGCCTGGGCGATGTATATTGATCTGCAAGTGACAGGCATCGGCCGCGAACTGGCGCGTGGCTGGCTGAAGGAGCACGCCAATGCCGAGCAGCTGGCCTTCCTGCTGCCGGCCAGCACGCAGTGGGATGCACCGCTGGATGCTGCCAGCCCACCGGCGCCTGACGCGCCAATTCCGGCCCGCGCGCCGGACTGGTGGGGCAAGGGCGTGGCCAGGGAGCCGGCAACGCTGGCTGCCGCAGCATTTGTCGACGGCGTGGGCAGCAATAACTGGGCTGTGTCCGGCAAGCGCAGCGCCAGTGGCGGGGCTATCGTTTCCGACGATATGCACCTGGGGATCAAGCTGGCGAACACCTGGTACCGGCTGTTGTTGCAAGTGCCGGGCCAGCATGGCAGCACGCGCCGCATCGTCGGCGTCAGCATTCCCGGAGTGCCGGCCGTGGTGGCGGGCAGCAACGGCAATGTGGCCTGGGGCTTCACCAACAGCTATGGCGACTATGTCGACCTGGTGGAAGTTGCTACGGCCAGGGACAGGCCAGGCCAGGCCAAGCTGCCGGGCGGCTGGGAAACGCCGGTGGTGCATGATGAGACCATCCTGGTCAAGGGCCAGCCGGCCGTCACCATGAAGGTGCGCGAGACTTCGCTGGGCCCGATCATGCTGTCCGGCGGCCGCGAATATGCGGTGCACTGGGTGGCGCATGATGTGAAGGCGGTGAACCTGGCGATCCGGCATATGGAGGAAGTGGACACCGTTGCCGACGCGCTGGCACTGGCGCCGAAAGTCGGCATGCCGGCGCAGAACCTGGTGGCAGGCGACAGCGACGGGAATATCGGATGGACCATCGTCGGCCCGCTGCCGCAACGGCCTGCCACGCCGGTCGATGCCAGCTACCCGCTGTCGGCCAATGGCAGCACGCGCGGCTGGCAAGGCTTGCTGCCGGCGGGCGGGTATCCATCGGTGCGCAATCCGGCCGGCGGCCAGCTGGTCACCGCCAACAGCCGCCAGTTGCTGGGCGCCGATTCCGTCAGGCTGGGCGACGGCGGCTTCGATATGGGCGCCCGCGCCAAACAGGCGCGCGACGCGTTGGCAGCGCTGGGCGACAAGACCGACGAGAAGGGCGTGTACAGCGTGATGCTGGACGACCGCGCGCTGTTCATTTCGCAGTGGCGTGAGCGCGCCCTGGCCGTGCTGGATGCGGAAGCCGTGAAAGGCAAGCCGCAGCGCGCCGAGCTGGCACACCTGTTAAAGGACAACTGGAACGGCCACGCCAGCGTGGATTCGGTGGCATACCGCGCCAGCCGGGCCTTTATGTGGTCCTTATATGAGCTGCTGTATGGCGGCGCCAATATCGAGTTGGCCAAGCTGGACAAGGATGCCAATATGCGCGCCGCGTCCAGCCGCTGGCCGGTTGTGCTGGGACGCCTGCTGGATGAACAGCCGGGCGGCTGGCTGCCGCCGGGGTATGCAGACTGGAAGGCGCTGCAACTGGCAGCGCTGGACCGCACCATCGAACACCTGGCGGCCGGCGGCAAGCCGCTGGCTTCCGCCACTTGGGGGGCGCGCAACACGGCGAAGATTGCACACCCGATTGCGGGCGCGCTACCGATGCTGAAGAAGTGGCTCAGCGTGCCGCCCGACCAGCTTCCGGGCGACAGCAATATGCCGCGCGTGGCCGGCCCGGCTTTCGGCCAGTCCGAGCGCATGACGGTGTCGCCGGGGCGCGAGGAACAGGGCCTGTTCAATATGCCGGGCGGCCAGAGCGGCCACCCTCTGTCGCCATTCTTCCTGGCCGGCCATGCCGACTGGGTCGCAGGCAAGGCCACGCCCCTGTTGCCGGGAGCGTCCGCCTATACGCTGACCTTTACGAAGTAGCGACGTTCGCGCGCAGGAAGTCCACGGTGCGCTGCCAGGCCTGCCTGGCGGCGGCTTCGTCATAGCGCGGCGTGGTGTCATTATTGAAGCCATGCTCGACGCCGGGATAGACGAAGTGCTGGTACGCCTTCCCGGCTGCCTTCAGCGCAGCCTCGTATGCCGGCCAGCCGGCCAGGATGCGCGCATCGTTGCCGGCATCGTGCACCAGCAGGGGCGACTTGATCTTGGGCACATCGGCAGCCGGCGGCTGGGCGCCGTAGAAGGGCACGGCCGCCGCCAGGTCAGGCACCATGGTCGCGAGGTAATTGGCCATGCCGCCGCCATAACAGAAACCCACCACGCCGACCTTGCCTGTTGCGCTGGGGTGCGACTTGAGGATTTGCACCGCCGCCAGGAAATCGGCGCGGGTCTTGGCCTGGTCCAGTTTGGAGAACAGTTCGCGCGCCTTGTCCTCATCGCCGGGATAGCCGCCCAGCGGTAACAGGGCATCCGGTGCAAAGGCCAGGAAGCCATCGAGCGCCAGGCGGCGCGTGATGTCCTCGATATGCGGGTTCAGGCCGCGATTCTCATGCACCACCAGCACAGCGGGCAGCTTGCCCTTGGCCGCGGCCGGCTGCACCAGGTAGCCGCGCAGCTTGCCGTAGCCTTGAGGTGAGGGATACTCCGCGTAGCCAGCCTTGAGGCGCGTGTCGTCGGCCGCTACCAGCGGCGCGGCAAAGCTGGGCGCCAGTGTCGCCAACAGGCTGGCGCCGGTCGCGCCGGCCACCGCATAGCGTGTTGCCGATGCGATGAAATCGCGGCGGCTTAACTGGCCATGCACGTATTTGTCGAACAGCTCCAGTACTTCCGGTTCAAAGTCCTTGGCGGTCAGGCGGGTCATCGTGTGAGTCTCCAGGTAAATTAGCGCTGTCAAGTCTACTCCGACCGGTGCATAATGACACTTCAACTCCGTGCCGGAACCAGCTATTGATGAGGCAAGCAATGATGAACGATTTTGCGGCCGCTTCCAAGGCCACCATGCAATTCCTTCGGCAGCGCCTGGGCTTCAAATTGTGGATGGTCACCCGTACCGACGGGAAAGACTGGATCGTCCTGTTCGCCGACGACCATGGTTATGGCGTGAAGGCAGGACAGGTTTATAGTTGGGCGGAAACTTTGTGTTCACGCATGGTCGAAGGGCAGGGTCCGCACATCGCGCCCGACGTGGCGAGCGAGCCGGCCTATGCCCAGTCCCCGATTACCGACAAGATCACCATCGGCGCCTATGTGGGCGTGCCGCTGCGGCGCGCCGACGGCACCCTGTTCGGCACCTTGTGTGCCATCGATCCCGAGCCGCAACCGGAGCGCATCCGGGAAGACAAGGACATGATCGTACTGATGGGCGAGCTGCTGGGCGGCTTGCTGGAAGCCGAGCTGGCCGGTACCGAAGCGGTGCGCAAGGCCGAGCGGATGGACGTCGATATCACGCGCGATGAACTGACCGGCCTGTACAACCGGCGCGGCTGGGACATGCTGATGGTGCGCGAGGATGAGCGTTGCCGTCGCTATGGGCACCCGGCCTGCGTGGTGTCAATCGATCTGGACGATCTCAGGTTCTATAACGATACCCAGGGCTATGCCTCCGGCGATGCCCTGTTGATCCGTTGCAGCAAGGCACTGAAGGAAGTCACGCGCGGTTCCGACGTGGTAGCGCGCATGGGCGGCGACGAGTTCGCAATGCTGATGGTCGAGTGCGACTATTTCGACGCCCAGGCCATGCTGCTGCGGGTGCAGGAAACGCTGGCCGGTTACGATGTGCGGGCTTCGATCGGCATGGCAATGCGCAAGCCCGGCATCGACCTGGAGGAAGCCCTCGCGATAGCCGATGCCGAGATGTACCGCGCCAAGCGCTCACGCAAGGTGCTGAACTAATCCATCCTTGGCGGCAGGCGTCGTGCCTGCCGCTTTCCCCACGCCGAACAGCGGCTGCAGCAGCGGCACCCGGCGCACTACCTCAAATACTCCGAAGCTGATGGCCAGCGTCAGCACCACGATCAGTGCGCCTTCGGTCGCGGGCGCCAGATTGGCCGCGCGCAGTGCCATCGCCAGGCAGATGATCAACGTCTGGTGCAGGATGTAGACCGGGAACACTGCCTGGGTCAGGTAGCGGCGCTTGGCGCTGTCGAAATTCAGGTGGCGATGGCCGAAACCGCACACAGCGATGATGGCGCTCCATTGGCACAGTGCGTAGACGACGCGTGCCAGCGGCAGCCAGTCCTTGTAGGTGTCGCCCGATGCGTAATAGAAGATGATGGATGCCCAGCTCGCGAGGAAGAATCCCAGCGCGGCAAAACGCACGTTTTCCAGTCGCTGCCAGAATTCACCGCGGCGTGCCATGGCCGCACCCAGCAGGAAGTAAGGCAGGCTCATCGCATGGTTATGCCAGTCGGACGTCAGGTTATGGGTATGCGGCCAATGCGGCAACAGCAGGATGCGGCCGACAGCCAGGAATGCCACCGGCAGGACAAACAGCTTCCAGCCCTGCAGCTGGCGCAGCAGCCAGGCGCCCATGGCTTGTATGCGCAGGCTGCCGATGACTGCCAGCAGCAGGGTGTAGATCCACAAATAGGGCAGGAACCAGAGGTGGTTCCAGGTCGGCAAGTCGAGGCAGCCATTGTTGTCGCAGAAGCCGTGAAAGGCGCGCACATAGAGCTGCATGAAGTCGAAGTAGCTGCCCTGGTAGGCGACGTCCGACACCACTTCAAAGTAGGATTGGGGCGGCACGATGAAGAACATGCCGAAGATAAGCGGAACCAGCAGGCGTTTGCTGCGTTCCTTGGCCAGGCCCTTGCCGCCCAGTTTGTCGAGCAGGAAAGCCGCTGCTGCGCCGCCAATCAGGAACAGCAGGCACATGCGCCAGGGTGAGGACAGCAGCATCAGCGGTTCGATGGCGGTGCTGGGGTGGGGGGCTTTGACATGCCAGTCCCAGGTCACGTAATACATGCCGGTGTGGTACAGCACGAGCAGGAAGAATGCGCAAATGCGCAGCCAGTCGAGGAAATACAGGCGTTGGTTTTGCATGATGGTTTGGCAAGCAGGGTTGGACATGAATCCAGCTTAAGGACACCGGTCTTGCCAAGCCAGCAATAGGTGGCGAACAGCATTTGGCAGGGGCGAACGTATTCATTGACGCAGATTTCAACCAGCCGGCCGGCACCGTGCAATATGACTGTATTGAGTGCCCCGATTGGAGATATTGATGAGTGCGTTGGCGTCCCCCAGGGATTTCCTCGAGTACGAGCCGCTGCTGTGGCGCGTGCTGAGCAAGCTGGTACGCGATGGCTATCACATCCAGCCGCACGACGCCCGCGACCTGATCCATGACTTTTTCCTTGAATGGGAACCGCTCAATAGCCGCTTTGACTCGGCCAAGGGCGATTTCGCCCCCTATCTCGCCACCGCCTTTTACCGCTTTGGCCGCCGCCGGCAGATAAAGTTGCACCGGCTGCGTTCGCGTGCCGTCGACATTGAAGAATGCCTCGACCTGGCCGCAGCCGATCCCTTGCCGTTGGAGGCTGTAGAAATGAAACAGCAAATCGCCCAGCTCAAGGCTGCCATTGCACTACTGCCCGAAGCCGAGCAGGCACTACTGGCCGACTTCCTGTCGGACTATGGGCCCGGCGAGCGCGAACTTGCGGAGAAACATCATCTCACGCGCTATCGCTTGCGCGACCAACTGGCTGCCACGGTCAGCCGGGTCGCGTTGCAATTGATCGAGGCACGGCCGCAATCGACCGATGCCGACATCGCTTACCGGGTCTGGGTCATGGACCAGGCGCCACGCACTGTGGCCGCCGAACTCGGAATGTCAACCGAACAGGTGAACCAGGCCAAGGCACGCTTTGCACAAGCACTGCTGAATTCAGTACGGCGTGCCGCGCAGCCTGATCGCCAGGGGAGAAAGATCATGCCGGAAATCGATATACTCAAGAAAGCACTCAGCGCATTTGATGATAGCGACGCACTGGAGAGCTTGCGCACGCACGCGCAGCAGATCCGCCTGGCGCTGGAGCAGGAGGACTTGTTGCTTGATCCTGGCGAGTGCGCCGCGCTGGCTGAACATCCGGAATGGCTTGCAAGTGTGTATGCAGCGTTGAGTAGCGGCGAACTGCAGAATGCTGAAACTGAGGAACTCCAGCCATCGATAGCAGCCATACTCAATGGCGAGCAGCAGGTGATTGCTGATGCCTGGGCAGCATTGCTTGAAAAGCTGGATGAAATGCGCCCACCGTCCGGGCTTGGCCAGTGGGAACTCGCGCTCATGGGTGTCGGCAAACTGCCGCCTGACCTGGTGCCGCACTTACGCCAGTACCATGCCTCTTGCAGAAGTGGCGATCCTGCCGGCGAACGACTGTTGAAATACGGCCTGACGCCCGGCATGGTGTGCGAGGCTTTGCATGAAATTGAATTGCTGTTCAACCGCTCCGTTCGGCGCGCCGGAGACGGATCGGTAGCCCGCAAAAGCGCAGACACCGACATCGTCGTCAAGCATAAGGGCAGCAGTGTAGCAATCAGCCAGGCGCTATTGAACGGAACCGTTGCAGGGACGCTCGACCTGGAACTGGAACGGGTGCCGGCGCTTGCCCGCAGCCTTTTCTGCATGTTGCAGGCATCGCCCCTGCTGGTTGGCGGTTATTGCTACCTGGGCGCGAACACGTTTTCCCAAATGCCGGAAACGGCGCGTCCGGAAGGTCTTCTCGCGCAGGACGTGCTGGTCCAGCGCTGGTGCGCCAACCAACGCGACCTGGCACAAGGTTCGGCGCTATTGCAACGCGAACTCGTGCGGGGCATGAACGGCAGTGAAGCCCGTTGCTGAACGGTGGTAGGTTGTCGTTGCCCACTCGAGCCTGCCATCAACGGCGAAGATGCGGTGGAGCATCAAGGCATTCGGCTCGAGGTTGACGCTGTCCGGTTTGCGCAGCCTGACGCGCCATTTGCGGGGAACGGCATCAAATTGTGTCGTTGAACCCGCACCGCATTCCCAGCACTCCCTGGCGCCGGCATAGTGGCGCCGCACGGAGGCTTTGTGCGTGTGGCCGCACAAGATCACGGCAATTTCGTGCTGTTGCAGGAACTGATCCAGGGCCTGCTTCGTAGCGTGGGCTATGGCCAGGCTGAATCCTGTCCATGTCTGTGCATGGTGGATGACCAGTACGCGGACTTCACGTGCTTTGCGTGGTTCAAGCATGGCGTCAAGCAACTGCAATTGCGAGCGGAAGCTGCCTCGTGCATAGCTGCGCTGGATGGAATTGGGGCGAATGTCGGCATCCGAATCAAGTTCAATCAAGGTTAGCTCATGGCCCAGATTTCCGAGCGGGAGGCTGCGCGTGGCGGGAAGGGCACCAATGAAGTAGTGGTAAAAGTTGGACGGAGTCGCACCTATCGGTACCGGTATTCCTGCCCAGTGATCGTGATTCCCAGGAATTGTGATGATTTTTCCGGCGGCATGCAGGCCGACATAATCGCCGTTGGGTGGAAGAATGTCGATTTCGCTTTCAAAGAATCGGCGTGCCAGTGCGAGTTCATGCGCATCGCCGTTGCGACTCAGGTCGCCGGTGACAAGAATCTGGAATTGTTCGTCGCTGGCGCGCAGTTTCTCGACAAATTCTGCGAGGGCGCGCAGGCCAGTGGCGTGATGCCCGAGCAGTCCATCGAATATGGGAAAGTTATCCAGGCCGAATTGCACGGCCTGGCTGATGGTGGCATCGCCTGTGCTTGGATCAAGGCTTCCGATGTGCAGGTCGGAAATGTGCAGCAAGGTTGCAAGCAGTTTTTGTTCTGGCATGATGGTCTCCCTGGTTAGTCTGGTATGGACAGGCAGGCCTACCAAAAGTTCAAACGATTTTCATGCGGGATCTCGGCGATAATGCGGAGCATGCAGCTCAAACATTTACGAACTTTTCTTGCGGTGGCTTCCACGCTCAGCTTCACCAGGGCGGGGCAGAAGGTCCATCTCGCACAGTCCAGCGTGACCGAACAGATCCAGGCGCTGGAGGCGGATTTAGGCGTGGCGCTGTTCGAGCGTTCGCAGCGTAAGTTGGCTCTCACCGATGCGGGCGGAAAGCTGGTGGAATATGCCGAGTCCCTGTTGGCGCTGGCAGCCGATGCGCGCGCCATTGTGGCCGGCGATACGGAGCTGCGGGGCAGCTTGACGATTGGGGCGCTGGAAACCTTGTGCGCGCATTGGCTGGCGCCGATGCTGGCCGACTTTCAGGGCAGGCATCCCGGGCTGCAGCTTGATTTGCAGGTGGCAGGCACTGGCGCGCTGCGCGAAGCGGTGCGGGATGGCTCGCTGGACCTCTGTTTCACTTTCACGCAGCCGCCGCCTGACAGCGGCCTGCACAGCGAGTGCGTCGGTTCGGACGAGTTGGCATTGTTGGTGCCGGCCGGTCACGTGCTTGGCGAGTTAGCCAGCGTCGGGCCGCAGCATGTTGCGGGCGAACGCTTCCTGGTGACGGCGCAGGGGTGCGCCTATCGCGGCATGTTTGACAGCGCGTTCTCGACGCGAGGATTCCCGTTGCCGCAAGTGGCTGGTGAATACGGCAGCCTGGGCGCGATAGTGAGCATGGTTCGCGCCCGGTTCGGTTGTGCGTTGATGCCACGGCTGGCCTTTGCGGGGCTTGATGCAGGGATCGTTGCGTTGCCATGGGAGGATGGCACCGGGCGCGTCGGCATCCATATGGCCTGGCGGCCAAGGCAATTGCCGCCTGCCTTGCGCCGGTTCCAGGATGCGGTCCGGCAGAAAGGCCTCGGCCTACACCATCCGGTGTCCACCGTCGACATGCAATACGCTGCCGGTGGCGAAGCGGTTGCGCATGAGGAAGCAGATCGCGTCGGCAATGTCGCCGACGCTGCCGACGCGCCCAACCGGTAACTTCTTTGCCATGCCTTCGAGCATGCCGGCCTTTGCATCGCCGGCGACAAATTCCCAGATCGGCGAGTCGACCCAGCCAGGCGAAACTGCATTGACGCGGATGGGCGCCAGTTCCACCGCCAGTGCGTAGGTGAGCGAGTTAAGCCCGCCGTTGATCGCGGCCACCACCGAGCCGCGTGCCGCTGGCCGGCACCAGGCGATGCCTGAGGTGAAGGTGATACTGCCGGAGGCTGGCAGCGAGGGCGCGCCGTATTTGGCCAGCAAGAGCGGGCCGACCAGTTTGGAATCCATTGCCTTGCGCATCACTGCGATATCGATGTCCGGCAAGAGCTGGTATGCGCCGCCGATGTCTGCCGCGGTGCAGACGATGTGATCGAACGGGCCGCATTGCGCAAACATGTTGGCAAGCTGATCCTCCTGTGTGATGTCTGCTGCGACGGTTGCGAGCTGCGGCGCGTTCTGCAGTTTCTCCCGAGCGCCGGCCAGCTTTGCGCTCGAGCGGCCTGCAATCGTCACCGCGCAATCCTCGTGCAGCAGGCGCTCCGCAAGCGCCAACCCCATGCCGGAGCTGCCGCCGGCGATCAATACCCGTTCCATGCTTTCTCCCTCCGTTGTGAGCCGGGTCATTGTCGCGGCTCATCGCTTGAAATGGAAACGGGAATTGGCGATTGCAGTTATCGGGATTGCCGATGGGTGAGGGCCTCCAGTATGGCTGCCTTGAAGTTGCGCCCAAGCGGCACGAGGGCGCCGTCGCGCAGGACCAGTCGGCCTTCCAGGTCGATCTTGTCGATGAGGGATAGCCGGACGGCGGCGCGGCGGTGGCAGCGCACGAATTGCTTGCCCAGGCTGTCCAGCAGGTCGGTCAGGGTCTGGCGCAACAGCGGGGTGCCCTGTGAGGTGTGCAGCACCACGTAATTGTCGGCTGTCTCCAGCCATTGGATGTCGGCGACGGGGACCACGCGGGTGCCGCCGCGCTCGCTGACCAGCAGCTGCTGAAGCGGCAGGCCGATGGCGCCCGGAGCGCGCTCCCCTTGCACTGCGCGGCTTGCCAGGCGTTCACGCAGGCGCTGCATGGCGCGTTGCAGGCGGGCAGAGTCAAAGGGCTTCAGCAGGTAGTCGATGGCGTTGGCATCGAAGGCCGGCACGGCGTATTCATCGAAGGCGGTGGCAAACACGATCAGCGGCGCCGGATGGGGCAGGGAGGCGGCCACTTCCAGGCCGCTGACTTCTGGCATCTGCACGTCGAGGAAAATGGCGTCAGGTGCGAAGCTGGCGGCTTGCTCCAGCGCCTCCACGCCATCGCGTGCCTCCTCGATGGCGGTGACGTCCGCCTCCTGCGCCAGCATGCGGCGCAGCTTGTCGCGCGCAGGGCGCTCGTCGTCAACGATCAGGATACGCATGGCAACCTCATTTGAGCGCGCACGCCAGCAGGTGCGAGCTGCCGCAACTGAAGCGTCGCCTGTTCGCCGTGCAGTGCTTGCAGCCTTTCGCGCAAGTTACGCACACCGATACCGCTTACCGCAACGCCGCTATCGGTGCCGTGCGCAGCGAGGTGCCCGGCATCGTCGCTGACTGTGAGCAGCAAAGCACCGCTATCGCGTTTCGCGCTGATGGCGATCTTCGTCACGCCGCGACGCCGTTCGACGGTGTGCTTGAAGACGTTTTCCAGCAAAGGCTGCATGCTCATCACCGGCACCAGGCAATCGCTGCAGGCCGCATCAATTTCCCAGACGATCTGCACGCGGTCCGCAAAGCGCTCCTCCATCAGCCGCGCATAACCGCGCAACAGGCGAAGTTCGGTCGACAATGGCGCCTGCTGCTGGCCGCTGACGTCCAGCGTCGCGCGCAGGACATCGGCCAACTGCACCAGCGTCGCATCGGCGCGTTCGACGTCGGTGTGCATCAGCGAAGAAATGGTGTTCAGCGCGTTGAACAGGAAATGCGGCTGCATCTGCTGCGTAAGCTGGTGCAGCTGGGCCGTCCGCCAGTTGGCATTGGCTTGTTCGGCGGCGCGATACGACAGCACGCCAAAGGTAATCAGGGTAAAAATAATGACGAAGACCGAAATCTTCACGTTCTCGTAAAGCAAGGTCTCGCCCCAGGGTTCATGCTGGTACTCCGCGCCCAGCAGGGCGTACACGCCGTGCCGGATGCCAAACGCCAACGGCGTAAACAGTATCCACCATACCGGCAGCCATAGAGCCTGCCGTGCAAACCAGGGCGCGGGAGTTGCCAGCAGGGTGTCATGGCGCCGCGTGGCAAGCCTTTGCATCGCCAGCAGCAGGGAGGCCACGACCATCGACGACGACTCCCACAGGATGGGTTGCCACAGCGGCCCATGGTCGTCATGGCGCAGGAAGTCCTGGATCGCCGTCGCCACCATCAGGGCCCAGAACAGCAGCCACGCGCCAGCGAGTGAAAGGGTGGCGCGCCGGTTCATTTCTTCTGGTGGCGTGCTTCGACGAGGTCAATCTCGCGCACCAGCTTGCGTGCCGTTTCGTCGGAAATGGTGTGGTGGCGCGCCAGGTCGAAGATAGCCTGGCGTTCGGCCACCATGGCGGCAAGGCGCAGTTCGCGCTCGGCGCGGTCCAGCTTGCGGAAGTGTTCCTTGTTCTGGTCTTCCGCCGACCAGGCCACATTCAGGCGGTACTCGTACAGCGCGATTACGCGCGCCGCCGCTTGCGGCAGCACGTCGGGATGGTGGGCGTCGGCCAACGCCAGTTCGGCGCGCTCGATGGCTGCGATCGCCGCCGATGCTGCCTGGCGCCGCGCCATATCTTCCTGCTGCCGCTCTGCCGGCTCTTCCGGCAAGCGCATGCTGCCCAACAGGCGCGGCAAACCGACACTTGCCGCCAGCAGGGAAATCAGGATCACCGAGCTGGCCAGCAAAATGGTCAGGTCGCGCGCCGGGAAAGGATCGCCGTTCGGCATGAACAGTGGCAAGGTCAGCACGCCGGCCAGTGTGATCGCACCGCGCGCACCGGCCAGCGCAGTTGCCAGCAGCAGGCGCCAGTGCGGCTTGCCGCCTTGCGCCGGGGAGGCGCGCCGGCTGCGGCGATACAGGGTCACGCGCAGCGTTGCCCACACCCAGGCAAAGCGCAGCGCAATCAAGCCGAAGCTGATGGCGAAGGCATACAGCACCAGCCACCATGGATTGATATGGCCGCTCTGCTCCAGCGACTCGCTGGCGCCGCGCAGGATGTCAGGCAACTGCTCGCCGAGCAGCACGAACATCACACCGTTCAGCGTGAACTGCACCGTGTCCCATACGGCGGTGCGCTGGATGCGGGTTGCGGCCAGTGCCTGGCCGCCCAGCTCCACATAACTCATGGTGATGCCCGCCGCCACGGCGGCCAGGATGCCGGAAGCATGCAGGCGCTCGGCGACCAGGTAGGCGCCAAATGGAATCAGCAGGCTGACCAGGATTGGCGAGCCGGCAGGCTCGCCGTAGCGCGTGGTCAGCCGGCCCTGCAGCCATGCGATGGCGCCGGTCACGGCAACACCCGTCGCGATGCCTGCCGCTGCCAGCCAGACAAAGGTCAGCGAAGCGTTGGCCAGCGAGAAGGAGCCGGTCAGTGCGGCCGCCACGGCAAAGCGGAAGCACACCAGGCCGCTGGCGTCGTTCAACAGCGCTTCGCCTTCCAGGATGTGCATCAGGCGTTTCGGGATCGGTGCGCGCGAGGCGATCGAGCCGACGGCAACCGGGTCGGTTGGCGACAGGATTGCCGCCAGCGCAAATGCCACCGGCAGCGGCATGGCGGGGATCATCCAGTGAATCAGGTAGCCGGCGCCGAGCACGGTGAAGATCACCAGGCCGAGGGCGAGTTCAAGGATCACGACGCGGTCGCGGAACAGGCCCGTGTTCGGGATGCGCCAGCCATCGAGGAACAGCAGCGGCGGGATGAACAGCAGGAAGAACAACTCCGGGTCGAGCTGGATGCCGTGGCCCGACCATGCGGCAATGCTGGCGCCAAGACCGATCTGCACCAGGGGCAGGGGAATGCCGGAAAGTATCCGCTTCATGTAAGCGCTGGCGATCACGGCCAGCAGCATTGCCAAAACTATCTCGATAGAATCCATGCGGATATTATAGGGGCATGACAAACGAAAAAGAACTTGTCACTCTGGATAGTGGCTGTCATAATAGCGCCTCCCCTGCGGGAATAGCTCAGTTGGTAGAGCGCAACCTTGCCAAGGTTGAGGTCGAGAGTTCGAGACTCTTTTCCCGCTCCAGAATTCTTAGAAGGACGCCAACGTGCGTCCTTTTTTTGTTGTTTCTGCCCCTCATCGCTCCCGGATGTCAAAAAAAGGCCGGTATACTGCCGAAACATTCCATACCAAAGGGAATGCCATTTAAAGCAGACTGGAGCGATCGATGAATTCCGTTCAACAAGAAGTTGACGAGCGTAGCAACCTCACAAACTCCAACAAGTTCGAGCTGCTGTTGTTCCGCCTCGGTGTCGATGGCACCAGTGGCAATTCCGAGTTATACGGCATTAACGTCTTCAAGATCCGCGAGATTGTTGCGATGCCGACCGTGACCGCCGTCGCAGGTGCGGAGCCGCATATGCTGGGTGTGGTCAACCTGCGCGGCCAGATTATTCCTGTGATGGACTTGCCGGGCATTGTCGGCGTCAAGCCAAAGACTGGCCTGAACATCATGCTGGTGACGGAGTTCGCGCGCACCACGCAAGCCTTCGCCGTTGAATCGGTGGACGAGATCGTGCGCCTGGACTGGAGCCAGGTGCTGAGCGCTGAAGGCAGCCACGGTAGCGGCATGGTGACCTCGATTGCGCGCGTCGATGGCGACGTGCAGAACACCCGCCTGGCGCAGGTGCTGGATGTGGAAACCATCCTGCGCAACCTGTCCCCAAGCGACGGTAAGGAAATCGACGAAACCGCCGTCGGCCGCCTGCCGCTGAAGCCAGGTACCTTCATCCTGGCTGCTGACGATTCGGTCGTTGCGCGCAACCTGATCGAGCGCGGCCTGGAAGCCATGCATGCGCCGTTCGTGATGATGAAGACCGGTAAGGAAGCGTGGGACAAGCTCAATCACATCGCCGAAGGCTGCAAGGCCGAAGGCATTCCGGTGGAAGACCGTGTGGCCCTGGTGCTGACCGACCTGGAAATGCCGGAGATGGATGGCTTCACGCTGACCCGCTTGGTGAAGCAGGATGCGCGCTTCTCCAAGATCCCGGTGGTGATCCATTCTTCGTTGTCCGGCAAGACCAACGAGGACCACGTAAAGGGCGTCGGTGCTGACGCCTACGTGGCCAAGTTCGTAGCGGAAGAACTTGCGGAAACGATCCGCAAGGTGCTTACGAAGTAATGTCGCTTCAAAGCTCTTTTAACTGGCGGCTATGCAGCTTCACATGGTCGCCAATGAAGCTCGAAATAAAGTAGTAGCCATGATCGTAGCCCGCATGCCGGCGCAGCTCCAAAGGCTGTCCGGCGGCGCGGCACGCATCCTCGAACACTCCCGGATATAACTGCTCCTCAAGGAATTTGTCGGCCAGGCCCTGGTCGATCAGGATGCCATTAGGGAAGGGTGCTTCGTCCTGTACCGACATCAATGCGCTGGCGTCGTGCTGCAGCCAGGTCTCCTTGTCCGGCCCCAGGTAGCCCTCGAACGCTTTCTGCCCCCAAGGGCAGCGTACCGGCGCCGCAATCGGCGCGAAGGCCGATACGCTGCGGAACAGGTCCGGCCTGCGCAAGGCCAGCGTCAAGGCGCCATGCCCACCCATCGAATGGCCGAAGATGCCGATGCGCTTGGCATCGACCGGCAGTTCATCGATCACCAGTTGGCGCAGCTCGTGGATGTAGCTCTCCATGCGGTAATGCTGCGACCACGGCGCTTGCGTCGCATCGAGGTAGAAGCCCGCGCCTTCGCCGAAATCCCAGCACGCTGTTTCACCTTCAATGCCCGTGCCGCGCGGACTGGTGTCCGGCGCGATGAGGACCAAGCCTTCACGCGCGGCATGCTGCTGCGCGCCGGCCTTGATGGCAAAGGTCTCCTCGCTGCAGGTGAGTCCCGCGAGATAGAACAGCGCGGGCAAGGGCCCTTGCGCTGCCTGCGGCGGAATGAAGATGGAGAAGCGCATTGGCAAGCCAATCGCTTCCGACTCATGCCGGTAGAAGCGCTGCATTCCACCATGGCAAACGTGTTCGCTGATCATGTCCATGCATGGCATTGTAACGGAGATAAGTGCGACGCGTTTTTCACAATTGCAATATAGTACGGCTCGGAGGTACGTTTATGACCGATTTGTTAGTCATCTCTGACGAACTCGCATGGCCTTGCGCCATGCTGCTGGCATGGCTCGCAGGTGAGTTCGTTCATCGTTGGAGTAATCTGCCGCGCATCAGTGTGTACGGTTTGGTGGGCTTCCTGCTTGCGCAGGCGATGCCCGATCTTCTTGTGCCGGACGGCAGCAGCCAGGTAACGCTGCTCGCCAATATCGCTTTCGGCCTCATCCTGTTTGAATTCGGTTACCGCATCAACCTGCGCTGGCTGCGCGTCAATCCCTGGATTGCCGTCAGCGGCCTGGCAGAATCTGCGCTCACGTTCGGCGCAGTGTTTTCAATCGCTTACTGGCAAGGCATGCCGCCGTTGACGGCGCTGTTGCTTGCATCCTTGGCGATGTCCACTTCGCCGGCAGGCGTGCTGCGCGTGATTAATGAGGAACGCAGTTCGGGCCAGGTGACGGAGCGCGTGCTGCATTTGGTGGCAATGAACTGCGTGCTTGCGTTGTTCGTGTTCAAGGTGGTGGTTGGTTTCTGGGTATTCCAGACCTCCGGCAGCCTGACGCAAGCCGTGTCGCGCAGCGTGATCGAGCTGCTCGCTTCGGCCGTGCTGGGCGCGGTGGCAGGCATGCTGGTGCCGGCGCTACTGCGCAGCATTGGCACGCTGGCGCGAGATGGCACCGTGGCTTTTGCCATGGTGGTCGTGCTGCTGGTGTCGATCACGCAGGCGGCCGATTTGTCGCCCGTGCTGGCGACCCTGACCTTCGGCCTGATGGCGCGCCATCGCCGCGTGACCTTCACGCGCACGCAGCGTAACTTTGGCGCGATCGGCGAACTGTTGACGGTGCTGCTGTTTGTGTTTGCTGTCTCCACGCTGGACTGGCAGCGCGTAGTGTTCGGTGCTTCGCTGGGCGCATTGCTGTTGCTGGTGCGCTTCGCTACCAAGACCATCGCCGTCGCGCTGCTCTCGCACGTGGCCGGTATTTCATGGCGCAAGGGCGCGTTGATCGGCGTAGCGCTGTCGCCGATGTCGGTGTTCGGCATCCTGCTCCTGGAGCAGACGCGCTATATGGGTATTGTGCTGGTGGATGAACTGGCTGCGCTGGCCGCCATGACACTTTTCATGGAAGTGCTGGGGCCGGTCATTACGCAGCGCGCGCTGATCCGGGCGCGCGAAACGGCAAAAGAGGAGGGCTGATATGCCGTTGGAAGAATTCAAATCGTCGCAAGCTTTGACAATGGGGGTCGAGCTCGAGCTGCAATTGGTCAGCCTGTCCGACTTCGACCTGACCGCGTCGAGCCCGGACTTGCTGCACCTGTTGGCGCGCAAGCCGTTTCCCGGCCACGTCACGCCGGAGATCACCGAGAGCATGATCGAGATTAACAGCGACGTGCACACCAATCACAGCGAGCTGGTGGCCCAGTTGCGCGAAACGCGCGATACCCTGGTACGGGCGGCCGACACGCTGAATATCGGCATTTGCGGCGGCGGGACGCACCCGTTCCAGCGCTGGTCGGAGCGCAAGATCTTCTCGAAGCCGCGCTTCAAGGAAGTGTCGGCGCTGTATGGCTACCTGGCCAAGCAGTTCACGATTTTCGGCCAGCACGTGCACATCGGCTGCACCAGCGGCGACGATGCGCTGTACCTGCTGCATTCCCTGAGCCGCTACGTGCCGCACTTCATCGCGCTGTCGGCGTCGTCGCCCTACGTACAGGGGAACGACACCCTGTTCAACTCCGCGCGCCTGAACAGCGTGTTCGCCTTCCCCATGAGCGGCCGCGCGCCGTTCATCCTGAAGTGGGACGAGTTCGAGCACAGCTTCTTCTCGAAGATGGAGCATACGGGCGTGATCAAGTCGATGAAGGACTTCTACTGGGACATCCGCCCCAAGCCTGAATACGGCACGATCGAGCTGCGCGTCTGCGACACGCCGCTGACGGTGGAACGCGCCGCGGCTTTGGCCTGCTATCTGCAGGCCCTGTGCTCCTATCTATTGGAGCGCAAGGAGGAGCCGCCGGCCGAAGACGACTACCTGGTCTACAACTACAACCGCTTCCAGGCCTGCCGTTTCGGGCTCGATGGCACGGTGGTGCATCCGAAGACCTACGAGAGCCTGTCACTGCGTGAAGACATCCTGACCACGCTGCGCCGCATGGACCTGCATGCCGAAGCCCTGGGCGGCAGCGCTGCGCTGAACCACCTGATGCAGGTGACCCACATGGGCAGCGATGCCCACTACCTGCGGGCGGAATTCGATTCCTCCGGCAGCGTGGAGGGCGTGGTGGATGCGGCGATTGCGAAGTTCAGGGGTAATTGATCGGCTGGCGGCGGCGCCAGGGCGCCAGCCGCTATCGGCGACGCGCGGAATTCCAGGCGATTGGATATAATTGACATTTTTTCAACATGTCGCGCCGCACCATGTCCGCCGTTCCCGCAAAGCCCCGCGCCATCAGGCGCGCCATTGTCGCCACTGTCATTCTCCTGCTTGCGTTGGTGCTTGGCGCATCGTTGCTCGCCAGGATGCCGTTTGCCAGCGACCAGGTATTCGGTAAGCTGCGCTCCGGCCAGCTGTGGAGTGAAAAGGCGCGCTACGTGGACGACTGGTATGCGGTTGAGGCGATTGACGATGGCAGCTACATCATCGCGGAACCCAAATCCTCACAATACAACTCTTCCTACCTGCTGGTTGGCGGCGATCGCGCGCTGTTGATTGACGCTGGATCCGGCGAGCGTCCCGCCAACATCCGCTCGATTCGGGCGCTGGCCGAAAGCCTGACTGCCAAGCCCCTCATGCTCGCGCTTTCGCACTTCCACTTCGACCATATCGGAGACCTGGATGCATTTGAAGGTGCGCTGGTGCTCGCGACAGCAGAGCTGCAATCCAGGGCGCAGGGCGGCAGGCTGCAGATCGCTGCCGCGGAATCGCTCACCGGCTCGCGCGCCTTGCGCATCCAGCGTTGGTTGGGGGACGGCGAGAAGATTGACCTTGGCGGCCGCGCCATCGAAATCCGCTCGACGCCGGGCCATGCGCAGGAGTCTGCAACCTTCGTCGACCGTGAGCGTCAATTGGTGTTTGCCGGCGACTTCCTCTACCAGCACCTGGGTGGACTGGTCGTATTCCTGCCCGGCAGCGACACGTGCGTCTACGCTCATGAAATCGGGAAACTGCTGGCCACGACGAGCAAGTCCTATCGGTATTTCGGCGCCCATGGCAAGCCGGAGTTTGATCACGACTGGGCCGATCGCGTCCGCTTGGCGATGGGCGAGCTGGCGAGCGGTGCCGCCAAGCCTGTGCTGGCCGAGAGCTACCTCGCTCCTGGCCTGCCGCTGCATATGCACCGGCAAGACCAGCTATTGATATACCAGCCGCCGTTTGTTCCGGCGTCAGTGCTGTATTCCTGGCGCTCGCTGGCAGTGCTGGGCACTGCATTGGCGCTGATATCGGGCATTTTCTGGTGGCTGTTCGGGGCATTGGGACGACCCCGGTCCGCAGTATAATCAGGCACTTCCAGTTAATTCGAATAGCTCATGAGCGATAACAGTGTCCTGGGGATCTACACCTTCGAAGGGATTTTCGAAGGCAAGCCGGTCTATGAATACGCACACCCGCAAGAGCATGCGCTGCACAAGTGCATGCTGTTCCTGCTGCAGGAAGGCGCGGATGCCCTCTGGGACTCTGCGATTATCGAGGCCAGCAAGTTCGGATTCGAGGAAGTTGCGATGGACGCGTTCAGTGTCCTGCAAACTGAAATGCTGGAGCAGAAGCCGTTCGTTGACCTGCACCCTCACATCGAAGAATCCCTGACCCTGGGCAGCTCCCTGGTCTTCTACGAAAAACCTTAAACGATGGCTGACGCTGCCGATTTTGCGCGGCGCGGGTTTGCGGTCATTGCCGGTGCCGTCGATGCCGGGCAATGCGCACGCTATGCCGCGCAAATCGGTACCCACGACACGGCAGGGTCCCGGACTTTGCTGTCGCAGGCTTGGTGTGCAGAGCTTGCGGGCTTCCTCACTGCTTCACCTGCGGTTCGGAACCTGCTGCCGGCCGGCCACGTCCCTGCGCAATGCACTTTCTTCGAAAAATCGGGTTCCGTGAACTGGCTGGTGCCGGTGCACCAGGACCTGAGCATCCCTGTGTACGAGCAGGTCGAGGGGACGGCCCTGCGCGGCTGGTCGCGCAAGGAAGATGGCTGGTATGTGCAGCCTCCGAGCGGATTGCTGGAACAGCTGGTCGCAGTGCGGCTGCATCTTGACCCTTGCGGTGCGGAGGACGGTCCGGTGCATGTGGTGCCGGGGTCGCACCGGCAAGGAGTCATTCCGCCGCAGGATGCGGCGGCATTGCGCCAGGACGAGCAAGCCTGCCTGGCGCAGGTGGGCGACCTGCTGGTGATGCGACCGCTACTGTTACATCGTTCCTCAAAAGCAACAGGCACCAGTCGCCGCCGGGTATTGCATTTCCTCTTTGGTCCTGCTGAGCTACCACATGGATTAGAATGGCCAAAGCGGGGAGGATGGCAATATGAAACTGATTATCGCGATATTTAGCCTGGTGTTCAGCCAGGCCTCGCTGGCAGCTGCAAACACATTGCCAGCGGCGGACGAAGCTGCCGCATTCAAGGCCGCGGGCTTCAAACAGCATGGAAAAGCATGGAAGTCCTGCGCTGACTCCGGGGCGAGCTATGTGCCGGGCGCGATCGAACAAGTCAAAGACCTGAATGGCGACGGCCAACCTGAAGCAATCATCACGGAAAGCGGCACGGCATGCTATGGCGATACTGGCGTCGGCTATGCCCTGGTCAGCAGGCAGTCCGATGGCAAATGGAAGCTCATTACCCATGGCGCCGGCATCCTGACTGTGCTCCATACCAGGGGCAAGGACGGCTGGCCCGACATCGAAATCGGCGGTCCGGGCTTCTGCTTCCCTATCGAGCGCTGGAATGGCAGCGCGTATAGGCAGCACCAACTGCAATACGACGGGAAGCCCTGCAAGCGTTAAAAGCGCGTTTCGCGCGCGGCGCGGAGGAAGCTGTCGAGGATGCCGGTGCAATCGAGCAGTTCAACGCCGCCCGCGCGGTGGAATTCGGGGTGCCATTGCAGGCCCATTACGAAGGGCGCCCGCGTGTAGCGGATTGCTTCGATCATATTGTCCGGATAGGACAGCGCTTCCACCTGCATATCCTTGCCCAGCGACTTCACCGCCTGGTGGTGGATGGAGTTCACCAGTGCGCGTTGCGGGCCCCTGACCATATTAGGCAGCGAGGAGCCGGGCGGGAAAGTGACTTCGTGCCGGTGCCGGTCGTAATCGTCGGACACGTGGGCATGGGCGTCCGGAACATCGGTCGCAATGTCCTGGTAGAGGCTGCCGCCGAAGGCGACGTTGAGCAGCTGGCATCCGCGGCAAATACCCAGCACCGGCTTGCCTGCTTCGACGAATTCATGCAACAGCTCCAGTTCGTACATGTCGCGCGCCCGGTCGCCGCTCCATTCAGGCTTGGTCGGCGCTTCGGCATAGCTTTGCGGCGATACGTCGGCGCCGCCTTGCAGCACCAGGCCGTCGAGGTGCTTGGCGTAGTCGCGCAGGCGGATATTGGAGGGGTGCAGCAGGCCCGATGTATTCACGGTCGGGATCATGAACACCAGTACGTCGCGCGACATCACCCACTGCGCCACGGACTCTTCGAGATATTGCAGGTTCTTGCTGCGCAGCCCCGTGGCGCCGGGCTCGGGATGGTAGATGCGGGCCGAAACCCCGATGTGCAAAGGCCGCTGGACGATATGCCGCGTCGCGGCGGCAGCCCAGCGCTTGTAGCGCGCAACGATCACGCGCCCCCACAGCGTGAAGATGGTTTCGCCGGGATCAAGGTAGCGCGGCGCGTCGCCGGCGCGCCGCCGCTGCCCGCGGTCTCCTTCGCGGCGATCCTGTTTGCGGGGATCGTGTTCGGTCATCCGTTGGCTGCCTCCTCTGCGCCAGTGTCGCACACGCGGCAATTCAAAGTCGCACTACTGGCTCGCCAGCAGCTCCAGGACTTCTTCTTCCGACACCTGCGGGAAGCTGCGGTAATGGCGGCTGACGGACATGAAGTTCATCGGCGCGGCAAGGTAGACAATGCCGTCGGCCAAAGGCGCGATCACTTCCAGCGAATCCGGCGCAGCCACGGGTACGGCGGCAATCAGCTGCTTTGGCTTGCGCGCGCGCGTGGAGCGCAGGGCTGCGGCCATGGTGGAACCGGTGGCCAGGCCATCATCGACAATCACCACGGTGCGGCCCTCCGGGTTGGCCGGCGGCCGCCTGCTACCGTATGATGCGCGGCGCCGGCGCATCAGCTCAAGCTGCTCGTGGGTCTGCAACTCGACCCATTCCATGCTGGTACGGGTGCGGTTGAAATAGGGCGCCAGCTCGCGGTTGCCATGCTCGTCCACGGCGCCGACCGCCAGCTCGGGATCGATGGCAGAGGGAATTTTTCGCACCAGTACTACATCAAGCTCGCCATCGAGGCGGTCGGCAATGATGCGCCCCATCGGCACGGCGCCGCGCGGAATGGCAAGGATCAGGGGCCGGCTGCCGCGCAGGTACACCAGCTTTTCGGCCAGCAGCTCGGCGGCTTGATTGCGGTCCTGAAGGGGGAGTTCGATGTCGTCCATGCTAGCCTCCGCCACGCTGCACATACGACAGCATAGCGCGGGAAGGCGCTGGCGTTAAGCCTTGATATCGAGCAGTGTACCGATTCGTTCGTCGGCAGCCTGGATCACTTTGGCCGACAGGTCGAAGTTGGCCTTGTAGACCAGGGAGTTGGTGATCGAACTGGCCGGATCGGTGCCTGACGGTGCGCCGCCAGCGTTGGCGGCAGCCGACAGGTCGCGTGCCGCAGTGGAAATGGTGACGCTGGTGCCGCCCGCGGTTTCCTGGAACGTGGCCTGCTGCGGCTGGAAGTTCTGTGTCGCCAGGTTGGCGACGTTGTGTCCTTCCACGTCCAGGGCGCGCTGGTTTGCTTGAAGGCCGGACAGGCCGGCCTGGAGTGCGGAGATCGTCATGGCGCCAGTTTACATGATTCCACATGGAAATTACCAATCACTGCCCAAAAAATAAGCAGGCCGTGCAACACATGGTATGATGATGACCGCAATGATTGATGCGGGGGAGGCTGGCCATGAAGATCACCAGGGAAAAAGCAGCGGAAAACCGGCAAGTGCTGGTCGAAACGGCTGCCCGGCTGTTCCGGGAAAAGGGGATCGACGGGGTTGGCGTGGCAGAGATCAGCAAGGCCGCCGGGCTCACCCATGGCGCGCTTTACGCCCATTTCCCCTCGAAAGACGCGCTGGCGGCGGAGGCAATGCAGTTCAGCACACGTTCCGCCTATGGCAAGGTGACTGAGCACCCGGTGACGCTGGCGCAACTGGTCGATTTCTACCTGGCGCCGGAACAGCGCGACAACCTTGCGCAAGGCTGCCCTTTGGCGGCTGCCGCCAGCGAGGTGGCGCGCCAGGATGCTTCAGTGGGTGCAGGCTATACCAGCGGTTTCCGCCAGATGGTGGAATACATCAGCCAGCAGCTGCCGGCCGGGGAAGGCCAGCGGCAACAGGCGCTCGCGGTCATGGCAGCGCTGGTGGGCGGCATCTCGGTGTCGCGAAATGTCTACAAAACCGACCCCGAATTAGCCGACGAAGTACTGGAATCCATGCGTTCCATGCTCCTGAAGCTGAGTTAATTGCTACGTTTGTCGTTTTGGGATTGCTTTCCTGAGCGGTGCGCATAAGAATCTGGGATATTGCCCCTACGCATTGTTCCGGAGAGCATCATTAATTCCTTCGCCGCACGTGTCGCCGCCATACTGCTGGCCTGTGCAAGCCTGCCATTCGCGCGGGCCGGGGAAGCTGCGCTCGACTCTCGCCTGCATGAGCAGATCATCATGGTTCCGGCCGGCCGCGCGCAGAGCGTACAACTGGAGACCACTGTTTTCCGTCCTCCTGGCGCCGGCCCGTTCCCGCTGTTGATCATCAACCATGGCAAGGCACCGGGCAATCCGAAGTTCCAGTCGCGCGACCGCTTCATTTACCTGGCCACGGCCTTCGTGCGGCGCGGCTACGCGGTAATGGTGCCGATGCGTACCGGCTTTGCCAATTCGACCGGCAAGTTCGTTGAATATGGCTGCAATATGACGGCCAATGGCTACGAGCAGGCGGGCGATATCGCCGACGTGGTGCGTTTCGCGCGTACCCAGCCCTGGGTCGACAATGATCATATCGTGCTGGCCGGCCAGTCGTTTGGCGGCCTGGCGAGCATGGCCGCGGCTACCCAGGACCTGCCGGGTGTGCGCGGCATCATGAATTTTGCCGGGGGCCTGAAGGTGCATGGCGACCTGTGCAACTGGCAGGGCGCCCTGGTCAAGGCGTTTGGCGAGTACGGCCGCCGTAACAAGCTGCCGAGCATGTGGATGTATGGCGCGAATGACAGCTACTTCGGACCGGAACTGGTGGCACGCATGCATGGCGCTTTCACTGCGGCCGGCGGCAAGGCTGACCTGGTGGCTTATGGCGCGTTCAAGAAAGACGCGCACGGTTTGCTCGGCAACCGCGATGGTGCGGCGGTCTGGTTGCCGGAAGTCGAGCGCTTCCTGGCCGGCGTCGGCATGCCGACCCGCGAGGTCTACGCCGTGGCCGAACCGCCGGCGCAAAAGGCCACCCGCTATGCTGCATTGGATGACGTAGGTGCCGTTCCCTACGTGCCCCAGCGTGGCCGCGAGCAGTATCGGGAGTTCCTGAACAAAGCTACGCCGCGCGCCTTTGCGATTTCGGCCACCGGTTCATGGGGCTGGGCGGAAGAGGGCGAGAACACCAACGAAAAGGCGCTGGCGGCCTGCCAGGCGGCGAGCAAGGAACCGTGCCGCCTGTATTCGGTGGATAACGATATTGTCTGGTCCGAGCACGGCACTGCCGGCCGCAACTGATCACGCCAGCGTCAGTCCGGCGACGACGGTAAGCGCGGCGCTCAGGTAGCCGAGCGGGCGCTGGCCCCAGCGCATGCGGCAGGCCAGCACGGCACTGGCGCGGTGCAGGTGGACGAAGGCGTAACTGGCCAGCAGGTTTTGCAGCGCCACCCAGGCATGCATCATGATCGCGGCGCCCAGCAGGGCAAGGCCGCCGCCCCGCGCGATCGCGCTAAGCTCCACGGCGGTGGCGATCACCGCGCCTTGCGCGATCCCCAGCATCATTCCCAGCATCGCCACCCGCATCAGGCGCGGATGGAAATACTGGCGCTGCCATTGTGGAACCAGGCTGAACGCATGCAGTACGAGGACGATTGTCAGGCTCAACTGGTAAAGGTCCAGCATGGACGCCAGCGATTGAAAATTTTCCACGGTTGACCTCCCGTGCTGTGGCATCCTTATACTGACGATAACATGTTCCGCCCCAGGGCCACGCATGATACCCTGAGGTAAGCAAGGCCATTTCGCGAGGTGAATCAGGGCATGATTCCTATTGCAGTGCAGGGTGCCAGCCGGGAGAGGAAGCGCCAGCGGCCGAAAGGCCGGCAAGTCGACGCTGCTGCACTGCAGCAGGTGCAGGCTTTGCTGGACGGCCTGCCGCGCAGGCGGGATCTGCTGATCGAGTTTCTGCATCTGATCCAGGATGCATATGGCTGCCTGTCGGCGGCGCACCTGGCTGCACTGGCTTCCGAGTTGCGGCTGGCGCAGGTTGAAGTCTTCGAAGTCGCCACCTTCTACCACCATTTCGATATCGTTCGCGAAGGCGAGCTCCCGCCGCCGGCGCTGACGGTGCGCGTGTGCGATGGCTTGTCGTGCGAGATGGCTGGCGCTGGCGAGCTGCTGGCGCGCTTGCCGGCGATGCTGGGGCGGGAGGTGCGGATCGTATCGGCGCCTTGCATCGGACGCTGCGAGCAGGCCCCGGCAGTGCTGGTGGGCCAGCGGGCGTCGGGCCTGGCCAGCTGCGAGAGCGTGTCGGCGGCCGTCGCGGCCGCGGCAAGCACCGGCGCCGCGCAGTGCATCGGCGAGGGCGAGGGCGCAGCGTTTGCGGTCCTGGGCGAATGCCTGTCCGGTGCACGCTCGGTGGAGGCTGTGATTGGTGCGCTCGAAGATGCCGGGCTGCGCGGGCTGGGCGGGGCCGGCTTCCCGGCTGGGCGCAAATGGCGGATTGTGCGCAACGAGCCAGGGCCGCGCCTGATGGCGGTCAATATCGACGAAGGCGAGCCGGGAACGTTTAAAGACCGCTTCTACCTCGAACACAATCCCCGGCAATTCGTTGAAGGCATGCTGATCGCCGCCTGGGCGGTTGGCATCGACGAGATCTATGTCTACCTGCGCGACGAATACCACGATTGCCGCCAGCTGCTGCAGCAAGAGCTGGCGCGACTGGGCGACGGCTCGCCCCGCATTCACCTGCGGCGCGGCGCCGGCGCCTATATTTGCGGCGAAGAATCCGCCATGATCGAATCGATCGAGGGCAAGCGCGGCATGCCGCGGCTGCGGCCACCGTATCTGGCCCAAGTGGGCCTGTTCGGCCGCCCAACGCTTGAACACAATTTCGAGACCTTGTACTGGGTGCCGCAGATCCTGGCGAAGGGCGCGGCATGGTTCACCAGCCATGGCCGCCATGGACGCAAAGGCCTGCGCTCGTTCTCTGTGTCCGGGCGTGTGAATCAGCCCGGCGTCAAACTGGCGCCAGCCGGCATTACGGTTCAGGAGCTGATCGACGAATACTGCGGCGGCATGCCGGGCGGTCACCAGCTTTACGCCTACCTGCCGGGCGGCGCATCGGGCGGCATCCTTCCCGCCAGCATGAACAACATCCCGCTCGACTTCGACACCTTGCAACCATATGGATGCTTCATCGGTTCCGCCGCCATCATCGTGCTGTCGCAGCATGACAGCGCACGTGCCGCGGCGGGGAATATGATGCGGTTCTTCCGCCACGAGTCCTGCGGCCAATGCACGCCATGCCGCGTTGGCACGGCGAAGGCGGTCGACCTGGTCGCGCAGCCGGTGTGGGATGAAAGCCTGCTCGGGGAGCTTTCGCAAGTGATGCGCGACGCCTCGATCTGCGGGCTTGGCCAGGCCGCGCCCAATCCGGTCGACTGCGTGCTGAAATATTTTCCGCACGAGGTAAGGCGATGATCGCCTTCGAACTCAATGGCCGCGCGATGCAGGCGGCAGAGGGCGAAACATTGCTGCAGGCGGCGCGTCGCGAAGGCATCCGGATCCCGCACCTTTGCTACATGGACGGCATGGCGCCAGCGGGCAACTGCCGCGCATGCATGGTGGAGATCGATGGCGAGCGGGTGCTGGCGCCAGCATGCTGCAGGCATCCCACGCTAGGCATGAAAGTCAGCAGCGACAGCGCGCGCGCGCTCGCAGCGCAAAAGTTGGTGCTGGAACTGCTGTTGGCCGATATGCCGCAGCAGGGGCATACGCGGCATAACGAAGTCGCATTTTGGGCTGCGGCGCTGGCGCTCGGCAAGCCGCGCTTCACAGCCCGCCGGCAGCCCGCGCGCGACCTCTCGCATGCCGCCATCGCGGTCAATCTCGATGCCTGCATCCAGTGCACGCGCTGCCTGCGTGCCTGCCGCGACGAGCAGATGAATGACGTGATCGGCCTGGCCTGGCGCGGCGACCAGGAGAAGATCGTGTTCGACATGGACGACCCGATGGGCGCATCGACCTGCGTGGCCTGCGGCGAATGCGTGCAAGCCTGTCCGACCGGAGCCCTGATGCCGGCGCGGGATGCCGCGCTGGCGCTGCCCGACAAACGCGTCGACTCCGTTTGCCCATACTGCGGCGTTGGCTGCCAGCTCACTTACAACGTCAAGGGCAACAGGATCCTGTTCGTGGAGGGCCGCGACGGGCCAGCCAACCAGGGCAGGCTTTGCGTGAAGGGCCGCTACGGCTTCGACTATGCCCATCACCCGCACCGCCTGGTCAAGCCCCTGGTACGGCGCGCCGATGCCCCGCCAAAATCGGGCGGCTTCACCATGGACCCTGGGCGCGTATACGACGTATTCCGTGAAGCGAGCTGGGAAGAAGCGCTGGCGCTGGCCGGCGGCAAGCTGGCAGCCATCCGCGATACGAACGGGCCGCGCGCGCTGGCCGGATTCGGCTCGGCCAAGGGCAGCAACGAAGAAGCCTACCTGTTCCAGAAGCTGGTGCGCATCGGATTCGGCAGCAATAACGTCGACCATTGCACCCGCTTGTGCCACGCCTCCTCGGTCGCCGCGCTGCTGGAAGGGATAGGTTCGGGCGCCGTATCCAACCCGGTCAAGGATGTGATGAAGGCAGAAGTGGTGATCCTGATCGGCGCCAATCCGGCGGTCAACCACCCAGTAGCGGCGACGTGGATCAAGAATGCCGTAAGCCAGGGCACCAAGCTGGTGGTATGCGACCCGCGCCGCTCCGACTTGTCGCGCATCGCCCACCGCTTCCTGCAATTCAAGCCGGATACCGACGTCGCATTGTTGAACGCAATGATGAACGTGATCGTGACGGAAGGGCTGGTGGACAAGGATTTCATCGCCAGCCGCACCATCGGTTACGACGAGCTGGCGGCGAACGTGGCCGATTACAGTCCGGAAGCCATGGCGCCAATCTGCGGTATCGAGGCCGAAACCATTCGCGAAATAGCCCGCCTGTACGCCCAGTCCCGCGCCTCGATGATCCTGTGGGGCATGGGCATTTCGCAACACGTGCACGGCACCGATAATGCACGCTGCCTGATTGCACTATCGCTGATGACGGGGCAGATCGGCCGGCCGGGCACCGGCCTGCATCCGCTGCGAGGGCAGAACAATGTACAGGGCGCCTCCGACGCCGGCCTGATTCCGATGATGTACCCCGACTACCAGCGCGTAACCGAACCAGCCGCCAAAGCCCGTTTCGAAAGCGCCTGGGGACTGGAGCCCGGCACGCTGGACGACAAGCCCGGCCTGACCGTGGTGGAAGTGATGGATGCCGCCGCGGCAGGACAGGTCAAAGGCATGTACATCATGGGCGAGAACCCCGCCATGTCCGATCCCGACGCAAACCATGCCCGGGCAGCGCTGGCGACGCTCGAGCACCTGGTGGTGCAGGACATCTTCCTCACCGAAACGGCCTACCTGGCCGACGTGATCCTGCCCGCCAGCGCCTTCCCCGAAAAAACCGGCAGTTTCACCAATACCGACCGCCTGGTGCAGATCGGACGCCAAGCGCTGGAACCGCCGGGCGAAGCGCGGCAGGATTTGTGGATTATCCAGCAGCTCGCGCAACGACTGGGCCTGAACTGGCAATATGGCGGCGCAGCCGGCGTTTTTGCAGAGATGCGTCAGGTGATGCCAAGCATCGCAGGCATCACGTGGGAACGGCTGGAGCGCGAACATGCGGTGACCTATCCATGCCACGAGGAGGGCGATCCCGGTACGCCGGTGGTTTTCACGCAGGATTTCCCGCGCGAGTCTGGCCGGGCGCGTTTTGTGCCGGCCGATATCATTCCCGCCGACGAAAGGCCGGACGCCGCGTACCCGATGGTCCTGATCACCGGACGCCAGCTCGAACACTGGCACACCGGCAGCATGACACGCCGCACGGCGGTGCTGGACGCGATCGAACCCGACCCGGTAGCCCTGGTGCATCCGCTCGACCTGGCAGCCCTGGGCGGCGAGCCAGGGGACGTGGTGACGATAGCATCGCGGCGCGGGCAGGTTTCGCTGTATGCACGGGCCGACGACAGTTCGCCGCGCGGCGCAGTGTTCGTGCCGTTCTGCTATTACGAAGCAGCGATCAACAAGCTGACCAACCCGGTCCTCGACCCGTTTGGCAAGATCCCCGAATTCAAGTACTGTGCAATCAAAGTCACGCTGGGCGGCACGCTCGGCGCCCAGTCCAGTTTTGGCGGCGGCAAAGCGATGGAGGCGGCAGGCGCATGAGACTACCGGAAATGACGCACGCCAGCGTGCCGCTGACGCAGGAAGTGGAAGCAATCGACGAAAAAGGACGCCGCTCGCAGATCCACATCCCCACCGAACGCCCGCTGACCGTGTACGTGGACAAACGCGAGCTGGTCACGCTGATGACGCTGGGCGGCGCGCCGGAAGCGCTGGTGCTTGGCTACCTGCGCAACCAGCGCCTGGTGCGGTCGGTGGAGGATGTGGCATCGATCCATGTCGACTGGTCGGTTGGCGCAGCGGCAGTCAGGACGCGCGAAGGGGTAGCCGACATCGAACAGCGCACCGCGCGCAAAGTGGTGACAACCGGCTGCGGCCAGGGTTCCGTGTTCGGCGACCTGATGGACGAAGTGGACGACATCATTCTGCCGCCCGACGCACGCCTGAAGCAATCCGGCGTGTACCGGATTGTCGAGGCCATCCGCACGCAGCAGTCGATCTACAAGCAGGCGGGCTCGGTGCACGGCTGCGCCCTGTTCACGCAAGCGGGCGAGCTGATGTACTTTGTCGAAGACGTAGGCCGCCACAATGCGGTCGACTCGATCGCCGGGAAAATGTGGCTGGACGGCGTGGACGGCGGCGACAAAGTGTTCTATACGACCGGCCGCCTGACATCCGAAATGGTGATCAAAGGGGCGCAGATGTCGATTCCATTCCTGTTGTCGCGCTCAGGCACCACGCAAATGGGCCACAGCGTCGCCAGCCACCTCGGCATGACGCTGCTCGCCCGCTGCACCGGCCGCCACTTCCTGCTGCTGACATCCCCCGGGCGCCTGGTCGCCGAACCCGAGTTGGCCGAACTACCGCCGAGCCCGTGTCACACCATGGGGTCACACCCCAAGTGTGACACGGGCTCGTCCGTGGAACCGGCTGAGCCCGTGTCCCCTTTGGGGTGTGACCCCATGGTGGGACACGAGCTGGGCAGGGAGGGCTGATGGGGCTGGCCGATGCGGTGCGCGGGGCGTTCGGATTGCTGTTCAATGGCGATCCTGTGCTGTGGCGGATTGTGTGGGTGTCGGTCAGCACCAGCGTGCTTGGCTTGCTGATTGCTACGCCAATTGCGATTGCCGGCGGCTACGCCATCGCGATGAGCGAGTTTCGCGGCAGGCGTATCGTGATCTGGCTGGTGCAGGCGGCCTTGTCGTTGCCGACGGTGCTGATTGGACTCCTGCTGTACATGATGCTGTCGCGCCACGGGCCGATGGGCGGCCTGCAGTGGCTGTTCTCTCAACCTGGCATCGTGGCGGGGCAGGTGGTGATTGCGCTCCCGGTGCTGCTGGCCTTTACACTGGCGGCCGTTCAGGCGGCAGATCCGCGCTTCGCTGAAACGGCGATCGCGCACGGCGCTTCGTCCTGGCGCGTCATGTCGACGCTTCTTTTTGAAGTGCGTTTCGGCGTGATGGCGGCGATAATCAGCGGCTTTGGGCGAGTGATTTCGGAAGTCGGCTGCGCCATGATGGTGGGCGGGAATATCGCCGGCGAAACCCGCACTATCACGACCGCCATTGCACTGGAAACGAGCAAGGGTGAATTCGCGCAGGGCATCGCACTGGGCGTGGTGCTGGTGGCCATCGCACTGGCAATGAACGGCGCCATGCTGGTGCTGCAAGGCGACGCCCATGCCGCCCGGGGACGGGGGTGACGCCCATGCTATCCATTGCCCGCCTGACCAAGCGTTATGGGGAAAACCTGCTGTTCGACTTGAAGGACTTCAAGCTCGACGCAGCGCGAGCCTACGTCCTGACCGGAATGAACGGCGCCGGGAAAAGCACGCTGCTGCGGGTACTGGCTGGCTTGGCGCCGGCCGATGCGGAGGGCATTCACTTCGCGGGCGAAGCGGTGACGCTGGCTCCATATCCGGCGTCACTGCGCCGCGAAATCGTCTACGTGCACCAGCATCCTGTGATGTTCTCAACCAGTGTGGCCGGCAATATCGGCTACGGCCTGAAAGCGCGCGGCATGGCGCGTGCCGACGCGGCGCAACTGGTTGAAGAAGCGATGTACTGGGCCGGTGTGCAGCACCTGCGCGGCAGCCGACCGGCCACCTTGTCAGGCGGTGAAAAGCAGCGCGTGGCGCTGGCTCGAGCCAAGGTGCTGCATCCGCGCCTGTTGCTGCTCGATGAACCAACCGCCAGCCTGGATGGCGAGGCGCGCGAACAGGTGTTGGCATTGATTCCTTCGCTGACGCAGTCGGGCAGCACGGTCGTCATGGCGTGCCACGACCGGGATTTGATCAACCTGCCGGATGTGCGGCGCCTGAAGCTGCGCGACGGCCAACTAGAGGAGAAATGAATGAAGCGTCGGCTCCTGCTTGCCTTTGCCGCAGCATTTGCGCTGTCCGGCAGCGCGTATGCCCAGCAGATTATCCGGCTGTCCACCACCACCAGCACGGAAAACTCCGGCTTGCTGGCCTACCTGCTGCCGGCCTTCGAGGCCAGGACCAACAGCAAGGTGCATGTGATTTCGGTCGGCACAGGTAAGGCGCTGGAGCTGTCGAAGAATGGCGACGTGGATGCCACCCTGGTGCACGCGCGTTCGGCGGAAGACAAATTTGTTGCTGAAGGCTGGGGCGTGGACCGGCGCGACGTGATGTACAACGACTTCATTCTGGTCGGCCCATCCAGTGATCCATCGGGCATCAAGGGCGGCAAGGATGTCCTGGCTGCGTTTCGCAGGCTTGCAGGCGGCCAGGCGAAGTTTATTTCGCGCGGCGACAATTCCGGCACGGACATCATGGAAAAAGCCTATTGGAAGCAGGCAGGCGCGCAGCCGGCCGCTGCGCTGTACGTGTCGGCGGGCCTGGGCATGGGTGAAGTGCTGAATATGGCGGCCGAGATGGGCGGCTATACCCTGACCGACCGCGCGACCTACGGCGTGTACCAGGCCAAGACCGGCCTGGCCCTGATGGTTGAGGGCGACCAGCGCATGTTCAATCCTTACGGCATTATCGCCACTAATCCGGCCAGGCATCCGGGCGTGAACTACAAGGGCGCCCGCCAGTTGATCGACTGGATTACGTCGCCGGAGGGACAGGCGAAAATTGCGCAGTTCCGGCCGGGCGGGCAGCAGCTGTTCTTCCCAAGCGCCAAGCCTGATTAAGCGCGCTGCAGCCAGGCGAGAAGCGCATCGGCCACTGCACCCGGATTCTCGCGCTGCGGGAAGTGGCCGACGCCGGCCAGCAGCGCGCGGTGATACGGCCCGCTGAACAGGTGGTCCTTGTGTTCGGAAGTTTGCGGGCTGTTGGCGCCATCTTCCGTGCCATGCAAGGTGAGCGTCGGCACGCCGATGACGGAATCGTGCCGCAGCCGGTCTTCCTGCATGGCGTAATGTGGGTCGGAAAGGGCCAGGCCCCAGCGATGGCGGTACGAATGCAGCGTCACGTTGATCCAGTCCGGATTGTCCCAGGCGTGCATGGTGTCGTGGAAAACGCCCTCGCCAAAATGCCACGATGGCGACCAGGTGCGCCACAGCAGGAGGGCGAGTTCGCGCCGTTCCTTGCGCAGCGCTTCGGCGCCGCGCTCGGTCGACATATACCATTGGTACCAGTAATTGCGGGCCTGGTGCAGGCTCAGTGCCTGGTTCGGGTCATTGGTGCCCCAGCCGACCGACAATGCCATACAGCGCATCACGCGCTGCGGAGCCAGCAGGGAGGCGATGTAGGCGGCGCGGGCCCCCCAGTCGTGCCCGACCACATTGAATCGTTCGATGCCCAGTGCCGTGGCGAAGTCCAGCAAATCCTGGGCAAGGGCGCTTAACTGGCCGCTGCGCGGCGTGGCGTGATCGAGGAAGCGGGTTTCGCCAAAGCCGCGCAAGCTGGGCACGATCAATCGGTAGCCGCAGCCTGCCAGGTAGGGCAGGACGCCATCCCATGTGTGCATATCATCCGGCCAGCCGTGCAGCAGGAAGATCGGCTCCCCCTGCATGTCGCCATGCTGGCGGAAGGCAATGCGCAAGCGGTCGGTGTTCACGTATTCCATGTTGCCTCCTGGCGGGCGAAGCGTGCCCTCGGGATTATAAGCCTGCGCTATACTGGATCCTATGGAAAACTTGCATATCGTCTGCCCCCATTGCGACGCGGTCAACCGTGTGCCTTCAGTGCGCCTGGAAGAAGAAGCAACCTGCGGCAAGTGCCAGCGGCAATTGTTCACCGGGCACCCGGTGGACTTGTCGACGGGGCGCTTCCTTAAGCATATTGAGCGCAACGATATCCCGGTACTGGTCGATTTCTGGGCGCCGTGGTGTGGCCCTTGCCGCACGATGGCGCCGTTCTACGAGCAGGCAGCCCAGCACCTGGAACCGTATTTCCGCGTGGTGAAAGTGAACACCGAGGCGGAGCAGCAATTGGCTGCGCGTTATGCCATCCGCAGCATCCCCACGCTGGCGGTATTCAAGGGCGGCCGCGAACTGGCGCGCCAGGCTGGCGCCATGGACAGCAAGAGCATAATCGCCTGGGTGCAGCAGCACCTGCGCTAGAACTGGGCCAACCAGTTTCGGATTCCATCCATTGAGCGGAAGTCTGCCACCGAGCGGCAATCAATGCCGGGATGGCGCGCTGACAACATCTTCGACAAGGCGTTTCCCGGCCCCAGTTCCAGGGCGGCGGTGATGCCTCGCTCGGCGCAGGCGTCCATGCATTCGGACCAGACAATTGTTTCAGCAAGCTGGCGCGAGAGGTGGCTGATGGCTGCCTCCCTGTCGCGCACGGGCATGGCGTCAATGCCACCCAGGACCGGGGTGTGCAGCGTGCCGAATTCTTCCTGTGCGAGCAGGGTTGCGAATGGTTCGACGGCCGCTTGCAGGTAGGGTGTGTGGGAGGCGACGGCGACCGGCAGTTGCGCAATGCGTGCGCCTGGGATCGATATGGCTGCGGCGTTTGCCGCCGGGCCGCCTGCGATGCAGCTGTCTTCGCCGGTTTCGATCGCTATGTGGAAACCATGGGCGGCCAATTGCGGGCGCAGGGTTGCCGGGCGCCGGCCGCTGACCGCGAGCATGGCTTGGGGGCTGCCGGGGGCGACGCAAGCGTCCATCAGCGCGGCACGCCGCGCGGCCAGGGCGATGGTGCGTTCCGGCGTGAATGCTCCTGCAACGCCGTAGGCTGCCAATTCGCCGACGCTGTAGCCGGCCACCAGCGCGGGCTGCGGGCAATCGCGGCGCAGTGCTTCCCACATGGCGAGGGTGCTGGCCACGATGGCCGGCTGGGCGCTGCGGTTGCTGAACATCGCGCCAGGATCGGACAAGTCAGGCAGCGATGGCGCCAGTTGCGCCAGCAGCGCAGCGCCGTGCGGGTCGCGACGGGCCAGGTCGTACATGGCGCCGTGCTGGCTGCCTTGCCCGGGGCATAGAACCAGCAGGCGGCTTTTCATGGCGGGGGCATTGCGGTCAGGCTATGCACCAGGCAGGTGGCGGCGAGCAGGTCGGCGGCGCCGCCGGGCGACAGGCGCTGGGCGATGAAGCGCTGGTGGCAAGTCAATGCATGCTCTTTCCATTGCGGGTTTGCGGTACCGCCTTGCTGCAGGAAATGGCGGGCCGCGTGGCGTACTGTGTCGGCTCCCTGGGCCCCGCCGCGATGGTAGATGTTGGTATCGCTGATGTGGGACATCAGGGCAAAAATGGCTTCGACGCGGGCATTCAGCATTGGCGCGCCGCGTGCCAGCGCGGTTTGCAGGGCGGGCAGGCCGACGTCAAATACCGAGGGCAGGCCAAGGGCGCCTTCTTCGCGGGCTCCGCTGGCGGCGTGCCGGGTTGCCGCTTGCCGGCCATGCGAGTCGCCAATGGCGTGTGTGTGGGCCGCCAGTTCTTCTCCCCAGTGCAGCAGCAGTGCGGTGCGCAAGGCGGCCGGCGTCAATGTCATGCGCAAGGCGCGTACGCGCCCCATCGCGGCGCACAGCAATCCGAGGGCAAAGATGGCGCCGCGGTGGGTGTTGATGCCCTTGGTGGCGGCCATCATGCGCTGTTCGGCGGCGATGCCGAGTTTTTTCAGTTCGATGAAAGGGACGCCGTCGTAGCCGGCACGGCAGATGCGGGCGTAGTAGTGGCGCAGCGAGAACAGGCTGCGCATGAACGTGGCGGCGTCCATATCCGTATGGCTGCCGTTATCGACGAGCGAGACCAGGCCGGGCTTGGGGTACAGAGCCAGTTCGTGGTACAGGCTGCGCACCGCGCGCAGGGCCACTTCGCGCGAGAGGGCATGTGCGGCGTGCCGGCGCGGCTGGGCGCTGGCGCTGCGGCGGGCGGCGGTTGCCAGGGCGCGCGGCGGCTGCTGCGCGGGGCTGGCAAGGGCAGTCATGCCGGCTCCAGTTCTGCGCGCAGCTCCGCGCGCGTGCCGAGTTTGACGCCGTCTTGCGATTTGACCAGGACGCGCTCGGCGCGCGCGCGCGTCGTGAACCATTCCTTCCACGCCACGGCCTGGCCGCTTGGGAAAATGATCTCGCCGTCCAGCGGCAGTTCGTCGTGGTGGCTGGCCAGCAGCAGGGTGCCTTCATCCAGTTCGGCGCTGTCGCGCGGTCGGAACAGCAGGTCGATGTCGGAGGCGTCGCGCAGGTAGGCCTGGCCTGTCAGTGCTTGCAGGGCGAGCGAACCGAACACGCGCAGATCGAGGCCTGCGCGGGATTCAGCCAGGCGGGCAAAGGAGGCCCGCCAGTGCGCGGGAAGGGCGTCGGTCACGGCGTCCAGCGGCAATGGCGCGCTGTGGCGGGCGATGTGCTGCGAAGGCACGCGCAATGGCAGCCGCAGTTTCGCGCCGCTGGCGGGATCGGGCGGCGCTGCCAGGCCGAGGCAGGCATCTTCGGATTGTGCTGCGTCGTCGCGGCGGCGTACCACCAGCGGCCAATCGGCATCGGCCCAGCGGACGATTGCTGCATGGGCTGGCGTGCCGTGCGGGGCGCTGGCCAGCACTTCATGCCAGCCATTCCGCGCCAGCCACACAAGATCATGCCGCGCGTACATTGCTGCCGCCGATGATGGCTTCAATGACCGGCTGCGCGGCTTTGCGGCCGCCGCGCAGGAGGCCGAGGGCGCTGCGCTGGTCGTCGCGCGGAGCATTGGCGATGGCATCGGCAAGGTGGGCGGCCAGGTCGCCTTCCCAGATTGCCTGCAAGCCGCCCATGCGCAAATAGTTCTCCGGCCCCGGCGCGAACACCGGATTGCTGCGTGCCAGTTCCAGCAGTTTTTCTTCAGGTACTTTGGTGATGCGCGCCATCGCGGGCAGGCCCATGACGCGGATGGTGGCGCCGGGCAGGGCGTAGCAGGCGTCGGCCATCAAGCCGCTGGTGATGAAACCGCCGGACAGGGCCTGGTCGTACACCAGGCCAACGATGCGGTGCCCCAGGTGGCGTGCCAGGTCGATGCACTTGCCCAGGTGGGCCATATAGCTGTTAATGCCCAGCATTTCGTCGCGATGACGCAGGCGTTGTCCCTGCGTGTCGACCAGCAGCACGATCGGGCGGCCGGGATGGTTGCGCACCGTCGCCAGTACGGCCTTGGCTTGCGCCAGCGCGATCTCCACGCCTATCGGCGCATGGCCGGTGGTGCCGATCACACTGACGGTTTGTCCGTCCACGCGCGCGGTGCCGTTCAGGAATTGCTCACGTTCCAAAATGTCATGTCCGCCGGGGAACAGGGCATCGGCCAGTACTTTCCAGTCCATTGTCATGCTCCCAGTCGGTAAGGCGCCGCGGCGGCGGTGAAGGAATCGATAGCCAGCATCGGGACGTCCTGCGGCGCGGCGATACCCAGCGCCGACCAGATCTCTGCCGGGTCGCGCATGTCGCCAAAGCGTTCAATGCGCTGCTCCAGCAAGGCTTGCTCCGCTTCCAGGCCGCCCAGGGTCAGTTGCACCGTGCCGCTGCGGGCTTCTTCGATGGCGTCCAGCGCGGCCCGGCGGAAGGCGGGAATGCTGTCCTCCACGATGCGCTGTACGTCGCCCAGCAGGTAGCGGTGCTTGCCGCCGGTGGTGCGCCACACCAGGGCGCGGTCGCGCGAGTCGAATTCCTCCACGCCGTTGGCGGTTTCGATCACTTCCGGTCCCGACATGGCCAGGCGGCCTTCTTCTGAAATCACCAGTGAATTGGCGCAGCGCGCGACGATGCCCATGCCGCCGAAGGCGCCGTTGGAGCCGCCGATCAGCACTACGACCGGGATGCCGGCGGCGCGCACGTCCAGTACTGCGCGCATGACTTCCGACACTGCGATCAGGCCCGCATTGGCCTCATGCAAGCGCACACCGCCGGTTTCCAGCAGCAGCAGCACTGCGGCGGGGCGCTCGAGCAGGGCGCGGCGCAGCATGCCGACCAGCTTGGCGCCATGCACTTCGCCCACGGCGCCGCCCATGAATCCGCCCTCCTGTGCGGCGGCGAATACCGCCAGGCCGCCCAGTGTGGCGCGGCCGGCCACCACGCCGTCGTCGAACGACACCGGCGCATTCAGTTGCGCCAGGTGCGGGCTGACGATGCGCTGCGCAGGGCCGATGAATTCTTCGAAACTGTCGAACAATGCCAGGCGCTCGCGCGCATTGGCCTCGAGGTAGCTGCTCATTTTCCTTCTCCCAGCATGGATTCCACCGCCTGGTCGAGGCGCAGGCTGACCACGGCGGGCGTAGCGCCCATGTCGTTGATGGCGATGCGGGTGTCGGCCAGTTGCCAGCGCTGGTGAAAGTCGCCGATTACGGCTTGCCAGATCGGGCCGAAGCCGACTGCGGCGGTCTGGACCTGCACTTCGCAGGCGCCTCCCAGCGGCGTGCTTTCGATCAGCACCTCCAGGTTGCCTGAGCTGACCACGCCGACGATGCGCGGTTCGGCCGACAGCGGGCGGCGGCCTTGTTCGAATCGGTAATTGAGTGTTTCCATCTTTGCTCCTACCAGTTGCGGAAGCGCTTGGGCGGGTCATACAGGCCGCCCGATGCTCGCACGAGGTCTTTCATGTTTTTTGCCGCCAGCAGGTCGCGCGTGGCTTGGCGTTTGTCGATGCCCAGGTCTTCGGCGCGCGTAATGATGCCGCGCTCGCGCAGGTTTTCCACCATGCGCTTGTCGCGCCGCAGGCCGACCGGGGTGTAGCCTGCTACGCCGCGGATAGCCTGTTCGCGCTCTTCGGCGCTGCGGCACAGCAGCAGGTTGGCGATCCCTTCCTCGGTCAGGATATGGGTCACGTCGTCGCCGTAGATCATCACGGGCGGAATCGCCATCTTAGCCTGTTCGCCCAGTTCCCATGCATCCAGGCGTTCGACAAAGGCCGGCTGCATATGCTCGCGGAAGGTTTCCACCATCTGCACCACCAGCTTCTGGCCGCGCGGGATGGTGCCGCTGCCCAGGCGGGCCTGTGCGCCGGCTTTCAGCCATGCGGGGCTGGCGTGGCGCCTGCCGCGCGCGTCGGCGCCCATATTCGGTGCGCCGCCGAAGCCGGAGATGCGTCCCAGCGTGGCGGTGGACGAGTTGCCGGCCAGGTCGATCTGCAAGGTGGAGCCGATGAACATGTCGCAGGCGTAGTGGCCTGCGGCCTGGCAGTAGGCGCGGTTGCTGCGCATCGAGCCATCCGGACCCACGGCGAAAACGTCGGGACGGGCACGGATGTAGTTCTCCATGCCCAGCTCGGAGCCGAAGGAATGGATCGATTCCACGAAGCCGGCTTCAATCGCTGGAATCAGGGCAGGGTGCGGGTTCAGGGCCCAGTTGGTGGCGATCTTGCCGCGCAGGCCGAGCGAAGCGCCATAGGTCGGCAGCAGCAGTTCGATGGCCGCGGTGTCAAAGCCGATGCCGTGGTTCAGGCGCTGCACCTGGTACTCGGCGTAAATGCCCTTGATCGCCATCATCGCCATCAGCACCTGGATTTCGGAAATCTGCGCCGGGTCGCGCGTGAACAGCGGTTCGATATAGTAGGGCGTTGGCGACTGCACCACGAAATCGACCCAGTCGCCCGGCACATCGATGCGCGGCAGTTCGTCCACGATGCGGTTGACTTGCACGATCACGATGCCGTTCTTGAAAGCAGTGGCCTCGACGATAGGCGGGGTGTCTTCCGTATTGGGCCCTGTGTACAGGTTGCCATTGCGGTCGGCCGCTTCCGCAGCGACCAGGGCCACGCGCGGCGGCAGGTCGATGAAATAGCGGCTGAACAGCTCAAGGTAAGTGTGGATGGCGCCGATATTGAGCTTGCCGGCCGCCGCCAGCTTGGCAACGCGCGCGGCCTGCGGTCCGGAGAAAGAGAAGTCCAGTTTCGACGCTACGCCGCGCTCGAACACGTCCAGGTGTTCGGGCAGGGCCAGCACCGACTGCAGCATGTGCAGGTCGTGCACGCGCTGCGGATCGAGCCCCGCCAGCGCCTGCGCCAGGAAGTCGGCCTGCTTCTGGTTATTGCCTTCGATGCAGACGCGGTCGCCATTTTCAAGCACTGCGTGCAGCAGGTCGGCGATGCGGGCGGCCGGCAGTGACTTGCCTGCCAGTTCGCCACCGAGCACGCTGCGGGCGCGTGCCAGGCGGCCGTTGCGGTTGCGTTGAAGGCTATCCCAGACGCGGTTGGGGGAATTCATTTACCGGGCTCCCATGATCATGTCGGGCAGGCCGGTGGCAATGCCGGGGAAAATGCACAGCAGGACCACGGCGACCACCATCAGCAGCAGGAAAGGCACCACGCCCCAGATCACGTCGCGCAGTGGAATGTCGGGCGCGATGTTCTTGATGACAAAGATGTTCAGGCCCACCGGCGGGTGAATCAGGCCCATCTCCATGACCACCGTCATGACGATGCCGAACCACACCAGGTCAAAGCCCGCTTCACGCAGCGGCGGCAGGATGATCGGCGCCGTCATCAGGATGATCGATACCGGCGGCAGGAAAAAGCCCAGCACCACGACCAGCACCAGGATGGTTGCCAGCAGCACCCACTTCGACAGGTGCATGCCGACTACCCAGCTTGCGGCAGACTGGCTGATATGCAGGTAGCTCATGACGTAGGAATACAGCAGCGACATGCCGATAATCAGCAGCAGCATGGTTGATTCCTTGATCGTGGACGACAGGATCGGCGACATGTCCTTGGGCCGCCAGGCGCCGTACACTACGGCGATGAGCACCAGCGCGAGCAAGGCGCCAAGGCCGGCCGTTTCGGACGGGGTGGCAAAGCCGCCGTACAGCGCGATCATCACGCCGATCAGCAGCACGATGAAGGGCAGCACGCGCGGCAGCATTTCCACTTTTTCGCGCAGGGTGAAATGCTCGTCTTCCAGGTAGGCCGACTTGACGCCGCCGTTTTGGTAAGCCACCAGGGCCAATTGGTATTCTGCGCGTGCGCGGTAGACGGCGTAACCGGCAAACAGCAGTACCAGCAGCACACCGGGGCCGATACCGGCCAGGAACAGGCGGCCCAGCGACTGTTCCGCAGCTACTGCGTACAGGATCATGGTGATCGATGGCGGCAGCAGGATGCCCAGCGTGCCGCCCGCTGCGATGATGCCGGCCGCGAAACCGGGAGAATAGCCGCGCTTGCGCATTTCCGGAATTCCGGCCGAGCCGATGGCCGAGCAGGTGGCAGGCGAGGAACCGGCCATGGCCGCAAACAGCGCGCAGGCAAACACGTTGGCGATGCCCAGGCCGCCAGGGACCTTGTGCAGCCAGGTGTGGATGGCCGAATACAGGTCTTTGCCGGCCGGCGATTTGCCGATGGCCGCGCCCTTCAGGATGAAGAGTGGGATCGAAAGCAGGGTGATGGAAGCCATTTCCTCATAAACGTTCTGGGTGACCGTATCGAGCGCACTGGCAGGCATGAAAAAATACATGAAGGAGGTCGCCACAATGCCCAGCGCATACGCGATCGGCATGCCGGAGAACATGACCACCAAGGTGACGATGCCGTACAAGGCTCCCAAAGTCAGTTCGCTCATTTTGCGGCTCCTTTATCAGTGATGCGAGCCAGCACTTGCAGCAAGATCTGCAGGGTCAGCAAGGTCATGCCGGCCGCCATCATGGAATAGGGAATCCACAGCGGCGGTGCGAAAGTGGAGGTGGTGGTCTGGCCATCCACCCACGCTTCATGCCACAGGGTCCACGACTTCCACGAGAAGAAAGCGCAGAACACGAAGGACAAAAGGTCGACGATGAACAGGCGCACCGCATTGGCCCTGGGCGGCAGGATGGCAGCCAGCGCTTCGATCCCGATATGGCCGCGGAAGCTTTGCACGTAGGCGCAGCAGAAGAAGGTGACCCCGACCAGCATGAAGATCGACGCTTCGTCCTGCCAGTCCGTCGGCGCGTGGAAGAAATAGCGCGATACCACGGAGTAGGTGAGGATCAGGGCCGTGGTGACCATCGCCACCATGGACAGGACCAGCAAGCCCAGGTTCACTTTGGCCAGCAGCGCGCCGGCCATCGACAGGCCCGGAGCCTGCGGCAACGCCGCATCCTTGGGCGGATTGAGCTCGAAACCGTGGCTCACAGCGTCTTCTCCGCAAGGGCCAGCAGTTTGGCGCAGTTGTCGTTGCGCTCACCATAGTCCTTCCATGCGGTGGTGCGGGCGATGGCTTGCCATTTCTTGACCGAGGCTGCGTTCAGGTCGACTACTTTGGCGCCGGCCTTTTGGTAGACGGCGGCGACTTGCGTGTCGTCGGCCTGCGCTGCGGTCCTGGCAAAGGCTTCCAGTTCGGCGCCGACGGCCATGATGGCGCCCTGCTGGTCCTTCGGCAGGCGCTCGTAAGCGGCGCGCGACATCATCAAGGGCTCGAACATGAACCAGTAAGAGGTACCGCGACCGGTGGTCAGGGCTTTCGACACTTCTTCCAGGCGGAAGGAAATCAGGGAGGTGGAGGAGGTCAGGGCCGCATCCATGGCGCCGGTCTGCATGGCGGCGTAGATTTCGTTGGAGGGCAGCGACACCACGGCGGCGCCGGCGGCTTTCAGGATCAAGTCCATTTCGCGCGAACCGCCGCGGATCTTCATGCCTTTGGCATCCTCCGGATCGACCACCGGCTTGACGCGCGAAGCGACGCCGCCGGCCTGCCAGATCCAGCTCACCAGCACCACGCCTTTTTCCCAAAGCAGCTGCGTCAGCGCCTTGCCCACCTCCTGGTTCTTCCAGCCGTAGCCCTGTTCGTAGGAGGTGACCAGGCCCGGCATCAGGCCGATATTCACTTCCGGGACTTCGCCGCCGGCGTAGGACAGCGGCACCAGCGACAAGTCCAGCGCACCCTTGCGCATGGCGGAGAACTGGGCGTTGGTCTTCATCAGCGACGAGCCGGGATAAATGGAGAACTTCAGTGCACCCTTGGTGCGCTTTTCCACTTCCGCCGCGAACATGCGGGTCAGTCGGTCGCGGAAGTCGCCTTCGGCCAAGGTGCCGCCTGGGAACTGGTGCGAGATCTTCAGCGAGCCGGACTGGGCCCAGGCGGTTTGCAGCCACAGCGGGCTGGTGGCGAGTGCGGCAACAACGGACCTGCGGGTCATCTGGGACATGTCATCCTCCAAGGGTTAAGTATGCAGCTTTGTTTTTTATGTATACAAGAATATCTTCAGAAAATACATTGTCAAGTGAAATATGCGACTTATAATGGAGTCTCATATACATACTGAACTTTTAGTTCCATGACGAAACATTCTTCCACCCTGCGGGAAACCATCGAGGAAATGATTGCGATGGGCGAGCTGCAGCCGGGGCAGCACCTGGACGAGACCGAACTGGCGAGCCGCTTCGGCGTATCGCGTACGCCGATCCGCGAAACGCTGATCCAGCTGGAATCGATGGGGCTTGTGGTGATCCGGCCACGGCGCGGCGCCATCGTGGCGGAACTGGGGCCGCAGCAACTGGTCGAAATGTTCGAAGTGATGTCCGAACTGGAGGCGACCTGCGGCCGCCTGGCGGCGCGCCGCATGACGCCGCAAGAGCAGCAAGTGCTGCTTGCGGCCCACGAGGCGTGCAAGGCTGCCGTGGAAGCGCAGGAGCCGGACGAGTACTACTACCGCAACGAGGCCTTCCACGAGGCGATCTACGCAGGCGCCCATAACAGCTTCCTCTTCGAGCAGACGCGCGGCCTGTATCGCCGGCTGCGGCCATACCGACGTTTGCAGCTTCGCGTGCGCAATCGCATTGGCCACTCCTATTCCGAGCACGAGGGCGTGGTGCAGGCTATCCTCGCCGGCGACGGCGACAGGGCGGCCGAGCTGCTGCGCGGTCACGTAATGATCCAGGGCCAGCGCTTTTCGGACTTGATGGCATCGCTGCCGCAACTGACCCAATCTGCCGCCTGAATAATAAGTAAGGGTTTTAGTTTACTTATTGTCGAGGCCTGCGTATATTGGTGGGCATGAACAATGTCCTCCTCATCGCGGCTACCTGCCTGCTTGGCCTGCTGTCCACTACGGGCGCTTCGCTGCCATACCCGATCCTTCCGCCGCTGTTTGCGGCCGAAGCACACAATTCCCTGAATAATTTCCTCGGCCTGCCGCCCAAGCTGTTGTTCGGCATTGCGCTGACGGTGAACCCGATTGGCCTGGTGATCGGCTCGGCGTTGCTGGGACCCATGTCCGACCGCTATGGACGCCGCCCCATCCTGCTGGCGACTGCCCTTGGCGCCGCTGCCGGCCATGCGCTGACTGCACTCGCGCTGGTGATGCAGTCTTATCCCTTGTTTATCCTGGCCCGCTTCGGCACTGGCCTGCTGGAAGGCAACGGCGCCGTGGCGCGTGCCCTGGTGGCAGAAAAGCTGGAAGGCCCGCAGCGCCTGCGCGCGCTGTCGCTGGTGAATGGTTCGCTGCACCTTGGCTGGCTGGTGGGCCCGGTGCTGGCTGGCTTCACGCTGGGCTTTGGCATCACGGTGCCGTTCTGGGTGGCGGTGGCAGCGCTCATGCTGGCTGCAGCGCTGGTGGCGATCACGGTGCCGCGGGCAGCCAAGGTCCCAAGCGATGGCGCATCCTGGTGGCAGGTGGCGCGCTCGCACCACGCCATGAACCTGCTGCGCTTCCCGGAGTTGCGTACCCTGTTCATCGTGCAGTTGGCGCTGACCTGCGGCATCACCGGCTTTTACGAATATTATCCACTGTGGCTGGTGGAGCAGGGCGGCTACGATGCGCGCGGGATTGCAACCATCAATATGGCGATGTGCGCAATCATGACGCTGGCGGCCATCATTGCCGGCCGGCCGAGCAGCATGGAACCGCTGCACCGTGCCAGCTGGCTCGCTTTCGCATTGGCGGCCGCGGTGGCTGGCGTCGCCCTGGGCAACCTGTGGATCGGCATGGTGGCGATTTGCCTGTTCGGGCTGCCCAATGCCTTCTATAACGCGACGGTGCAGTCGTGGGCGGCGGACCGCTTTGCGGCACACGGGCAGGGCTCCGTCATGGGCTTGCTGTCGATGACGTTCTGCTTCGCGAATATCGTGATGGCGACAATTGGCTCGGTCCTGGCGCTGGTCGATACGCGCCTGATCCTGCTGCTTGGCGCCGTGCTCGCGGCGTGGGCTGGCTGGCGCCTGCGCGGTTGGCGCTGCGAACTGGCAGCGCCGCCCCTACCGCGTGCCGCGGCGCGCACGGAAGGAGCCGGCGCATGAATACTGCCGACCAGATCCTGTTCCTGTTGAAGACGCGCGGCCCGCGCACGGCGCAGCAACTGGCCGAATTGCTCGACCTGACGTCGATGGGCGCGCGCCGTCACCTGGAAGCGGCGCAAGAGCGCGGCTTCGTTACCTTTGAGGACGTGGCTGAAAAAGTAGGCCGTCCTTCGCGCCGCTGGCTGCTGACCGACGCCGGCCATGCGCGCTTCCCGGATCGCCACGCCGACCTGACGCTGCAACTGATCACGCAAGTGCGCGCCTTGTTTGGCGAAGAAGGCATGGACAAGCTGATCACGGCCCGCGAGCAGGCCAGCGAGGCCTTTTACCGCGAGGCCATCGGCGACGGTGCGACGCTGCCGGAGCGGGTGCAAGCCCTGGCCCTGGCGCGCGACGTGGAAGGGTATATGGCCGAAGTCGCGCCGCAAAACGACGGCACGCTGCTTCTGCTCGAAAACCATTGCCCGATCTGCGCCGCAGCCCGCGAATGCCAGAATTTCTGCCGCTCGGAACTCGAGGTGTTCCAGCGTGTGCTGGGCCCCGGCTGCGAGGTACGGCGCGAGGAGCACATCCTGGCTGGCGAACGCCGTTGTGCCTACCGGATCAAGCCTGTGTGACAGCATTCCCGCCACTGGTGTAGAGTAGGGGAAACCCAACGGAGGCACCAATGGACGATGAAACCAGGCGGAAATTTGTCACCGAAGTGTGGAAGCGGTTTGTCGAGGTGCAGAACTGGGCCATTGCCAACTGGCCGGACAGCGAACATCCGCTCAGCTCTTCCGATTTTGTCGAGGGCAGGAAGGAAATCCTCGGCCTTGGCCTGCCCGCCAACCTCAGGCTGGGCCACGAGAAGCCCCAGCCAGCTCCCGAGCCGGAACAGGGCGGCCCACAATATCAGGAAGTGACGCCCGCCCCCTGGCCCTGATGTTGGCCATGCGTGGCGCCGCGGTAGGTGGCATAGCTCACCACCAGGCATGCCACCAGGCCGAGCGCCAGGTGCAGCGCGCTGTCGAACAGCAGCGGCGCAACCAGGCCTGACACCAGCGCAAACAGCATCATCTGCAAGAAGGACTGCATCGACGCGGCCAGGCCGCTATTCTGCGGGAACAGGTTCATGCCGGCCAAGGTCAATGGCGGCATCGCCAGGGCCAGTGAGAACGAGAACAGGAAAAGCGGCAATACGGCCCAAGGAATGGTCGCGGCGAAGAACCAGTTGTAGCCCACGTTGAGCGCAGCAGCGATGGCCATCAGGCCGAAACTCAGGTTGATCAATGTCGACGGCGCCATGCGGTGCGCCAGCTTGCCGCTTACGGTGGCGCCCAGCACGTGGCCGCTGATCAAGGGGATAAACAGCCAGGCGAAGGCCGTCTCCGGCAGCTTCAGGATGTGCATGATGAAGTACGCGGCGGAGCCGATATACAGGGCAAATCCGCCGAAGGCCGCCCCGAGCGACACCGACAGCAGCAGGAACTGGCGGTGCTTCAGCACCATCCAGTAGTTGCGTGCGATGGCGCCCAGGTGCAGCGGGTGGCGCTTTTCCTGCGGCAGGCTTTCCGGCAGCCAGCGCCAGACGGCAACCCACATCAGGACGCCAAAGGCGGTCAGGAACCAGAAGATGGAGCGCCAGCCGAAGGAAACCTGCAGCCAGCCGCCCAGCACGGGAGCAATGGCTGGCGCCAGGCCGAACACCATCATGATGTTGCCCAGCATTTTCTGGGCTGCCATGCCCTCAAAGCGGTCTTGCACGATGGCGCGGCCGATCACCGAGCCGGCTCCGGAAGCCAGGCCTTGCAGGATGCGGGCCCCGAGCAGGAAGCCGAACGAACCGGCCAGGGCGCCCCCCAGCGAAGCCAGGACGTACAGCACCAGGGACCAGAGGATGACCGGGCGGCGGCCAAAGCTGTCCGACAGGGTGCCGTAGAACAGCATCATGAAGGCGAAAGTGAACAGGAACAGGCTCAGGGTCTGCTGGATCGCCATCGGGCTGGCGTTGAAAGTCTGAGCAATCGCCGGGAAAGACGGCAAATAGGTGTCGATTGCCAGCGGGCCGACCATGGTCAGGCCGGCAAGCAGCAGGGTAAGCAGGATGTTCTTCATGTGGTGCCCGAGAGTGAGCGCGCTATTTTAAGGGAATCCCGAACTATCTGCTTATGACTGGAAAGCATAAGCTTGTGCAAACAGTTTCTTTCGCTTCTTAATGTAATTTCGATATTCTTGTGCCTTATGGCTATCGACTCTTACGGCGCCTCGAGCGGCGCAGCGCGTTGGGACCTCGACGAGGTGGTTAACCAATTGCGCGTGTCGCGCGAAGCGACCCACAATATCCGACACCAGCGCAGGGTGCGCGAGCTGCCTTCGCGCGCGGAGCTGGTGCAAATCCTCGAAGGCTTGTCGGCGGCCTTGTTCCCCACGCATTACGGGCGCCCGAACCTGACCGACGAGAGCATCGACTATTTCGTCGGCGATACGCTGAATACCACGCTGGACCGCCTGCATGAACAGGTTCGGCGCGGCCTGCAGTTCGGCGCCGCGGTGGCGGAGACCGAGGAGGCGCAGATCGCCACTGCGCAGGGCATTACGCGGGCGTTCGCTGCCTCATTGCCGCAGATCCGCGCGCTGGTCGTGTCGGACGTGCAGGCCGCCTATGCCGGCGATCCTGCGGCCACCTCGATTGCGGAAATCCTGCTGTGCTACCCGGGCATGGTCGCCATTCTGCATTACCGCCTGGCGCATAGCCTGCACAAGCTCGGCGCCCCCTTCATCGCGCGCATTGTCAGCGACATCGCCCACTCGCGCACCGGCATCGACATCCACCCGGCGGCGCAAATCGGCGCCAGCTTCTTCATCGACCATGGCACCGGCGTCGTGATCGGCGAAACCACCATCATTGGCGAGCGCGTGCGCCTGTACCAGCATGTCACACTTGGCGCCAAACGCTTCCCGGCCGACGAATCCGGGCAGTTGATCAAAGGGACGCCGCGCCATCCGATTGTGGAAGACGATGTCGTGATCTATGCCGGCGCGACAGTGCTGGGCCGGATCACCATCGGCGCCGGTTCCACCGTCGGCGGCAATGTCTGGCTGACCCAGAGCGTAGCGCCGAACAGCAATGTCTCCCAGGCCCAGATGCGCAGCGACTAATCCGCTTGCTCTGCAAGGTTCAGCAGCTCGAGGATGCGGTGCTTCAGCGGCTGCAGGCTGGCGTCGCCGCGGCTGCGCGGCCTGGCCGGTGGAAGGCGGAACTCCCCGCGCAGTGGGCCGCCGCCGCCCGGCAGGACCAGGATGCGGTCGCTCAAGTAGAGCGCTTCGTCGATATCGTGGGTGACCTGCAGGATCGTCAGGTGGTGGTGGGCTGCGATGCGCAGCAGGAGGTCCTGCAATTTCATCCTGGTGAACGCGTCAACGGCCGAAAACGGCTCGTCCAGCAGCAGCAAGCGCGGGCGGCGCATCAGGCCGCGCGCGATGGCTGCACGCTGGGCCTGGCCGCCTGATAGCTGCTTGGGCAGGCGCCGGCCCAGGCCTTGCAAGCCGGTTTCTGCCAGCAGCAATTCAAGTTCGCAGCCGCAATCGTCCGCGGAGGGCAGACCGAAACGCAGGTTCTCGGCTACCGTCAGCCAAGGGAACAGGCGCGGCTCCTGGAATACCAGGCTGATGGCCGGGTGCACGCCCTGCAAGGGGGCGCCGTTCAGTTGCAAGCTGCCGCGCCATTCCCGATCCAGTCCAGCAAGGATAGAGAGCAGGGTGCTTTTGCCGCTGCCGCTGGCGCCCAGCAGGCTGACGACTTCGCCCTGTTTCAATTGAAGCTGCAAGGGTCCCAGCACTTGCTGGTCGCCGTAAGATTTGCTGTCGATGCGGATATCAAGCATGGCTGGGGCTTTCAAAACTGTCGCGCCAGGCGAGCAGGCTTTGTTCGAGGCGGAGCATCAAGCTGTCGCTGGCCTTTCCAAGTATGGCAAGCAGCAGGATGGCTGCCAGCATGATGTCGGCGCGGCCGGTTTCGCGGCCGTCGCTAAGGAGGTAGCCCAGGCCCCTGCTTGCAGCGATCAATTCTGCCGCCACCATGAACATCCAGGCCAGGCCCAGGCCATTGCGCAGGCCGGTCAGGATGGCAGGCAAGGCGGCAGGAAGCAGCACCTGCCTTGCCTGTTGCGAGGGTGACAGGCGGTACAGCCGTGCCACTTCAACCAGCTTGCGGTCCACGCCGCGGATGCCGGCGCCGACGCCCATGTAGACTGGGAAAAAGGCGCCGATGGCAATCAACACCAGTTTCGGCGCCTCGTCGATGCCAAGCCAGAGCAGCAGCAACGGCACCCAGGCGAGCGAAGGAATGGCGCGCAGGGCCTGCACCGTCGGGTCGAAAATGGCGTGGCTTGGCCGGTGCAATGCGGTGGCAGCGCCGAGCAGGATCGCGGCCAGGGCGCCGGCCGCGAAGCCGATGGCCACCCTGGCCGCGCTGGCGGCGACGTGGCCAGCCAGCCCGCGCTGCGCCAGCTCCGCAATGGTCTCCAGGATGGCGCTTGGCGGCGGAAGCAGGTTTGGCGCCAGGATGCCTGTGCGCACTGCCAGTTCGGCGCAGGCCAGCAGTGTGGCCGGCAGCAGCAGGCCAAGCAGCGGGCCTGGGAGGGGCCGGCGGCGGGCGGGCAGGGGCGGGCCGCCTTCGGTCGCTTGGCCCGCGTGGGAGCCACCTTGGCCGAGGTGGATTGCTGCCTGGTCGCTCATAAGCGTGCGGTCAGTGCTTGGGCGAAGCGGGTATCGACCAGCTCCGCGATCAGGCGCGGCAAGTCGCTACCGGGCTTGACCAGCGCTTCCTCCAGCAGGATCGGCGCCGCTGCCTGCAAGGCCTTGACATGCTCGCTGGATGGTTGCGGGGTGGAGAAGTCGGTGCGCAGCTTGAGCTGCAATAGCGCTATCGGCAGCGAAACCTTGGCCTCTTCTGACAGGATGCGCGCTGCTTCGCCCGGGTTGGCGCGAATCCAGCCACGTGCCTTCTCATAGCCCTGGATCACGCGGCTGACAGCACCCGGCTGGCTGGCCAAAAACTCTTCCCGCACATTGAGGAAGCCGTAAGTATTGAAGCTTATATTGCGGTAAAGGAGGCGCGACCCGCCTTCCAGCTCGCTGGCCGCCATATGCGGGTCCAGCCCCGCCCAGGCATCCACCTTGCCCTGCTCGAGCGCCGCGCGGCCATCAGCGTGCTGCAGCGAGACGTGCTCGATGTCGCTGCGCTGCAGCTTGACCGAATGGAGGGCGCGCAGCAGGAAGAGGTAGGGATCGGTACCCTTGGTCGCTGCGACCTTCTTGCCTTTCAGGTCGGCCAGGTTGCGGATCGGGGAATCCTTGCTCACCACCAGCGCAGTCCATTCCGGGCGCGAGAAGATGTAGGGCGTGCGGATAGGGTTGCCGTTTGCTTTTGCCAGCAGGGCCGCAAGCCCCGCGCTCGAGCCGATATCGATGCTGTTGGCATTCAGGTACTCGAGTGCGCGATTGCTGCCCGCGCTGAGCACCCATTTGACTTGCGTGCCGCTGGCCGCGAAGTCCTGCTCGAGCCAACCGAAGCGGCGTAGTACCAGGCTGGCTGGCGAGTAATAGGCGTAATCGAGCCGCAGTTCCTTGAGCGGCGCGGCCGCGTGCGCAAAACGCGGTACGACATTCAGGGCCGCACTGGCGGCAGCGGCTTGCAACAGGGTCCTGCGTTTCATGGTGCTTCCTCGGCTGACAGGGTGGAAATGGCAACTTGGGTGCCGGGGTGGCTGGCGGCCAGGCGCGGGCCGTGGCCTGCCAGCTTGTGGCGCAAGGTGCCTGGCGTGTAGGCCGCTCGGTAGCGGCCGCGGCGCTGCAGTTCGGGCACGATGTAATCAACCACGTCGCGCATCGATTCATGGGCGACGGCAAAGGCCAGGTTGAAGCCATCGATACCGGTGCTGTCGACCCAGTCTTCCAACTGGTCGGCCACCTCGCCGGCGTCGCCAACCAGCACCGGGCCGCGCCCGCCCAGGCCGATGAAGCGGGCGGCGTCGCGTACCGTCCATTGGCGGTCGGGATCGGCGCTGGTAAATGAGGCGAGCGCCGAACGGCCGGCATCGGAATCGATGTAATCGATCGTCGCGTCCAGCGGCACCCGGCTGAAGTCGACGCCGGTCCAGCCCGATAGCAGGGCCAGGGCGGCTTCAATGTCGACATGCTCCAGGTACTCGGCATGCCGCTCGCGTGCCTGCTGGCTGCTCGCTGCGGTGATAATCAGCGCTTGTCCATACACCAGCAAGCCAGCCGGGTCGCGCCCGGCTGCGGCTGTCGCGGCGCGCAGCTTGTCGACATAGCCTTTGACCACGCCTTTGCCCGGGCCGCTGACGAAAGCTGCTTCGGCATGGCGTCCGGCAAACACGTTGCCGCGCGGCGAACTGCCGGCCTGGTACAGGAAGGGAGTGCGTTGCGGCGACGGTTCGCTGAGGTGGATGCCGGGAACGCTGTAATAGCGGCCCTCATGCCCGATGGGATGCACGCGGCGCGGGTCGGTATAGATGCCGCCAGCCTTGTCGCGCAGCACAGCGCCGTCCTCCCAGCTCTTTTCCCATAATTTGTAGACCACCTCCAGGTATTCGTCGGCAAGGTCGTAGCGCTCGTCGTGCGCCAGCTGGCGTTGCCGGCCGAGGTTGCGCGCCGCGCTGTCGAGGTAGCCGGTGACGATGTTCCAGCCGATGCGGCCCTTGGTCAGGTGGTCCAGCGTCGACAGGCGACGGGCGAATGTGTAGGGATGTTCATAGGTGAGGGCGGCCGTCACGCCAAAGCCAAGGTGTTCGGTGACGCTTGCCATGACGGGAACCAGGGCCAGTGGGTCGTTGAGCGGCACCTGCACGCCGCGCGCCAGGGCCGTCTCGTGGCTTTGCTTGTAGACGTCGTACACGCCCAGTACGTCGGCCAGGAATACGGCGTCGAACAGGCCGCGCTCCAGCAGCTGCGCCAACTCGGTCCAATACTGCGGGTCGGTATAGCGGTGGCTGTTGTCGCGCGGGTGCCGCCACAGTCCGGGCGACTGGTGCCCGGCCGTGTTCATCTGGAAGGCGTTGAAGCGGATTTTCCTGGTCATCGTGCTACTGCGCCTTTTCCAGGGCGAGCTGGTAGTCGGTCTTGGCGTAGTCCCGGAAATGCTTATTGGTCACGGCAAGGAATTCCTTCGACTTGTAGGCAGCTTCGATATCGCGCGCAAACTGTTTGTCCTTGTCGGCGGTGCGGACCGCGACCAGGTTCACGTAGTTGGGCGAAATCTTTTCAGTAATCAGGGCTTCGTTCAATTTGAGGCCCGACGCCAAGGCGTAGTTGCCGTTGATGAAGGAATAGTCGGCATCCTGCAGCGAGCGCGGAAGCTGGGCCGCTTCCAGCGGCAGCAGCCTGACCTTCTTCAGGTTCTGTGCAACGTCACGCTCGGAGGCCCGCAGAGGATCGACGCCTGCCTTCAACTTGAGCCAGCCAAGCTGCTCCAGCAGCACCAGGGCGCGTGCCTGGTTGGCTGGATCGTTGGGCAGGGCTACGGTGCTGCCGTCGCGGACTTCGGTCAACGCCTTGTGCTTCCTGCTGTAGATGGCGATCGGCGCGGTCGGGATGGTAACCAGCGGCGACAGGGCGAGCTTATGTTCGGCCGCAAACTTGTTCAGGTAGACGATGTGCTGGAATACGTTGGCATCCAGCGAACCCTCGGCCAGCGCAATATTCGGCTGCACATAGTCGTTGAACTCCACCAGTGTGACCTGGTAGCCCTGCTTTTCGAGGATGGGTTTGATGCCAAGCTTGATCTGGTCGGCATAGGGACCGGCGCTGGTGCCGATCACAAGTTGCTTCGGGTCTTTGGCGGCTGCGGTGCCGCCAGCGAGGGTCAGTGCGGCCAGCGCGGCCAGCAGTACGGAACGTCGTAATACAGTCATTTTCACTCCTTGTTATCGTTTATCGAGGCGGCGCGCCAGGCGGTTGCCGGCGAACTGGATTGCCTGCACCAGCACCACCAGCAGGGCGACGGTGGCGAACATCACGTCGGTCTCAAAGCGGTAATAGCCATAGCGGATGGCGAGGTCGCCGATGCCGCCACCGCCCACCACCCCGGCCACTGCGGAATAGGACAGGAAGCTGATTGCCAGCACAGTCAGGGCCAGCACCAGGCCTGAACGCGATTCGACCAGCAGCACGCGCAGCACGATCTGCAGCTCACTGGCGCCTATTGCATGGGCCGCCTCGATCACGCCGCGCGGCACTTCGCGCAGGTTCTGTTCGACCAGGCGCGCGAAGTAGGGAATGGCTGCCACCGATAGCGGCACGGCTGCCGCCAGTGGGCCGATCGAGGTGCCGGCAATCGCCCTCGTAAACGGCACCAGAGACACCAGCAGTATGATGAAGGGGAAGGAGCGCACCGTATTTACCAGCCAGCCGAGGAGGGCGGACAGGGGCCGGTTCTGCAGCGACTGGCCGTCTCCGACCAGGAACAGCAGGATGCCGAGTGGGCCTCCCAGCAATACCGCCACCGACAAGCCGATGCCAAGCATGGTGCCCGTTTGCGTCAGCGCTTCGGCCAGTTCGGGCAGCAGCGAAAGGAATTTTTCAAACATGAACTGGCTCCTTGCGCAGGGACACGTCGGTGGCCAGCGCAGCTTGCGCCGACAGGGCTGCGAGTTCGCGGCCGAGCGCGGTCCGGCGCGGAGCCTGCCAGTCCGCGACGCGGAACTGTTCGGCGACGACTCCATTCTCGATGACTGCAACGCGCTGGCAGATCGAAGCCAGCACATCGAGTTCGTGGCTGACGATGACGATGGTCACGCCGAGCCTCCGGTTGACGTCCTGTAAGGTCGCCAGCAGCGCGCGAGTAGTTTCGGCGTCCAGCGCCGAGGCAGGTTCGTCGCAAAGCAGGACTGCCGGTTTGCTGGCCAGGGCGCGGGCAATTGCCACCCTTTGCTGCTGCCCGCCGGACAGGCGCGAAGGGTAGCTGCTTGCCTTCTCTTCAAGGTCCACCAGGGCCAGGCATTCCTGCACGCGGAGGGCAATCTCCTGCGGGCTTTGAGCACCGTGGATACGCAAGGGGAAAGCGACGTTCCCGGCCACCGTTGCGTTTCGCAGCAGGTTGAATTGCTGGAAGATCATGCCGATATTCTGCCGTGCAGTGCGCAATTCGCGCTTGCCCAGAGCAGTAAGGTCGTCACCATCCACCACGACACGGCCGCTGTCGGGGCGCTCCAACAGGTTGATCATGCGCAGCAGCGTCGATTTGCCGGCGCCGCTCTTGCCAGCCAGGCCGAATATTTCACCGCGCTGTATTGACAGGCTGATGCCGCGCACTGCATGCAGGCGCTCGCCAGGCCCGTGCGCAAAACTGCGCTCGACCTGGTCCAGTTGAATAAGTGGTGTGGTCATGGATCAGGAATAGGCAGTCGGTTCCGGCAAGGTGCGGTGCAGGGCGTAGCGCCCGAGGTCGCGGTATTTGTAGTCGATCGGGTCGTGCAGGGTATGCACGCGCACGTTGCGCCAGAAACGGTCCAGGCCCAGCTTGTTGGAAGTTGCACGGGCCCCGGTCAGCTCGAACAGCTGGTTCGATACTTCGATGCCGGCGCGGTGCGACAGGACCTTGGCTTCGGCCACGGAGATGGCCAGTTCGCCGCGTTCACGCTCGGTCAGCAAAGCGCCTTTGCCCAATGCCGCATCGAGCTCGTGCGCGGCATGGTCCGCCAGTACGGCGGCGGGGCGCAGCAGCGTCCATAACTCGCCGTAGCGGTGCTGAACGAACGGATCTTCGGTGGCGGCGGCTACGTTGGATGCGAACCAGGGCCGTGATTGCTCGCTGGTGAAGCTGCGGGCCGCTTCGAACGCGCCTTCTGCGATGCCGAGGTAAAGGTTGGTCATGATCAGTTGCGCTACCTGCGAACGCAGGGTGGCGCGCGGCGCCGGTTTTTCGCCCGGCGGCAGCAGGACAAGGCTGGCCGGCAGCGCGACATCGCGGAATTCCACGGTACCGCTATCTGTCTGCTTCTGGCCGAAGGCATCCCAGTCGGCGCGGATCGAAACTCCTGCGGTGGTGCTGGGGAGTACTCCGATCAGCGCACTTTGTGTTGGTGCATGCCATGCCGAGATCGTGAGCCAGTCCGAACCCACCGAGCCTGAGCTGAAGCTTTTCACGCCCTTCAGCACAAATCCATCACCCTGTTCGTTCGCGACGGTGCGCTGGTCGAGCGGGTTCAGTGCATTGCCCCAGAACAGGCCTTGCTCAACAGTGGCCGTTAGCAGTTCGCGCTGCTGGCGCGCATTGCCGTACAACTGGATGCCCGCAAGTTGCAGGTGGTGGAAGCCGAACAGGTGAGCCAGCGCGCTGTCGGCGCGCGCCAGGATGCGGATCACCTGGTTCACCGTGCTCCAGTTGGCGCCGGCGCCGCCGAATTCGCGCGGCACAGAGAGGGTAAGTAGTCCGGATTCGCGCAGCAGGCGGCGTTCGCGTGCCGCATGGCCGCCCTGGCGGTCGCGTTCTACGGCGCTGGCAGCGAAGGTGCTTGCCAGCTCCTCGGCAATTTGCAGGGGATCGGGTGGTTGCGGCTTGAATAGAGCGCTGGTCATGGGATGTCTTTCGGGTTGCGATGCTTTTTAGTATTGCCTCCGACGCAAGCAAGCGTCCACGAAGAAAATTGAATAACCATTTGCGAAACAATTCGTTTGCCTTGCGAACCGTGCGCCTTACGCTAGGCCCATGACTATCTTGCTTATCAGCGGCAGCCCCGCACAACCATCCAGTTCCAGCCGCCTGCTGCAGCACATCGGCGAGCGACTCGCAGTGCTCGGACACCGGTATAACCGCATCCACGTCCGCGACCTGCCGCCGCGCGCCTTGCTGCATGGGTTGACGGAAGATCCTTCCGTACAGCGTGCCTTGCAGGCAGTGCGCGATGCCGATGCGGTGGTGATCGCAACGCCGGTGTACAAGGCTTCGTTTGCCGGCATACTGAAGGCCTTCCTCGACCTGCTGCCGCAGGACGGGCTGGCAGGCAAGGTGGTGCTGCCCATCGCGACCGGCGGCAGCCAGTCCCATTTGCTGGCCCTCGATTACGCGCTGCGGCCCGTACTGCAGGCCCTGGACGCGCGCCATGTTCTGGCCGGTATTTTCGCCACGGCGCAGCAGCTGCAATGGAACGAAGAGCACGGCCTGCTGCTCGCGCTGCCGATAGCTGCGCGGGTCGATGGCGGTGTTGCGGCGCTCTCGCAAGCATTGCTGCCGCGGCACGGTGAACTCAACGATTTTCAATCTGCATAAGGAATGCCATGAACCAGTACCAGCTAGCACGGGTGGCGCGCCGCCGCACCCTTGGACTCTTTGCCGTGGGCATTTTCCTCGCCGGCGTAGCGGCCGGCCTGCTGCCTTCCGCCGCGCTGGCGCAAGACAGGCCTGTGCTGCGCATCGGCTACCAGAAATACGGCACGCTGACTTTGCTCAAAGGCCGAGGCACACTGGAGACGCGCCTTGCGGAGAAGGGCGTCGATGTGAAATGGACCGAGTTCCCGGCCGGCCCGGTGTTGCTGGAGGGCCTGAACGTGGGCAGCATCGATTTCGGTACGGTTGGCGAAGCGCCGCCGATTTTCGCGCAGGCCGCAGGCGCCAACCTGGTCTATGTCGGCAATGAGCCGCCATCCCCGGCCAGCGAAGCGATTGTCGTGCCGAAGCAATCCACGTTGCGCAGCGTGGCCGATTTGAAGGGCAAGAAGATCGCGCTGAACAAAGGTTCGAATGTCCATTACCTGCTGCTCAAGGCGCTCGAGAAGGCCGGCCTGCAATACAAAGACGTGCAAACCGTGTTCCTGCCGCCAGCCGATGCACGTGCCGCATTCGAGCGTGGCAGCGTGGATGCCTGGGTCATATGGGATCCCTTCCTTGCCGCAGCCGAAAAGCAGCTGGGCGCACGTGTGATCGCCGATGGCAAAGGCCTGGTGGCCAACCACCAGTTCTACCTGGCGTCGCGTGGCTATGCGCAAAGGAATCCTGAAATCGTCGGCATCGTGATCGACGAACTGGCCAAGGTGGATGCATGGGGCGCAAAGAATACGAAGGAGGTGGCGGCCATTCTGTCGGCGCAGACGGGCCTGGCGCCGCCTGTCGTTGAACTGGCAGCAACCCGCTATGCCTACGGCGTGCTTCCCGTGACCCCGCAAGTCATCCAGGAACAGCAGAAGGTGGCAGATGCCTTCGCCGCGCTCAAGCTGATTCCGAAACCGATCATTGTCAGGGAAGCCCTGCTCAAGCCTTGAAGGACAACAAATGACTTCCGATATTTTCTGGTTCATTCCAACCCACGGCGACAGCCGCTACCTCGGCACTGCGCAAGGTGCGCGCGCGGTCGATGCCGATTACCTGCGCCAGGTCGCCGTAGCGGCCGATACCTTGGGTTATGACGGCGTGTTGTTGCCCACAGGCCGATCCTGCGAGGACGCCTGGGTGGTCGCCTCCACGCTTATCCCGGTGACGAAACAGCTCAAATTCCTGGTCGCGGTGCGCCCTGGCCTGTCCACGCCTGGCCTGGCCGTGCGAATGGCTTCCACCTTCGACCGCTTGTCGAATGGCCGCCTGCTGGTAAACGTCGTCACCGGCGGCGACCAGCAGGAACTGGAAGCAGACGGCGTATTTGCCGACCATGCGCAGCGCTATGAGATCTCCGACGAATTCCTGCGTGTCTGGCGCGCCGCGCTGGCAGGCGAGGGCGGAGAGGCGGGCTATGACTTCGACGGCAAACACATTACCGTCAAAGGCGCGCGCACCTTGTACCCGCCGGTGCAGAAACCCTACCCGCCGCTGTATTTCGGCGGCTCCTCCGAAGCGGCGCACCAATTGGCGGCGGAGCAGGTCGACGTTTACCTGACCTGGGGCGAGCCGCCGGCAGCCGTGGCCGAAAAGATCGCCGATGTGCGCGCCCGCGCCGAACGCCATGGCCGCAAGATTCGCTTCGGCATCCGCCTGCATGTGATGGTGCGCGAAACCAATGAGGAAGCCTGGGCCGCTGCCGACAAGCTGATCAGCCACCTGAGCGACGACGTCATTGCCAAGGCGCAGGCGGCATTCGGCAAGATGGACTCGGTGGGGCAGCGCCGCATGGCAGCACTGCACAGTGGCAGCCGCGACAAGCTTGAAGTCTCGCCGAACCTGTGGGCTGGCGTGGGCCTGGTGCGCGGCGGTGCGGGAACTGCATTGGTAGGAGATCCGGAAACCGTGGTGGCGCGCATTCGCGAATATGAAGCGCTCGGCATCGAAAGTTTCATCTTCTCTGGCTACCCGCACCTGGAAGAATCCTACCGCTTCGCCGAACTGGTATTCCCGCTGCTGGGCAAAGGCAAGGCGCCTGGAGAACAGTCGCTGAGCGGTCCATTCGGCGAAGTCATGGCGTCGAACATCGTGCCAAAAAAGGCGGCCTGAGATGGACTGGCGCAAGGCGCTGGCGCCCTGGGCACTGCCGCTTGCTTTGCTGCTGGCCTGGGAGCTGGCGGCGCGCATCGGCTGGCTGTCCAGCCGCATCCTGCCCGAACCGCTGGCGGTGGTGCAAGCCTTCTGGACGCTGGCAGTATCGGGCGAACTGTGGCAACACCTGAAAACCAGCTTATGGCGCGCCACCAGTGGCTTCGCCATCGGTTCCAGTGCAGGCCTGGCGCTCGGCCTGCTGACCGGGACCTGGCGCCTTGCCGAGACGCTGCTCGATATCACGCTGCAGATGGTGCGCAACATTCCCGCCCTGGCCCTGATACCGCTGGTGATCCTGTGGTTCGGCATCGATGAGACGGCCAAGCTGTTCCTGCTGGCGGTAGGGGTGTTCTTCCCCGTCTACCTGAACACCTTCCACGGCATCCGCTCCACCGATGCCGGACTGGTTGAAATGGCGCGCAGCTACGGATTGCGCGGCTGGCCGCTGTACCGCGAAGTGATCCTGCCGGCGGCCTTGCCTTCGATACTGGTTGGAGTTCGTTTCTCGCTTGGACTGGTGTGGGTGCTGCTGATCGTTGCCGAAACTATTTCCGCGCAAGCCGGCATCGGCTACATGACGATGAATGCGCGTGAATTCCTGCAGACCGACGTGGTACTGGTCGGCATCCTGCTGTACGCGGTGCTGGGCAAGCTGGCCGACATGCTGGCGCGCGGACTCGAAAAATACTATTTGCGCTGGAACCCAGCCTACCGATAAGGAGCACCCATGTTGCTGGCACCCACCTCCATCGACTGTGATCTGCTGGCCTATGCGCGCCAGGAAAATTCCCCGCCTGAGCGGAAGCCAGTAGCGCGGCTGGGTGCAAGTATCGCGCTGGAAGGACTGGGCAAGGCCTACGGGGCGCGGCGCGTGCTGCACGGCGTCGACCTGCACCTGAAGGCCTGTGAATTCGTCGCAATAGTAGGGCGCAGCGGCTGCGGCAAAAGCACGCTGCTGCGCGCAATTGCCGGCGTCGAAAAGGCCGACGAGGGCACCGCCCATGTCGGTAACGGCGTCGCGGATGCCAGCCTGCGCATCATGTTCCAGGAACCGCGCCTGCTGCCATGGAAGACGGTGCTGCAGAACGTCGCGCTCGGGCTGCCATATGGCCTGGGGCGCGCCGCTGCAGCGCTTTCCACCGTAGGCCTGGCTGAACGCGCCGACGACTGGCCGGCCGAACTGTCCGGTGGCCAGCGTCAGCGCGTGGCATTGGCGCGCGCGCTGGTGCACGAACCGAACGTGCTGCTGCTGGACGAGCCGCTGGGCGCGCTCGATGCACTGACGCGTATCGAAATGCAGCAATTGGTCGAATCCCTGTGGCGCCAGCGCGGGTTCACCGCCGTCCTGGTGACGCACGACGTGCAGGAGGCGCTGGCCCTGGCCGACCGCGTGCTGCTGGTGGAAGACGGCCGCATTGCCCTCGACCTGCCGGTACCGTTGCCGCGTCCCAGGCAGCGCGGCGGCGCCGCCTTTGCCGCCCTCGAGCAGCGCTTGCTGGCGCGCCTGCTGCAGCCCACTACCTCGAAAGGGTGATTGTTTTTCGCTCCAGGCTAGTGCCTACTATCGAAAAAGCCGATCAGTAGCGCGCACATTATGCGTTTTACACTGATCGGCAGTCGTCGCATAATGGGCCACCATCCCCTACTTGGAGTCTAGACAATGAAAAAACTGATCGCCTTTGCCCTCGCCGCTGGTTTCTCGCTCGCCGCATCGGCCGCCCCTGAAACCTACAATATCGATCCAACTCATTCCTTCTCGCGCTTCGAATACAGCCATTTCGGCTATTCGACCCAGGTGAACAAGTTCAATAGCACCACCGGCAAGATCCAGCTCGACCGCGCCGCCAAGACCGGCTCGGTGGAAGTGAGCATCGACCCGAAATCGGTCAATACCGGCTCCGACCTGTTCAACGGGCACCTGCAAGGTCCTGACTTCCTCGATTCGGCCAAATATCCCGCCATTACCTACAAGTCGACCAAATTCCTGTTCAACGGCGACAAGGTGGTCGGCGTGGAAGGCAACCTGACCATCAAGGGCGTGACCAAGCCAGTAAACCTGGAAGTGACTTCCTTCCAATGCATGCCGCACCCGATGGTGAAGAAAGACGCTTGCGGCGCCAATGCGATCGCCAAGATCAAGCGCTCCGACTTCGGCGCCGGTAAGTACGCACCGCACGTCAGCGACGACTTGACCCTCGGCTTCTCGATCGAATCGATCAAGGAATAAAGTCCATGACCAGACCGTTGCTGGCCGCAGCCTTGCTGGCTGCCGGCCTGTCGCATGCCCATGCGACGGACATCATCATCACCAATGGCAAAGTCGCCACGATGGCGCGTGAAGGCAGCTTCGCGCAGGCAGTAGCCGTCAAGGGCGGCGTGATTGCCGCGGTGGGCAGCAATGCCCAGGTGCTCAAGCTGAAGAAGCCGGGCACGCAGGTAATCGACGCCGGCGGCCGCACGGTCATTCCTGGTCTGAACGACTCCCACCTCCACATCATCCGCCAGGGCCTCAACTACAACGCCGAGCTGCGTTGGGATGGCGTCACCTCGTTGAAACGCGCCATGCAGATGCTGCGCGAGCAGGCGGCCCGTACGCCGGACGGTGCGTGGATCAAGGTGGTGGGCGGATTCAATGAATTCCAGTTCGAAGAAAAGCGCCTGCCGACGCTGGAAGAGCTGAATGAGGCGGTGCCGGATAAGCCGGTGTTCATCCTCTACCTGTACGGCCTTGGCTTTGTGAACAGGAAGGGCATTGAAGTCCTGGGCTACGACAAGGACACCAAATACAAGGACGGTGTGGTGGAACTGGGCGCCGACGGCAAGCCGACCGGCCTGTTGGTGGCCAAGCCGAACGCTATGGTGCTGTACTCCACGCTGGGCAAGACCGGCGCGCTGCCGCGCGAGCAGCAACTGAATTCCACCGTCCAGTACTACCGCGAGATGAACCGACTTGGCGTGACCAGCGCTATCGACGCGGGCGGCGGCGGCCAGGCCTATCCCGACGATTACGCAGTCAGCCTGGAGTTGGCCAAGGGCGGCAAGCTGACAGTGCGCACCTCCTACTACCTGTTCGCGCAAAAGCCGGGCAAGGAGCTGGAAGACTACCAGCGCTGGCTGGCCATGACCAAGCCTGGCCACAACGACCATATGTTCTACCCCAACGGCTACAACACCGAAGGGGCGGGGGAGAACCTGGTGTGGAGCGCAGCAGACTTCGAGAACTTCCTCGAACCGCGTCCCGACATGCCGGGCCATATGGAAAGCGAGCTGGAACCCGTCTTGCGGCTGCTGGTGAAGAACCGCTGGCCGTTCCGCATCCACGCCACGTATGGCGAATCGATCGAACGCGACCTGGCCGTGATCGAAAGGGTCAACCGCGACATGCCGTTCAACGGCTTGCGCTGGTTTTTTGATCACGCCGAGACCATCACCGACGAACAGCTGGCGCGTGTGAAGAAACTGGGCGGCGGCGTCGCGGTGCAGGACCGCATGTACTTCCAGGGCGAGCATTACTGGAAACGCTATGGCGAGCAGGCGCGCCAGATGCCGCCGATCCGCAAGATGCTGGAGATGAAGATCCCCGTCGGCCTCGGCACGGACGGCACGCGCGTGTCGAGCTACGGGCCATGGCCCTCGATCTACTGGGCGGTGACCGGCAAGACCGCGGGCGGCCTGCCGATGTGGCAGGCCAAGGACCGCCTGAGCCGCTACGAAGCGCTCAAGCTGATGACCCAAGGCAGCGCCTGGTTCAGCGGCGAAGAAAAGCTGAAGGGCCAGATCGGCAAAGGCCAATATGCCGACCTGGTGATCCTGCCGAAGGACTATTTCAGCATTCCCGAAGCCGAGATCAAGACACTGGAAAGCGCGCTGACGGTTGTGAATGGCCGCATCGTCCACGCCGGCGCCGACTTCGGCCAATACGCCCCCGAACTGCCCCCCGTGCAGCCGGAGTGGAGCCCGGTCAAGCACTATGGCGGTTACCAGAACCGCTAAGTCTCCACGGCCCCGGCTGTTATACGGCTGGGTTCGTGTCACACCTAGGGTGTGACCCCATGGTGTGACACGGCCTCGGCTGTTGGTGTTGCGGGCGGGCTATTGACTTATTGGCGTCATGGTCAATACTTCCCTGACCGCCCATCCCGCCTGAAGGTGTCCTTATGGATCTGTTGCAATTCCTGCCTCGCGTCGATTCTGCGCGCAGTGAAATCGTCGACCGTGGCATTGAGGTGCAAGCCAGTTTCAGCACCTTGTGCGCAGTCGAGTATATGAAGTCCCATAACATCGCTCCCCACATCATCCAGCGCGTCCTGCTGCAACCCGCCCAACGGCGTACAGCTGCTCAGGTTATGCACAAGAATTGACGACAAGTAACGAGCGACTTTAATTAGTTAAAGAACGCTTGTGATAATTCGTGAGATTTTAAGTCGTTGATTTTTAAGGTGATTTTTTCTGCACATTGAACAGGCAGTTTGTTGGAAATGGCGTCGTTGAGGGCTGTTTGCCTTGTCAAGACCCTCTTATCAACAAAGATATCCACAAACAATGTGGATAATCGGAAAAGGCCTTTTCAATCCGCCACTTACGGCAACTTGCCGGGTATTCGAGGGCAAATCACTGCAGGATAGCTACTGTACGTGCATACAGTGATTACTTCAGGATGTGCCCGGAGGCCTTGAAACTGCCCGATTCGGCGCCCGGCTGGACCTGGATATCCACAGTTGAGGCAGGCTGGCCGATCACGAGCTGGCCCGACCAGGCTTCACCCTTCTGCAGGCCTTGCAGGATCGCCGCGAACTGTTCGCGGTGCTGGTTGTACTTGGCCAGTTGCGACTGCAGGATTTGCAGGTCGGAGTAGTTGCGCAGCGAAGAAATCACCGTGGTGAACAGCTTGCGCGTGGTGAGGTCGGTCTTGCACCAGAAATCGTTGATGTCGTAGTCGAGGATAATGCTGTGCTCGAGCGCCTGGCCCGGCTGGCCGGTACGCAGCACAATGCGCACCAGTTCATTTTTCAGTTCGGAGCGGATCTGGTTCGCCACGCGCAGGCCGGCATCGCTGGTTTCCATGATCACGTCGAGCAGCACCAGGGCCACGTCGGGATTGTTGCGCAGGGTAGTCAAGGCTTCTTCGCCGGAGTAGGCATGCAGGAAGCTGAGGCGGCGCCCCATGAAGCATGCATTGCTGAGCGAGAATTTCGTGACCACGTGGACGTCGACGTCGTCGTCAACGATCAGCACCCGCCACGGGGCGGGATTGGCGCCTGGAGCCTGCTCGGCGGAGCTGGCTTGCGCCTCGTCGTCGATCATCCATCCTTCGCTTGAATCGTCGTCAGGAACTTTCACGTCCATGCATTTTCCTTTGTCGGTTGTGGACACACTATTCCGCGCCAGAACTTTTGTCAAAATATTTTCCGAAGGCTCAGTGAGTTGCAAAATGGCATGCACTCGACTTGGCTAAGTCATTGATTTTATTGATACTAATCGATTGCCAAAGAATTGGGCAATTTATTGAAAGCCGCGCCGTTACAGGCGAAACGGGCTGTCAAGCCCGGCTTCTCCACACGTTTATCCACAGTAGAAGTGGATAACTGTAATTTCGTCTTTAAAAACTTCGTATTACAGCAATTTTATCATCCGGACTATCAAGCTGCCGCCTTGAGCCGGTTCAGTTCGTCGAGGAAGCGCTCGCAGGCCAACCCTGGCGGCCAGGGCTCCCACGCCGGCTCGCCGTACAAGGCCTGCAGTGGATCTTCAGCGAGGGGCACGGCGGTGATTTTCAGTGTGCGCCGCACTTCCTCGTCGCTCCAGCCCACCACGTGGACCGCTTCGCTGGCGGCGGCCAGGCGGTCGGCACGCTTGTGGACCTGGTATTCCTTCGGCGTCCAGGCCGGCAAGCCGTAGCGCAGGAATACGGCCTGTTCCAGGCGTTGGCTCAGTTCGCGGAAGCTGTCGCCGAGGAAGGGTTTCAGCACCGAGATGCAGTCAAAGCCCAGCAAGCCTTCTTCCGCATCGTGCAGCAGTTCGCGCAAGGAGCGCAGCGGGTCGAGCGGGGTGGGCGACCATAGGCGCCGCAATTGCAGTACCGTGATCGAATGCTGGGCGACGGAGAGCGGCAAGGGCCAGGCCGAGTGGCCACCCCAGCGATAGGTGCGCGCCAGGCCCAGAGCGAGGTCGGCGTCGTCCCAATCGAAGGGCGTGGGGTCCAGCAAGTCCAGCCGGCGGCCGGATGGCATGCGCACCCAGGCGCGTTGTGTCGTCATGCAGCTATCGTATCGTCGCGACGCAGGTCGGCGCAAGCTTGCAGGATCAGTGTCCCGAGTTCCGGCAACAGGGCGGTGGCTGCTTCCAGGTCGCCGGCCGCGCTGGCCTTTTCCATTTGATGGCACAGGGTGTGCAGTTCGGGGGCGCTCAGGTAGCCGCAACTGCCTTTCAGGGCGTGGAAGGCGCTGGTGGCGCCCTCGCCATCGCCGTTCTGCAGCGCCAGGCGGCCTTCGTCGAGCCGGCGCGGGGCTTCTTCCAGGAAGGCTTGCGCGATGCGCTGCTGGTGGCGCGCGGTCATGCCGCTGAGCGGCAGGATGTGGATGGCCGGGCTGGCTGGCTCCACGCCGAACATGTCGTCCAGTTCCGCCAGGGTGGGCGTGGTGCGCGGCAGGCTGCGGCCGCGATTGAGCAACTGGGTGATGGTTTTTTCAAGCTGGTCGAACAGCAGCCGTTCGTCGACCGGCTTGCTGAGGAAGGCGTCCATGCCGGCCGACAGGTAGCGTGCGCGATCGAGGTCGCTGGCATTGGCGGTGAGGGCGATGATCGGTATCAGCGGGTCGCGTGAGGGGTAGTCCTGGCTGCCGCCGCGGCGTATCAGGCGCGCCGCCTGTTCGCCGTCCATTTGCGGCATGCGGCCATCCATCAGCACCACGTCGAAGTCCTTTTCATTCAGGGCACGCAGGGCTTCCAGGCCGTTTTCGGCGACAGTTACTTCGTGGCCCATGCCTTCCAGCAGGGTGCTGATGATGATCTGGTTGGTGCGCACGTCTTCCGCGCACAGCACGCGCAAGCGGTAGGCATGGCGCAGGTGGGCCGGGATCTTGACCGGATCCTGCTCCGGCGGTCCGCCCAGGGCCAGCGGCAGCGAGAAGCGCAGCGTGGTGCCTTTGCCGAGGCGGGTATCGGCTTCGATCTGGCCGCCCATCAGGTCGACCAGCTCTTTGCAGATGGCCAGGCCCAGTCCTGGGCCGTCGGCGCGGCGGGTGGACGAGAGGTCGGCCGGCTCGAATTTGCGGAACAGGCGCGGCAGCATTTCCAGCGGGATGCCGGGGCCGGTATCGCTGATGCTGAAGCTGACGCGTGCCAGGCCGTCGGTCGTCTCGCCGGAGGCGCGCAGCCTTACTTCGCCGCGTTCCGTGAATTTGATGGCGTTGCCCAGCAGGTTGAGCAGGATCTGGCGGATGCGGTTGGGGTCGCCCTGCACGTGGCGCGGCAGGCCCGGCGCCAGCTCGCAGCGCAGCAGCAGGGCCTTGGCATCGGCTTGCGGGCGCAGGATGGTGATGGCTTCGTCGATGATGTCGATCAGGTCCAGGTCCTGGGTGTTGATCGACAGGCGGCCGGCGTCGATGCGGGAGAAATCGAGCAGGTCGTTCAGGATGGCCAGCAGGGCTTCGCTGTTCTTCAGGCCGATGCGCAGGTATTCTCCTGTGCGGTCGGCGATGGTGCGGTCGCGCAGGGCAAATTTCAACATGCCGATCACGCCGGCCAGTGGCGTACGGATGTCGTGGCTCATGGCCGCCAGAAAGTCGATGCGGTGGCGGCCCAGTTTCTCATTTTGAATCTGGGTTTGCCTCAGCGCGGCTTCCCGCGCTTGTAATTGCTTCTTTAGGCTGCGGTTCTCCCATATCAACAGGATAAGCGCCGCCAACCCCAGAATTAATAAGAGGGGCGCAACTAGTTCAATAGACGATGCAAACGAAGAAAGCAAAATATTAATGATCTCCTCAATAGTAATTATTGTAATGGACAAATAAACATGGTGTGATACTGAATTGTTATGCCCCGGCGCACTCGTGTATGATCCCGGCTATGTTAATTACTCCTGAACAAGGGCTGGCCTTCCTGGCCGCCGCCATGCTGATTACTGTTTCCCCAGGGCCGGATAACCTGATGGTATTAAGTATGGGCATGTCTCGTGGACGCCAGCAGGGCGTGGTTTTCGGCCTGGGCTGCGCCCTGGGTTGCCTTAGCCATACCCTGCTGGCTGCGCTGGGCGTGGGCGCGCTGATTGCCGCATCCCCGACAGCGTTTACCGCGCTCAAGGTTGCGGGTGGACTCTACCTGATCTGGATGGGTTATGGCGCACTGCGCAGCAAGGGCGGTGCGCAGGTGGGCCAGGTGGCCTTGCCGCAGGAGTCTTTGGGCAAGCTGTTTGCCAAAGGTTTGTTCGCCAATGCGATCAATCCGAAGGTGGTGCTGTTCTTCCTGTCCTTCCTGCCGCAGTTCGTGGTGGCAGGGCGCGGAGATGCCAGCTGGCAGACCGCCCAGCTCGGCCTGGTCTTTACTTTGCAGGCTTGCCTGCTGTTCGGGATGCTGGGCTACTTCTCCGGCGCCGTGGGCAAGTGGATCAACCGCAACCCGCGCGCCGGCTTGTGGCTGGATCGCGGCGCCGGTGCGATTTTTGTCGGCCTGGGCCTGCGCCTTATCGTCGCGCGCTGATCGCGAATCTCAGTTCCAGCTCGTCTTTCACGGCCAGTGCCCCGCCGAAGACGGCAAACGGCGTGATGCCGAAGTCCGTCTGCCTGACTGTGAAGGTGCCGCTGGCCAGCACTGTGGCGCCTTCTTCGCGCAGGTGCAGAGGCACTTTGTACTCGCGCGTCACGCCGTGCAGGGTGATTTCGGCGCGCAGCCTGTCCTTCGTTCCCGCTTCAAATGCGGCGCGCACCAGCACCCAAGGGTGGGCCTGCGCTTGCAGCACCTTGCTGAACATGTTGCGGCGGGTGCCATCGATGGCATCGAGCGACGGTTGTGTATCCAGCCCGGCTTCCTTGCGCAGCGCGGCCTCATCCACAGTGAGCTGGTCGAGGCGGAAGCGCAGTTCAGTACGGCCCTGGTCCAGGTCCACGAAACCTTCAAGCTGGCGGGTGGCGACGACGTGATCGTGGCCCATGCGCGCCAGAGGCCCGCCGCGGCGAACGGTGATGGCGACCAGCGAGTCGCCGGCCACAATGCGGTGCGCGGACTGGCTGGCCTGCAGCGCCGGAATCACCGCTGCAGCTTGGGCGGCAGGTGGCGCGGGCGGCTGTGTAGCGCAAGCGGAAATGGCCAGAACTGCCGCTGAAATCGCGGCTCGAAAAGTCCATTTGCAAATTTTTTTTCGCATTGTGACTATTGGAGAGTTTCTATTATAAAAATTGTACTATCTTAAACGAAGTCGTGATGTTTTCGCTGTTGAGAATATCCCCCTTGCACTTTCAAATCTCTCCCGATTTGAATTCTTTTACCCGCGCAAAGACGCGGGTATTTTTTTGGTTCATCACGGATTTCCGGGAAACGCGGCTTTGATTTTCATAAAGAAGAATTCTGAGTCGCGGTATCCGTAAGCCATCCTCTTCATCACCTTAATCCGGTTGTTGATACCCTCAAGCTGGCCGGTATGCATCGGCCAGTACATGCGTGCCAAGATGCCGCGCCAGTACAAGCCCAGGCGTTTGGCGAAGCGCTGCAGGGATTCAATGCCACTGGCTTGGGCCATTGCCAGCCAGTTGCGCCACGCCGCTCGCCAGCGCCAAGGGCAGGTTGGCTGCCAGAGCTCCTTAAGGCTCGCCTTCATGACATAGACGGTCATCAGGTCGCGGTTTGCCGCCAGCAGTTTCTCCAGCACGGGCACTTGATCAGCAGGCACATTCTGCGGATTGCGTAACACCAGCCAGCGGCCACGTTTGACAAATTGGCGCGCCGGCTTATCGTTTCGATGTCGGTTGGCCTCATCGACACGCACACGGTCGATCACTTCACGGCCATATTTGGCAATAACATGAAACAGGTCATACACGACCTTAGCCTTACGGCAGTGTTTCTTGACCTCCAGGTCGAAGGCTGTATTCATGTCCATGGCGACGGCCTGGATACGGGCGCAGCGCTCAGCGCCCAGCCATTCAAAGAAGGGGCGAATTGCTTGTCGGCTGCGTCCTTCGCCGACCCAAAGCACTTGTCGTGAATCGCCGTCGAGTACCACGGTGGCGTAGCGATGGCCCTTAAAGAGCGCGAATTCGTCCATTACCAGCTTAGTTGGCTGAGCCTCTGGCAGGGCGTCCAACTGCGTGGTCAGGCGCTGCCGCTCGATACGACGCACGGTCTCCCAATGCAGGCCCGTCAGCTTGCAAACGTGGGCCACGGGCAGCTTGTCGCACCACATGCCGGTAAAGTCAGCCAACCGTTTGGTTACTCTCGCGTGTCGATCAAGCCAGGAGACGCGCTCGGCGCATGTGCCGCACTGGCTACATTTGACTCGGCGCAGCCGTACCTGGAGCCAAACTGCTTCGCCAAACATGGGCATCTCGCGCACGGTGCGCCAATAAGTGCCATGCACCTGATCACAGCGAGCATCGCACTTCGAACAATTAGCTGGGGTATTCGGCTGGGGTACGAGGGAAATCCAGATTCCGTCTGCTCGACGGTCGAAATTCCATACCCCAAAACCTTCCCAGAACGGGAGGTCGAGATTATTATCCTGCATGAAAGCGGTGGGTTAAGTTGAGAACTGTTGGTCGCACAACAAGTCTAACTTTTCTTCACCGCTTTCCTGCTTTCTGGCTCAAATCACAGCAATCCGTGAAGAACCATTTTTTTGCCGGGTTTATTTATTCCTTAATGAACTCCTAAGCCTTGGGCGCGGAAAAGCTGGCAAAGTACGTCCATAGCGTACAGCATCCCTGTACGCCGGGTTGCCGGATTCCTCAATCCGGCACGATTTCTTCAATCCCCACGCCCTGAAAAGCGTTTTCACCGGCCGCTCCAAATTGGCCGGTTTTTTTTTGCCTGTGCGGGTTATCCTTTGCGCCTCGACGCGAATTAAGGATTCACGATGATCGACCTGTATACCGCTGCAACGCCGAACGGCCATAAGATTTCTATCGCGCTGGAAGAGCTGGCGCTGCCTTACGAGCTGCACCTGCTCGAACTGGGCAGGAATGAACAGAAGGAGCCATGGTTCACGGCCATCAACCCGAATGGCCGCATCCCGGCGATCATCGACCGCGCGAACGACAGCTTCGCGGTATTCGAATCCGGCGCCATCCTGATCTACCTGGCCGAAAAGACGGGACGCCTGATGCCGCAGGACGCCAAAGGCCGCTCGCTGGTGCTGCAATGGCTGATGTTCCAGATGGGCGGGGTCGGCCCGATGATGGGCCAGGCTAATGTGTTCTACCGCTATTTCCCTGAAAAGATCCAGCCGGCTATCGACCGCTACCAGGGCGAGTGCCGCCGCCTGTTCCGCGTGCTGGACGACCGCCTGGCGCGTCACGAGTTCCTGGCCGGCGACTATTCAATCGCCGATATCGCCAATTGGGCCTGGGTGCGTACCCACCGCTGGTCCGGCGTTGAAACCGAAGGCTTGCCGCACCTGCAGCGCTGGATTCGCCAGATTCGTTCCCGTCCTGCCGTGCTGCGTGGGATCGAGCAGCCGCCCAGCAATGTGTTGGAACGGGCGGACAGCCAGGATAAAGTCGAGCAATTTGCCGCCGAGGCGCGCAAAATGCTGGAAACCGGCCAGTCGCGCTGATTAATTAAAGCAAAAGGAGACTTGATGAAGCTGTACACCGCCCCCCGTGCCCCCAATCCGCGCCGCGTCGCCATGTTCATGGCGGAAAAGGGCATCGAACTGGATTCGCAAGCGGTCGACCTGGGCAAGGGCGAACATCGCGGCGACGCTTACCTGGCGGTGAACCCATTCGGCCGCGTGCCGGCGCTGGAGCTGGACGACGGCCGCATCCTGTGCGAAACGCGCGCCATCTGCACCTACCTGGAAGGCCTGCATCCGGCGCCGAACCTCATGGGAGAGGGCGCCGAGGAGCGTGCCTTCATCGAAATGGCCGACCGTCGCATGGAACTGCACCTGTTTGCCATCGCGGCCAACAGCATCCGCCACTCGCATCCCGGCTTTGCGCCGATCGAGAATCCCCAGTTCCCGGATTTCGGCGCATCGCAGGGCGAGAAGTTCCATGAGAACGCGAAGTGGCTGGACGGCGTGCTGGCCAGGCAGCCCTTCGTGGCGGGGCAGCGTTTCACGATTGCCGACATCACCGGTTTTTGCGCAATCGAGTTTGCGCGCGGGCTGATGAAATTCCGTCCGTCCGACTACGGTCTGGCGCACTTGCAGGCCTGGCGCGACCGCATCGCCGAGCGTCCAAGCGCCACTGCCGGGGCCTGAGCGATGAAAGCGGCGCAGCGCCGGCGCTGGCTGGGCCGCATGGCCCGCTGGTCCGGCGCTGCCGCTTCTTTTGCTGCAATGGCGGCGGCAAGCTGGCCGCTGCGCGCTGTCGCCAAGCCGCGGCCATTGCGCGCCGTGGCCTTGGCCATAGCTCCTTTCGCCATGCTTGACGCGAGCGGCCGCAAGACCGGCCTTTTCGTGGAGGCCATTGAGTTGATCGGCCGCGAGTCGCAGCGCCAGATCGAAATCACTGTCGCCCCGTACGCCCGCGCCGTCGCCATGCTGCGTTCGGGCGAGGCCGACCTGATGATCGCGACATCAAATTCCGCCATTGCGGGGACGGCCGAACCCATGGGCATGCTGTGGACCACGGAAGTCATCGCCATCGGCCGCGCGGGCGTCAAGCTGGAAGGCTTGCAGGACCTGCGGGGCCGCACGGTGGGCATGCTGCGCGGCTCGGATTACGGCGCCGCCTTCCTGGACGACCGCGAATACCGCAAGCACGAAATTACCGACCAGCTGCAGGGTGTACGCATGCTGCTGGAAGGCCGGCTCGATGCATCGATCGGTACCCGCCTGGCGCTCTTCCACGCCATGCGCCTGCTGGGCGTGCCGCGTGCGCGGCTGGGGGCCACGCTGGCGGTGCAATCGCGTGAAATCCACCTGCACCTGAGTCGCCATAACGCCGATGAAGCGCTGGCGACGGAGTTGCGGCGCGCGGTACATGAATTGCGCAGCAGCGGCAAGGCCGATGCTCTTCTGGCTAAGTACCTTGCCGGGCTGCCTTCTGCCTGAATTTCCCGACAATCCCGCTGGGGAAGAAGTAGATGGCCAGGATGAACAGGATGCCAAGCCACAGCAGCCAGCGATCCGGATGCAGGGCCGCTTCCAGCAACGGCACGCCGGCCACGGCACCCGCTGCTTGCGCCATCAGGGACTTGAGGTAATTATTCGCCAGGATGAACAGGGCGGCGCCGATCACCGAGCCATACAGGGTGCCCATGCCGCCGATGACGACGATCAGCAGGATGTCGGTCATCACTTCAAAGCCCAGCGTGGTCCTGGGGCCGACGTAGCGCAACCACAGCGCCATCAGAGCGCCGGCCAATGCCGCGGCGACCGCGCCAATGCAGTTGGCGGCGATGCGGTACACCACGGTGCGGTAGCCCAGCGCTTCGGCACGGAATTCATTTTCGCGGATGGCCTGCAGCACGCGCCCGAACGGCGAGTTCACCACCCGCAGCAGGGCCAGGAAGATCAGCACCGCGCAGACAAACACGATGTAGTAGGTCAGCACCTTGCCGTCCACGATGCGCCCCATGAATTCGCCGAACTCGTTGGCCGGCGATAGCAGGTCGGGCACGTCGAAAGTCTTGCCGTCTTCGCCGCCGGTCCATCCAGACATCTGCGATGCCAGGACGGCAAACGAAGACGCCACCGCCAGTGTAATCATGGCGTAGAAGATGGCGCGCACGCGCAGAGCAAACAGGCCGATGATGAGAGCCATGACCAGCGTCAATGCCAGCGCCGCGACAACGCCCAGCGCCATGGCGCCCCAGGCTGGCGTCGGGCTGTCGAACCCGAGCCCGACGCCGTAGGCGCCAATGCCGAAGAACATGGTATGTGCGAAGGACACGATGCCAGTGTAACCGATCAACAGGTCGTACGAGGCTACCAGCACGATGTAGATGCAAATGGTGGCGGCGGTGTTGAGCGGGCGCGCGCCGCTGGTGATGAAGGGCGCCAGCGCGAGCCCCAGTACGACCACGAGCAGCAGTATGGACAAGGTTCGGCTGCGCGGCAGGTCGCCGGAGAGCAGGGAGTTCAGCATTTCATTTCCTCGACAGGCCGGCGGGACGCCACATCAGGATGGCGATCATCAGCACGATATGGGACACGAGCGCCAGTTTGGGCGCCAGGAAGCCGGCGTAGTTGGCGCTCAGCGCCATCAGCAGCGCGCCGATGAAGCAGCCTCCGACCGAACCGAGGCCGCCAATAATGATGGTGATGAAGACCATGACCATCACTTCACCGCCCATGGAGGCGGTCAGCGTTTCCTTGTACAGGCCCCACATCACGCCGCCCAGGCCGGCCAGTGCGGAGCCGGCTGCAAACACCGCCACGAACAGGCGGCGGATGCGGTAGCCAAGTGCTTCGACCATTTCGCCATTTTCGACGCCGGCGCGTATCAGCAAACCTAGCTTGGTGCGGTTCAGTACCAGTGTCAGTGCAATGAATACCAGGATGCCGACGGCGACGGCCAGCAGGCGGTACTTTTCGATGGCGGCATCGCCCAATACAAAGGCCCCGCGCAGGGCGGTTGGCAGCGGCATTGGTTTATGGTCGGCGCCCCAGACGACGTGGATCAATTGCTCAACCACGATCATGCCGCCCATGGTGACCAGGATCTGCTTCAGGTGCTGGCCGTAGACCGGCATGATGATGATGCGCTCAAAGACCAGGCCCAGTGCCGCGGTCACGGCCATCGCCATCGCTATTGCCAGGCCGAGCGCAGCGAGGTTCATGGCGAGCGAATCGGCCTCCATCCAGCCTTGCATCGGCACCAGTACCAGGGTGGCGGCGAAGGCGCCGACGGAAACGAAGGCGCCGTGGCCGAAATTGAGCACGTCCATCAGGCCGAACACCAGGGTCAGGCCGCTGGACATGATGAAGATCATCATCCCCATCGCCAGCCCGGCCACGGTGAGCGTGATCCAGGTCGGCATGCTGCCCACCAGCGGCAGCATGGCCAGCATCAGGACCGGCACCAGCAGCATGGGAATGTAGTCGCGCGGGACCGTAGGCATTGTCGAACGACTCCTTATTGGTGTGAATCGAGGGCCAGGCCGAGCAAGCGCTCTTGCAGGGCGCGGTCGGCAGCCAGTTCGGCCATGGAACCGCTGTGGACGATGCGGCCGTCGTCCATCACGGCCACGGTGTCGCCGAGCTGGCGTACAAAGTTGAAATTCTGTTCGACCAGCAGCACCGTGGCCTGGCCCTTGAGCTGACGCATCGCATCGGCCAGGCTTTGTATGATGGCGGGGGCCAGGCCCTTGGTCGGCTCGTCGATCAGCAGCAGTTCGCGCGGTTCGATAATGGCGCGCGCGATGGCCACCATCTGCTTCTGGCCGCCGGACAGGTTGCCGGCCGGGTAATTCCAGAACTTCTTCAGTGCGGGGAAGAACGAAAAAATCCATTCCAGGCGCGCGGTATCCATTGGGCCGCTGCGCGCAGCAAGGTAGAGGTTTTCGCGTACTGTCAGCTCGCTGAACACGGCCATCGATTCCGGTACGTAGGCGATGCCGGCCTGCGCGATGTCGGGCGTGCGCAGCTTGCTGATGTCGCGGCCATGGAATTCGACTTTGCCGGCGCTGGCCTGCCACAGGCCCATGATGGTACGCAGCGTGGTGGTCTTGCCGGCTCCATTGCGGCCCAGCAGGACTGCCAGCCCACCGCGCGGCACGGCCAGGTCGACGCCTTGCAGGATGTGGTATTCGCCGATGTGCGTGTGCACGCCGGATAGTTTGAGCAGGGCGTCAGTCATGGCTAGCGGTTCCCAGGTAAGCTTCCTGCACGATGGCCGAGGACATGACCGTGGCCGGTTCGCCATCGGCCACCAGGGCGCCGTTGTGCAGTACGATGATGCGGTCGGCCAGCGCGCGCACTACGTCCATCTTGTGCTCGACCAGCAGCACAGCCTTGTTGCGCTCCGCCTTCACCTGGTGGATCAGGTCCAGCACCACCGGCACTTCGTCCACGCTCATGCCGGCGGTCGGTTCGTCGAACATCATCACTTCCGGCTCCAGGGCGAGCATGATGGCCACTTCCAGCTTGCGCTTGTCGCCGTGCGACAGCGCCGCCACCGGCGTATCGCGCCGCGCAGCGAGCGACACGCGTGCCAGGTAATGGTCGGAGCGCTCGATCAGCTCCTTGTGGCTGGACCAGATCGACCACAGCTTCATGCCGGCGTTGGCGCGCGCCTGTACCGCCAATCGTACGTTCTCGTGGACGCAAAGATGAGGGAACAGGTTGGTGAGCTGGAAGGCGCGGCCGATGCCTTTGCGGGTCCGGGACGCCGGGCCGCTGCGCGTGATATCTTCGCCGCGCAGCAGCACCCGGCCGCTGGTGGCCGGCAACTGCCCCGACATCAGGTTGAAATAAGTCGTCTTGCCGGCGCCGTTCGGGCCGACGATCACCGTCAACTGGCCCGCATGGAAATCGGCGCTGACGTTGTCAACGGCCGTGTGGCCGCCGAAGCGGATAGTCAGCCCGCGTGTGGACAGCAATGGAGTCATCAGGTCAACGCCGCTTGTTCTTGATTGGGACCGGCAACTCGGAGGCCGGAATCTCGCGCACCAGTTCCAGCAAGTCCCATTCGGTCTTCTGGTCCTTCCTGATGCGGAAGTGGTACATCGGCTGCATGGCCTGGTGGTCGTCCTTGCGGAAGCTCATTTTCCCCTTGGGGGTGTCGAACTCCATGCCCTCCATGGCGGCGATCATCTTCTGCGTATCGCCGCCGCCGGTCTTGGCAAGGGCGGTGTAGACCGCGCTGGCTGCCGTGAAGCCGCCTGCCGTGAACATATCCGGCGGTTTCCCGTAGCGTTTCCGGTGTTCGGCCACGAACCAGTCGTTCATTTTATTTTTCGGAAAGTCGTAGTAGTAATAGATCGTGCCTTCGGTGCCGCCGAACGACTTCCAGGTCTTCAGCACCGGCAGGATATTGCCGCCCGGCGCCAGTGTGATGCCGTAGCGCTCCGGCTTCATGTCGGCGATCTTGTTCATCGGGTTGGGACCGGCCCAGATGATCTGCAGCACGCGCGGCGGCGGCGCATCCTTCAGCTTGTCGAACAGGCGCTGCGCCGAAGCGGTGAAATCGGTCGCATTCTGCGGCGCGAATTCCTCGTGCACGATGTTGGCTTTGGATCCGGTCAGCTGGAGCGCTTCACGCGCGGCCGCCACGGCATCCTTGCCGAAAGCATAGTCCTGCGCCAGGAAGGCGACGCTGCCTTGCTTGAACGTGGAGGCCGCGGCCAGGCCGTCCTGCATGGAATTGCGGGCGGTGCGGAAGATGTATTTGTTCCATTTTGCGCCGGTGATCGCGTCGGCCACTGCAGGTTCCACGATCAGGATCTTTTTGTACTCCGCCGCGATGGGCAGCATGGCGATGGCCGAGCCGGAGGAGCTGGTGCCGACAGCGATATCGACCTTGTCGTCGCCATAGGCCTCGGCCAGCAGGGTGCGGCCCTGGTCCGGCTTGCTCTGGTCGTCCTTGACCAGGACTTTCAGTTTGCGCCCGTTGATCTCCATCCTGCCGTTGGTCAGGTACTCAAGGCCCATCATGAAGCCGGCCTCGGTTTCCTTGGCGTATGGCTCGAGGATGCCGGTTTTTCCGGCGATGAGTGCGACTTTGAGTTCCTGTCCTGTGGCCGCGAGCGGCGCCAGGGCGAGCGCCAGGGAAATCAGTTTTTTCATCAATCAGTCCACACTGGCGAGGAAGTTGCGCAGCGCTTCTTGCGCAGCGGGCTCGGACAGCATCGGCGCGTGGCCGACGCCGGGCACCTCAGCATACAGCATGCGCGGGGCTGCTGCGCGCATCGCATTGGCCTGCGCCGGTTCGATCAGGTCCGACAGCGCGCCGCGAATCAGCATGGTCGGGCGGCGTCGCGCCAGCCGGCGGAAAGCGAAGTGCGCAGCCATCGACGTGGAGCGCAGTTTGTTGGCGCGGATAGGCACGGCGATATTCGGGTCGTAGCGCATGGCCAGCGTGCCATCGCGCTCTTCGCGGAAGGCGCGGCGCGCCCAGCGCTCCCATTCCTGGGCGGTATTGTGGGGGAAGGCGACCGCGTTGATGCCGCTGATGTAATCGGCCGCCTGCCGCCAGCCGGTAAACTGTTCGTCCTTGCCGGTATAGCCCCGGATGCGCGACAGGCCGCGTTCGGACAGCGTGGGGCCTACGTCGTTCAGGACCGCAGCTGCGATCAGGGTCGATTTGCGCAAGGCCAGGGTCATGGTAATCAAGCCTCCCATCGAGGTGCCGATGAATACGGCGCGCTCGATGCCCAGGTCGCGCGCCAGCTTGACCACGTCGTTGGCGTAGACCACGGGCGTGTAGCGGTCCGGCTGCGAATCGTATTCGGAATTGCCCCGGCCGCGCACGTCGACGGCGATCACGCGCCGGCCCTGGGCCGCGATCCACGGCGCGACGTCTTCGAAGTCGGCGGAATTGCGCGTCAGGCCGTGGATGCAGATCACGGGCAGGCGCGCAGGGCCGCTGGCGGCCGGGTAGTCGCGCGCATACAGGCGCAGGCCGTCTTCGCTGGTGTAGCTGATCTCGGAATACATAGTCCTCGTGGGCAGCGTTGCAGGAGCGTGCAGTGTGCAAGAAATGCATCAAGGCGGGAACCGGAGGCGGCGCCCACTGTGTGTGCAATTTTGCACAGCGGCACTGCGGGGCGGGAAAATGATGCACAATAGGCCGCATGAAAACACTGCCCGAATGGACTGACCTGCGCTTCTTCCTGGAGCTGGCGCGCTCCGGCACCCTGTCCGGGGCGTCGCGCCGGCTGGAGGTGGAGCACACCACCGTCTCGCGCCGCATCGACCGCCTGGAACAGCAGTTGGGCACCACGCTGTTCGACCGCTCGCGCGAAGGCTATGAACTGACGGAAATGGGGCATGCGGTGCTGCCGCATGCGGAGGCGATGGAAAGCGCGGTGCTGGCCGCGCAAGGCCAGTTGTCCGGCACCGAAGTCGCGATTCGCGGCGTGGTGCGCCTGGGCGTGCCGGAAGCCCTGGGCGTACGCTTCATCACGCCGCTGCTGGCGCAGTTCCTGCAGGACTATCCTGAGCTGTCGGTCGATCTGCTGGTGCAGCCGCGCTTCGCCAACCTGGCCAGCCGCGAGGCCGATCTTGGCGTGACGCTCGATGCGCCCAACACCGGGCGCTATATGGTGACGCGCCTGGCGTCCTTCCGCCTCTATGTGTACGGCTCGCCCGACTACCTGGCGCGCCACGCGCCGATCCTGAAGCGCAGCGACCTGGCAGGGCACGACTTTGTCGACTACGTGCAGGACCGGCTGGCCAGCAACGAGCTGAACTTCCTCGATGAACTGGGCGTGAATCCGCGCCGCCGCCTGTGCTGCACCGGCATGCTGGCGCAGGCCGAAGCCGCCGCCGCCGGCCTGGGCCTGATGATGGCGCCGCCGTATATGGCGACCGATGGCCGCCTGGTGCCGGTGCTGCAGGACGAAGTGTTCGTGGAGCGCGCTTACTGGCTGGTGGCGCCGGTCGACTTGTACAGGCTGCCGCGCGTCAGGGCCGTGTGGAATTTGCTTCGCTCGTTCGCCGAATCGCGCGCCAGCCTTTTCATCTCGAACAAGTAAGGCAGTTCGCCCGAGATCTCGGTCCGGTGCAGGTCGGGCTCGGCCCGATCCGGCAGCGCCTCCCGCTGCGCCAGCGCTTGCAGGATCGGTGCGGGGTCGTAGCTCCAGTCCACCATGTAGCGGCAAGGATCTCCTTCGCGCACCTTCATCAGGGCCAGTTCGAACCGGGATACCGACACCACCAGCGGGTCTTCGTGGCCGGCCAGGAAATCGAGGAAGGCCAGCGGCTGGTATTCGCGGAACGGCGAAATGTTTTCCTGCCGGATGAAAGCTTGCAGCGCGTCTTCCAGCAAATCGGCCTGGCGCAGCAATTCGACTGTCAGCACGCAAGTGCGCTCCAGCACATAGATGCGCCATAAGAGCACGTTGCCGCGCGCTTCCTGCAAGTCCGGTGACCCTGCAATGCGGTGGTAATAGGGCGCGTCGGCGGCGCCGGGCTGGTAAGTGGCGCGCATCAGGCCAAGCAGGATGCGCTGGTGGCTGGCCAGGTCCATGTCTACCTCCATTCTCGTTGCCGCATATGCTGCAGGGTGTTTGCGATAGCCGCATTGCCCAGGCCGGGCACGGCTTCCGGCATGAATTCGTACACGATCACCTCCGCCTCGGTCGCCACTTCGCGCAGTACCTGCTGCGCCAGGTCCATGGTGCAGGGGCGCGGCAGGCGCGAATGCACGTCCAGCATCAGGCCGTTATGCTGCACGCCGCAGGCGACATGCAGCTCTTTCACATGGCGGCCATCGAGTTCCGCGAGGAAGGCGTGGATATCGAGCGCGTGGTTATGTTCATCGCATTCCAGGTTGTACACGTCCAGGATCAGCCCACAGCCGCTGTCGCGTGCAACCGCGTTCAGGAAGCCGGCATCGCTGTAGTCGGCAGGGCAGTCGGGAACCACGTGCACGATGTTCTCCAGCAGGAAGGGCAGGCCGTAGCGTTGCTGCAGGCACCAGGCCCTTTGCGCCACCAGCTCCGCGGCCTGCTCGGTGCGCGGCATGGCCAGCATGATGCCGAGGTGTTCGCCGTCGACCCGCGTGTAGCCAAGGTGTTCGCTGTGCCAGCGCACCCGCACCTGGTCCATCAGTTCATCCAGTAAATGAAGGTAGGTCGGCGACCAGCCGTCATGCGAGCCGATGGACAGGCTGACCCCATGCACCACGATGGTTTTCTCGCGGTCGATATTTTTGAGTTCCGCCAGGATGCCCTGGTCCAGCGAAATCCTGTCGCCGTCGGCCACCGACATGGTTTCCGGCGTCACTTCGATGATGTCGACGTGCGGCAGCATCATCTCGAGCAAGGCCGGATCGCGCCCCTCGTAGCTGACGCCCACGCCCAAGGCAGGGCGTGGGGCAGGCGAAAGCAGTTCAGCCGCGGAATTCATTTTCCAGCACCGCGCCTTCGATGTGCGGCACCTCGCGCAGCACGCGGCCGATCGACGGGTCGCCGCGCAGGAAGGTCAGGTCGAAACCCGTCAGGCCGCAGTTGCAACCGCCCTTGGGCACCATCTGGGCAACGGCGATATCGAGTGCCTTATGCAGTTCTTCCAGTGTGACCTTGCCTTCGCTGACGACGATTTTGATATGGTTTTTCTTGGAATTGATGTGGCGCAGCTCTTCCATGACGTTCTCCAGTCGGTCCGGTATTGAAGAGGGGCGGGCCCTTCGGACCAGGCTATGGACCGCGCCCCGTGCTTTCCATGGAAGTCACTTTAGGCGCAGGGACGGCGCGGCGAATTGGTACTGGCACCCAGATTCCGGGGCGCCAGCACCTAAATTTTATGTAGTGGGGCTGGCGAGCGGCGCAGCAGGTCAAGGCGCGTGGTGGCGCCCAGTTTGCCAAGCAGGGTTGAAACGTGGTGTTCGACGGTGCGTTCGGAGCGGCACAGGCGCTGGGCGATCTCGAGGTTGCTGAGGCCATCGAGCAGCAGCTCCAGCACCTGGGCTTCGCGGCGCGTCAGGCCGCTCGGGTGTTCGCGTGCCGCCGCATACGGGCCGCGCCGCGACTTGGGCAACTGCGCTTGCGCGCCGCAGGCGCGGGCGCGCTGCCGCGCCAGCGCAGCTGCCGGCGCGGCGCCGATCTGTTCCAGCAGCGCGACGGCCTTGGGCATGGCCTGCGCGGCAGCATCGCCAGGCAGGTCAAGCAGGGCAAGCGCCGCCTCGAACGGCAGTCCCAGTGCCAGCCAGTTGTCGCACGCGGCCTGGCCGTTGCCGGCTGCCTCCGCGGCGCGCGGCGGCGGGGCTGCTGCAGCCTGTTCGCCATCTGGCCGGGCTGCCACGGCCACCCGGCGCCGCCAGGCACCGACTTCCGCCAGGTCCCATGCGTTGACGCCGGACAGGTCGAATTGCCCGATTTCGCCCAGCCAGCGGCGGCAGCTCTCCAGGTCCTGCACTTGCCAGGCCGCTTCGGTGAGGGCCAGCAGCACCGGCAGCAAGCGTTGCGATTCGCCCGTGGCGCGCGCCCATTGCAGTGCTTCCTGCAGGCAGCGCACGGCATCCTGCCCGCCCTGGCGCGACAGGGTACGCCCGAGTACCGTCAATGCCGGCAGCCGCATCACGAGGCTCAGGTCGGGCAGGGCGAGCACCTGCCGTGCCAGCGCGGCGGCTTGGGCAAATTCGCCCTTGTCGAGGTGGAGTTGCGCCTGCCAGCCCGTCAGGTAATGCACCCAGGCGTCCAGCTCATGCTCGCAGTGATAGGCCAATCCTTCGGCCAGCAGGCGTTCGGCCAGTGCAAACTGCTTGAATACGACAGAAAATTCAACCCAGTTGCTGTAAATGCGGGCCGCGTGTTCGTGCAGGTGCTGCTCCAGGGCGCATTGCAGTCCCTCGGCCAGGTCTTGCTGGCCGCTGTCGTCGCCCAGGAACAGTTTTGCGCTGCCGATATTGGTCAGCGCATGGACGCGGGTGTCATGGTCATCGAGCGCCGTCGCGAGTTCCAGCGCCAGCCGGCCCCACTCGATGGCCGATGCGGGATGGTCCTGCAACAGCTGGTGCTGGGAACGCATGCTGTAGGCCATGGCCAGCTCTTTGCTGTTTGGCAGTTGCTCGAGCGTGCGGATCGCCTCCAGTCCATAGCGCTCGGCTTCTTTCGCTTCGCCGCGGTACCAGTGGGTGCGCGCCAGCCAGCGCAGGTTCAAGCCGACCTTGTCCGGGCGCTCCACGCTTTGCCACAGGGCGATGGCTTTCTGCCGTGCTTCAATCAGGCGCTCGTCGATGCGCAGCAGGCCCGCTTCGTAGGCCCAGTCTTCGTAAAGCTGGGCAGCTTCGCCGGTCCAGCCTACCGCGTCGACGAATTGCAGGGCGCTGGCCAGGTGGGCCGCTGCCTGGCGATGTGCGCCCAGCCGTGCCGCCTGGCGGGCTGCACGCGGCGCCAGTTGCAGCACCATGTGCGCATCCTGGGCCCCGGTCGCATGATGCACCAGCCGTGCCAGTTCAATGCGCGCATGGGCCGGCGCCTGTTCGGTCAAGGCCTTGCACAAGCGCTTGTGCAGGGCGCGCGTGGCGCCGGGACGCAGGCCGCTCAACACCGCCTGGCGCGCCAGTTCGTGGCGGAACGACAACAGGCCGGGACTGGCGCGCTGCAGCAAGCCGCTATCGACGCTGGCGTCGATCACGTCGTGTCCATCGTCGCCCAGCAAGGTTTCCAGCAGGCGCTCCTCCAGGGCCACGGGACTGACGCTGACCAGTTCCAGCACGGTGCGCACCTCAGCCTCCAGACGGGATGTGCGTGCCCAGACGGCGTCGCGTACCGAGGCAGGCAAATGGCCGGGATCACGGCTGCAGTCGGTCAGCAGTTCGGAGAGGAAGAAGGGGTTGCCGCCGGTGACGCGGTATAACTCGCAGGGATCGCAATCGGTGTCGCGCGCCAGCGTGGCGACAGCGTCGGGCGACAAAGGCGGCAAGTCGAGGCGTTGGGTGCTGGCTGGCGGCAGGTCGCCGGCCCAGCGCCAGAAGGCGTGGTCGGGCGGCAGCTCGTCATTGCGGGCGCTGGCCAACAGCATGATGTGCTGGTCGGCGATGCGGCGGGCCAGGTATTTGAGCAAGTCCAGCGTAGCCTGGTCGGCCCAATGCAAATCCTCGCACATCACCAGCACCGGCCGCGGTTGGGCGGCCAGGTGGCCCAGCAGCATAGGCATCAGGATATCGGGGCTGGCCGCGTTATCGATGGTGGACACCACGTCCGCACCCAAAGCAGGCGCGAAGTCGCGCAAGGGGCCGAGCACGCGCGGCGTGGACAGGTCTTCGCAGGCGCCTTGCAGGACGAAGAACTCGCCCTTCAACGGCGCAGCAAAGGCTTGCAGCAATGAAGACTTGCCGATGCCGGCTTCACCCAGCACCAGGGCCATTCCGCCCGCACCTGAGCTAACGCGGCTGGCAAGCCGCTGCAAATCCTGCAATTGCCTTTCGCGCTCGAGCAGCATCTGGCTCTCCTCACTGCCATCATATTCCTGTCAGCGCAAAAGGATTCTCACCAATCGTAACGCGCGTTAGAACTTGTACGAAGCGGTCAGCTTGTAGGTGCGTGGATCGCCGTAATACGTTGTAACGGTGTTGAAGAATCCGCCGAAGGCATAGCCGGCGACCTTGTAGCGCTTATCCGTCAGGTTGCGGCCGTGCAGGCCGATCTGCAGGCGGCGGTCGGCACTCGTCCATACCAGGCCGGCGTCCCACAAGGTGAAGCCGCCTTGCGCCAGCATCAGGTTTTGCGCTACCAGTGCGTCCATCGATGCGATCCCGGTCGGGCGGACAATCTCGGCCTGGTACACCTTGTCCTTGTAGGACAGGCTGTTGTTGAAGCTCATGGTGCCGCCGCGGCCGAACAGGCTGACCGGCCATTCATACGTCGCGCCGACGTTGGCCGACTTTTTCGGCGTGTTCTGGAACTCCGCACTTTTCGCCACATTGACCAGCGTTGCCCCGCTGGCCACCATCCATTCCTTGTACTCGGCATCGATGTAGCTCAACATGCCGTTGAGCGACAGACCATCCGTCACGCGGGCAATCGCTTCCAGTTCCAGGCCTTTGAGCTTGGCCTTGCCGGCGTTGGTCAGGGTGCCGGCGAAGCCGTTAACCTGGCCTTGCGCATTGAAAGTCGGGATCGAGCCGGGGATCTGCACATTCTTGTAGTCGGTATAGAACACGGCCGCATTGGTCTGCAGGCGGCCGCCGTTCAGCGACGATTTCAGGCCCAGTTCAACCGAGTCGACCTCCTCCGGATTCACACCCTTGCGCTTCTCCAGCGAGGCCGGGGTATTCGGGCCGCCGGTTGCCGCCAGGTCCATGCGCGGGTCGAACATGCCGCCTTTGAAGCCGCTCTGGTAGGTGCCGTACACGTTGTGTTCCGGCGACAGCTTCCAGCCAAAGCCCAGTTTCGGGGTGAATTTCTTGTCCTTGCGCCGCAACTCGCCCTTGCCGAGGTCCGTGTTCGGCGCCAGGCCCACGGCTGCAGGGTTGCCCAGGTTGGGCGAACCGGCCAGGCCGAGGTAGGTGCGCTTGAAAATGGCGGCTTCGCGCTCGTCATCGGTCCAGCGGCCGCCTGCGCTGACGCTGAAGGTGTCCGATACGCTATAGCTGGCGTCGGCATATACGGCCCAGGTTTTGGAGTCGATATCGTCGCGGGTCAGCAGCGACAGGCCGCCGGCGGCGTTGTACAGCACATCGAATTCGTTGAAAGCGTTGGTTTTCATGTAGAACAGGCCCGCCACGCCTTGCCATTTGGAGCCGCTATAGGTGAGCTGAAATTCCTGGCTGTCCTGCTTGTCGCTGTAGATGGCGGGCGCTTCCCACAGTGGCGCGCTCAGGGAATCGAAATCAATCGGCGCATACGACTTGGACGAGCGGTGCGCGGTCACCGATTTGAACATCGTTTCGGCGTTGATGCTGTAGTCGATGGTCAGCGAAGCGCCCTTTGTGGTGACCTGCTGCTCATGGCCATTCACTTTATAAAGGTTGGCGCGCGTGTCGTAGGCGCCTGCCAGCGGCGCCTCATTGCCCGGTGGCGGGCCGTTCAGCAGGCGGTAGCCTTGCTTCGGCTCTGAATCGTCCTTGGTGTAATCGGCGGCGAGGCGGATAAACAGGTCGCTGTTCGGTACCAGTTCAGCGCTGATGCGGGCGGCGTTGACGTCTTTGTTGTAGTTCTCGCGGCCGTTGATCACGTTTTTGCCGAAGCCGTCGCGGTTGAAGGTACCCACCGTGCCGCCGACGCGCAGGATATCGCTGAGCGGGGTGCTGCCCTTCAGCACCAGGTCGCGCTGGCTGTGGTTGCCCAGCGCTCCCTTGATTTCAAAGGTCGGGTTGGGCGACAGCTTGCGGGTCACGTATTTGACCGCGCCGCCAATGGTGTTGCGTCCGTACAGGGTGCCTTGCGGGCCGCGCAGGACCTCGATACGCTCCAGGTCATAGATGTCGGTCAGCGCGCCTTGCGGGCGGGCCAGGTAGACGTCATCGAGGTAGATGCCTACGCCTTGCTCGTAGCCGGCCACCGGGTCTTGCTGGCCGATGCCGCGAATGAAGGCGGTGAGGGTGGTGTTGGTGCCGCGTGAAGCCTTGAGCGTGGTGTTGGGCACAATGTCGGTCAGCGCGGTAATGTCAGGCAGCGCCTTTTTTTCCAGCTGCGCGCCGGACAATGCGGTCACGGCGCCCGGTACGTCCTGGATCAGCTCTTCGCGCTTGCGGGCGGTGACGATAACCCGGTCCATCGCGCCTTCGGCTTTCTCACCGCCGGCGCTTTGCGCCAGGGCAGGGTGGGAATAAATGGCGGGAAGCGTCATCATCACCGCTGCTACTGAGCGTCGCAGCATGAAATTATCTTTCGACACACGCATCAAAGTCTCCTCAGGTTTTGTTATGCGAGGAGTGTGCATGTTTTGCCAACTGTGCGAAACTGACAGGGTTGCACTCACGTTGTGCAATTTTGCACAGATTCGCCACTAGTGATATTTCAAATTCAGAAAGAGCTAATCCGTCCTGATATAGCTGGGAGTTTGCGGTATGCCCGCTTGCTATCCTCTGCCGCAAATACATGGCGGAGGAGGCATATGGCGGCGACAAATGAAACCCGGCGCAAGCTCTTTCTGGGCTTGCTGGGCGGGGCCGCAGGCCTGGGCTTCGGCGGTGGTGCCGCGGCCCGCGTGCTGGTCGATGAAGCCAGCAAGGTATTCCGCCTGGACGGTGGCGGCGTGACCTATGCTTTTGGCGTCAATGCGGTCGGACAGGTGCAAACACTGTATTGGGGGGCCGCGCTGGCTGCCAGCGACAAGCTCCCGGCGGCGGTCCTGGCCGAAGGCAATTCGTCGAACGAGATGCCGGTGAGCGTTTCGCCCTACGAGTATGCCGGTTTTGGCGGCGGCTTGACGACCGAGCCGGCATTGAAGGTACGCTTTCCGGACGGCGTGCGCGACCTGGACCTGCGCTATGCCGGCCACCAGGAGCAGGGCGATCGCCTTATCCTGCAATTGAAAGACATGAAACGGGCAGTCCACGTCGCATTGACTTACGCGATGGATGAGGCTACCGGCATCCTGGCTCGCTCCGCCGTGGTGGAAAACAGGACCGGCAACTGGCTTCAGGTAGACCAGATGGCCGCAGCCTGCCTGAACCTGCCTTACAGTGATGATTACCATTTATCCTTCCTGTCCGGCAGGTGGGCCGGCGAATTCATGCTGCAATCCCGCGCGATGTCGCCGGGCGCATTCGTGCTGGAGAGCCGCAAGGGCGTCACCTCGCACCAGGCCAATCCATGGATCGCAGTGAGCCATGCCGCGACCGGCGAGGAATCCGGTGCGGTATGGTTCGCGGCGCTGGGTTGGAGTGGCAGCTGGCGTATCCACGTTGAGATGGATGCAATGGGCGGCGTGCACGCAAGCGCCGGCTACAATCCATTCGACTTCAATTACCGCCTGAAGCATGGCGAGAGCCTGGCATCGCCCGTCTTCCACGCTGGCTTTTCCGATGAAGGTTTCGGCGGTGCGTCGCGTGTTTTCCATCGCTACCAGCGCGAGAAGATCCTGCCGCACGCGCCAACACCGCGCTTGCGCCCGGTGCTTTACAACTCATGGGAAGCGACTTTCTTTGACATCACCGAAGCAGGGCAGATGGCGCTTGCAGAAAAGGCGGCCCGCATCGGCGTTGAACGCTTCGTCGTTGATGACGGCTGGTTTGGCGAGCGCAATAGCGACAGGCAAGGCCTGGGCGATTGGGTGGTCAACCGCAAGAAGTTCCCGAATGGACTGACGCCGCTGATCAAACGCGTCAATGACCTCGGTATGCAGTTCGGGCTCTGGGTTGAGCCGGAGATGGTAAATCCGGACAGCGAGCTGTATCGCGCCCACCCGGACTGGGTCATCAACTTCCCCGGCCGGCAGCGCTCCGAAGCGCGCAACCAGCTGGTGCTCAACCTGGCGCGCAAGGAGGTCTGCGAGCATTTACTGAAAGTGCTCGATGGGCTGCTCGCCAGCCACAATATCGCGTATCTGAAGTGGGACCATAACCGGGCCTGGTCGGAACCCGGCTGGCCGCAAGTAGCACCTGACGAGCAGCAGAAGCTTTACGTGGCCTACGTGGATAACCTGTACCAGCTGCTGGCCCAATTGCGGCGCCGCCACCCGACGCTGGAAGTCGAATCCTGCGCCAGCGGCGGCGGGCGTGTGGACCTGGGAATCATGCGGCTCACCGAGCAGGTCTGGACCTCGGACAATACGGACCCCTATGACCGCCTGGTGATCCAGGATGGCTTCAGCCACGCCTACGCCCCAGCGGCGATGATGGCATGGGTGACTGATTCGCCGAACTTCGTAAACAAGCGCGAGACTTCGCTGGAGTACCGCTTCCTGTCGGCGATGCAGGGCGGACTGGGAATCGGAGCGAACCTCAAACACTGGGGCGAAGGGGATTTCGCGACGGCCAGCCGTATGGTCGGGGAATACAAGCGGATCCGCGCCACGGTGCAGTTGGGGAACCTGTACCGCCTGGTGTCCCCCGGGAACGGTTCGCAGCGCTCAGCCACGCTTTCGGTTTCGCAGGACCGGCGGCAGGCGGTGTTATTCACCTTCCTGCATTCGAGCACGATGCGCAGCGCGCAGCACATCATCCAGTTGCGCGGGCTGGAGCCTGGCACCCTCTACTCTTTGCGCAGCATCGCCGGCGCTGCTGCGCCCAGAACGGTGGGCAAGGCCAGCGGCGCGTATTGGATGGGGCATGGCATCAAGGTGATGCTGGAGGGGGACTTCCAGGCTGCGGCCTTCGTGCTGGAAGCGGATCCGGTTGCATGACTGGGCGCTGGCATGAGCGGTGCTCCTCTCATCGGGAAGGCTAATCCGGCAAGGAGCCGCAGGTAAGATTGGCAATGGCGCCGGTCATAGCGCCCGCGCCGTCGGATGCCGCGAAAGCCGCGAATGCGCCGATCTGGGCCAGCGTGGGCAAGCGCCCGAGCAGGGTGGCGCTGTCCGCGCGCGCCTGCAGGAACTCTGCCACGCTGATGCCCATCTTGCGCGCCATGCCCTCGAAAGCTGCCCTGGCATGGGAAACGGGAACGGCCTCCGGGATGGCATCGGAACGGATGCATACCACCCGGATTCCCTGGTGCCCCAGTTCGCCGGCCAGGATGCGCGACATGGCTTCGACCGCCGCGCTGCTCGTGCCGTTGCCGAGAAAACCGGCCCCTGAGAGACGTGCACCCGGCGTGGACAGGGTCAATATGACGCCCGACTGCCGCGGTGCCATATAAAACGCCGCCGCCTGCGCGGTGAGGAAGATGGTGCGTGTGCAGGCTTGCACTGGCAGTTGGAAATCATCGTATGACAACTCCGCAAACGGAATGCCCTGGACATGGGGGAAGCCTACCGCATTGAGCATGACGTCGATGCCGCCAGCCTGTTCGGCGACGGCACGGGCGTGCAGCCGGACCGATTCCTGATCGAGCGCGTCGACCCGGGCGGCGTGGACGCTGCCGCCTTCAGCTCGCAATTCCCGTGCTAATGCTTCGAGTTTCTCCAGTGTGCGGCCGGCCAGGAACATTTGGCCGCCTTCGCGCGCAAATGCGCGCGCAACAGCACTGCCGATGGCGCCGGCGGCGCCGTGGATGATGCAGCGTTTGCCTTGCAAGATCATGGCGGCCTCCAGGATGACAGGCGTGCTTCAGTGTGGGAGCAGTTGGGCAAGCAGTATCAGCACATCGCCCCATCCATCGATATGCGATTCATATGTCTGGCCTGGGAGCTGGCGATGGGTGACGACGACCTCGGTGGAGCCGGCGTGGCCGAAGAATTCGACAGTGACAAGCGAATCACGCTGGCCGGTAGCGGGTGAGCGCCAGGTGAATACCAGCTTGTGCGGCCTGTCGATAGTGAGGTATTGGCCGCTATGATGTATTGCGCCATCGGGCGCGTGCATCACGATCTCGAATGCCCCCCCTTCGCGGGCGTCGCATTCGGCGGTGGCATGCGTAAAGGCGCGGGTCTTCATCCATTGCGCCAGCAAGTTGGCATCCAGCCAGGCATCGAACACTTCCGCCGCCGGTGCGCCTATCGTGTGGCGCACGCAGACCTGGTGCCGCGCTGCATGTTCAGCCATGTGCCTTCCCCTTCGCCCGCTTGCGGCGAGCGCTGACCAGGTGATCAAGCGCAGCCAGGCGCTCTTCCCAGAAACTTTCGAAGTGTCTTACCCAGTGTGCCGCTTCGGCCAGCGGCGCAGCGTTCAACGACAGCAGGTGGTCGCGTCCGTGGATGGTACGGATGACCAGGCCGGCCCGCTCCAGGATCTTGATGTGTTTCGAGGTGGAGTTGAGGGAAATGGGAAACTCGCGCGCCAACTCCGTTACCCGTGCGCTTTCATGGGTCAGCCGCGCCAGGATCGCGCGCCGGGTCGGGTCGGCCATCGCGGTGAACATATTATCGAGCCGCTGGTCTGCATTATATTCATCCATATGGGTGAATTTAGGCCGCCCAATGGCGCATGTCAAGCAGAATGCGCGGCCGGACTCGATCAGGCGACGCGCTTATACCATGGCTGGCCGGCCTGAAGCAGCTGGTAGTCGGAACCGATGGATTCTGAAGGGTCAAGTTCGCGGTCCAGGCCGAGGGAGCCGAACGGGACCAGGCTGTCGTGGAACAGTTGCAGTACGCGCTGGCGCAGCAATGGACCGAAGTCGGGTAGGGCGCGCTGGCAGGCAATCAGGTTGAATTCGTTGAACGAAGCGTCGGTGACCAGGTTGTACTGGGCCCAGGTGATGTGGCTGCGCAGCGATGGCGCCAGGATGGCGCGGCCGCCCTGGAGGTTGAAGTAATTGGCCAGCCGGCCTTTTCCGCCAGCCAGGACGTAGCGCTCCTGCGCCCGTTCGAGGTCGGTTTCAGGGAGCCATGCCGAGGTGGCTTCGTCCAGCATGTCGTCGCTGGCAACAGTGGCGTGGATTTCGGCGTGGGACAGCAGGCCCATTTCCGCCAGGATGATGGCCAGCGTCCAGGCTTGTCCGGCCCCGGCGCAGTCGGCCAGCCAGATGCGGGGCAAGGCGACGCCGCGCAAGGAATGCTGGGCGGCTTCGCGCAGCATCAGCACTTCCGCCGCATCGTCGAACATGCCGGAGGGCGGCACGTGCAGGGCGCGCAGCAGGTCACCGGCTGTGGCAGGATCGTGCAGCACGCGATCCTGCAACTGCGACAAGGTGGAAAGCCCACGCTGCTGCATGAAGCCGAACAGCTTGCGTTTCAGCGGCGCGCGTTCGTGTAGCCGGAAGTCGAAGCCGAAGCGGCGCACAACCGCCTCCAGCAGCAGTTCCAGTTCGAGCTCCTCCAGGTCAGGCGCCGTGCTGCGGCGCAGTTCATCGTTGGCCCCCATCAGTGCAACCAGACGCGCATCAGGGACAGCAGCTGCGCCACGTCCACCGGTTTGGTGATGTAGTCCGAGGCGCCCGCGGCGATACACTTGTCGCGGTCACCCTTCATCGCCTTCGCGGTCAGCGTGATGATCGGCAGCGAGCGGAATTTCGGGATGCGGCGGATGGCGCGCATGGTGTCGTAGCCGTCCATCTCCGGCATCATGATGTCCATCAGGACGATCTCGATGGTCGGGTCGCGCTCCAGTACTTCGATGCCGTCGCGACCGTTCTCGGCAAAGGAGACCAGCATCTGCTGGCGCTCCAGCAGCGAGGACAGGGCAAAGATATTGCGCAGGTCATCGTCGACGATCAGCACCTTGCGACCGGCCAGGCCGGCATCGGCAGCATGCACTTCCTCCAGCATGCGGCGCTGGGCCTCGGGCAGGTTGGCCTGCGAACGATGCAGGAACAGGGCCGTTTCATCGAGCAGGCGCTCCGGCGAACGCGCATCCTTGATGACGATGGTCTTGGCGTAGCGCTTCAGCTTCGCCACCTCTTTGCGGTTCAACTCCTTGGCGGTGTTGATCACGATCGGCAGGTCGCGCAGGCGCTGGTCCTTGCCGATCAGGTCCAGCAGGTCGAAGCCGCTGATGTCGGGCAGGGTCAGGTCCAGCACCATGCAGTCAAAGTGCGAAGTATGCAGCGCCGCCAGCGCATCCTGGCCTGTGCCTACTGCCGTGATGTCGACGTCGGAGTCGCCAATCAGCTTGACGATGGCGTCGCGCTGGTTTTCCTCATCGTCCACCACCAGCAGGTTGCGTTTGCCGCCGATCAGGAAGCGCTGGATACGCATGAACTCTTCGTTCAGGTCTTCCTTGCTGACCGGCTTATTCAGGTAAGAGATGGCGCCGGAGCGCAGGGCACGTTCGCGCTCGCGCAGGCTGGACATCACGTGTACCGGGATATGGCGCGTGCTCGGGTCGCGTTTCAGGCGTTCCAGCACCGTGAAACCGTCGATATCCGGTAAATCCAGGTCAAGCAGGATGGCCGATGGCAGGTAGTCGCGGGCCAGGCTCAGGGCCCAGTCGCCCTGGTGCGTCACCACCCCCTTGAAGTTCTTTTCGCGGGCAAAGTCCAGCACCACCTTGGCAAAGCGTTCGTCATCCTCGACGATCAGGACCGAAGGGTCGCCCGGCGTGGTGATCCCGCGGTCATCGAGGGTGGAGCCATAGACCTGGTCGTCCTGCTCGACCAGCTGTTCCTGTGCCGCCGGCTTGTACACCACCGTCGGCGTCGTAATGATTGTCGATGGCAGTGAACCGGGCGCCGGCAGCCGTGGCATGGCCGGCTGGCGTGCGGTTTCGTAGTACACGAAACCGGAACGGTTATACGGCAGGAACAGGGTGAAAGTGGAACCGGCGCCCACCGTCGATTCCACGCGGATCTCGCCGCCCAAGAGGCGCGCCAGTTCGCGTGAAATCGACAGGCCCAGGCCGGTACCCCCGTATTTACGCGCGGTGGAACCGTCGGCCTGCTGGAATGCCTCGAAGATCAGCTGCAATTTGTCGCCTGCGATACCGACGCCCGTGTCATTGACCGAGAACGCCAGCACTGCATCGGCATTGCCCAGGTTAGGGTGGTCGGTGCTCCAGCCGCTGTGGACCAGCGTGATGCCCAGCGACACCTGGCCATGGTTGGTGAACTTGAACGCATTCGACAGCAGGTTTTTCAGGACCTGCTGCAAGCGCGTCGTATCGGTCATCAGGCATGCTGGCAGGTTCTCGCCCAGTTCCACCGTGAAGCCCAGGTGTTTGGCTTCCGCCATGTGGCGGAAAGTACGCTCCACATAACTGCGCAGGTTGGCGAAGCGGTACTCCGACACGTCCAGCGTAACGGTGCCGGATTCGATTTTCGACAGGTCCAGGATGTCATTGATCAGGGTAAGCAGGTCGGAACCGGAACCGTGGATGGTTTTCGCGAATTCCACCTGCTTGCCTGACAGGTTGCCCTCCGGGTTGTCGCCCAGTTGCTGCGCCAGGATCAACAGCGAATTCAAAGGCGTGCGCAGTTCGTGCGACATATTGGCCAGGAACTCGGACTTGTACTTGGAAGACAGCGCCAACTGGGTGGCTTTTTCCTCCAGCGCCAGTTTCGCCTGCTCCACCTCGCGGTTCTTGCGCTCCACCTCGATGTTCTGTTCGGACAGCAGGCGCGCTTTCTCGGCCAGCTCCTGGTTGGTCTGCTGCAGCTCCTGTGCCAGCGACTGCGACTGGGTCAGCAGCGATTCGGTACGGCTGTTTGCCTCGATGGTGTTCAGCACCACGCCGATCGATTCCATCAACTGGTCGAGGAAGGACAGGTGGGTCTCGGTGAAGCGGTCCAGCGAAGCGATCTCGATCACCGCCTTCACCTGCTGCTCGAACAGGATAGGCAGCACCACGATATTGGTTGGCGGCGCCGCACCCAGCCCCGAACTGACCACGATGTAATCGCGCGGAACGTCGGTCAGCCAGATCCGCATTTTCTCCAGCGCGCACTGGCCCACCAGGCCTTCGCCAGGCAGGAAGGAGGTCGGCAGCTTGCGTGAAGAGCGGTAGCCGTAGCTCGCGATCATGCGCAGGCGGGCATCGGCCAGTTGCGAGTCCATCATATAGAACACGCCGTGGTGCGCCGATACCAGCGGCGCCAGTTCGGACAGGATCAGTTTCGTCACCGCCTGCAGGTCGCGCTGGCCCTGCAGCAGACGGGTGAAACGTGCCAGGTTGGTCTTCAGCCAGTCCTGCTGCGCATTCTTCTGCGTGGTTTCCTTCAGGTTGCGGATCATCTCATTGATGTTGTCCTTCAGGTAGGACACCTCGCCGCGCGCCTCCACCTGGATGGAACGGGACAAGTCGCCGCGCGTCACGGCGGTCGCCACCTCCGCAATTGCACGCACCTGGTTGGTCAGGTTCGCCGCCAGCTGGTTGACGTTCTCGGTCAAGTCCTTCCAGGTGCCGGCCACGCCGGAAACGTTCGCCTGGCCGCCAAGCTTGCCCTCGGTACCCACCTCGCGCGCCACCCGGGTCACCTCCGAAGCGAAGGAGGACAACTGGTCCACCATCACGTTGATGGTGTCTTTCAGCTCAAGGATCTCGCCCTTCACGTCCACGGTGATTTTCTTCGACAAGTCGCCGCGTGCCACAGCGGTGGTCACCGCCGCGATGTTGCGCACCTGGCCGGTCAAGTTGGACGCCATGAAGTTCACGTTGTCGGTCAAGTCCTTCCAGGTGCCGCCGACGCCCGGCACATAAGCCTGGCCGCCCAGCTTGCCCTCGGTGCCCACCTCGCGCGCCACGCGGGTCACCTCGGAAGCAAAGGAAGACAATTGGTCCACCATCACGTTAATGGTGTTCTTCAGTTCAAGAATCTCGCCTTTCACGTCCACCGTAATCTTCTTGGACAGGTCGCCGTTTGCCACCGCTGTCGTCACCTCCGCGATATTACGCACCTGGCCGGTCAGGTTGGACGCCATGAAGTTCACGTTGTCGGTCAGATCCTTCCAGGTGCCGCCGACGCCGGACACGTTAGCCTGGCCGCCCAGCTTGCCCTCGGTACCCACCTCGCGCGCCACGCGGGTCACTTCGGACGCGAAAGAGTTCAACTGGTCCACCATCACGTTGATGGTGTTCTTCAGTTCAAGAATCTCGCCCTTCACGTCCACGGTGATCTTCTTGGACAAGTCGCCGTTTGCCACCGCGGTAGTCACCTCCGCGATATTCCGCACCTGGGAAGTCAGGTTGCCCGCCATTGAGTTCACGGAGTCGGTCAAGTCTTTCCAGGTACCGGCCACGCCTTTCACCTGCGCCTGGCCGCCCAGCTTGCCCTCGGTACCCACCTCGCGCGCCACGCGGGTCACTTCCGACGCGAAGGAAGACAATTGGTCCACCATCACGTTGATGGTGTTTTTCAGTTCAAGAATCTCACCTTTCACGTCCACGGTAATCTTCTTGGACAAGTCGCCGTTTGCCACCGCCGTCGTCACCGCCGCGATATTACGCACCTGGCCGGTCAGGTTGGACGCCATGAAGTTCACGTTATCGGTCAAATCCTTCCAGGTGCCGCCGACGCCGGGCACGTATGCCTGGCCGCCCAGCTTGCCCTCGGTCCCCACCTCGCGCGCCACGCGGGTCACTTCCGAGGCGAAGGAGCGCAGCTGGTCCACCATCACGTTGATGGTGTCTTTCAATTGCAGGATCTCGCCGCGCACGTCCACCGTGATCTTCTTGGACAGGTCGCCGTTCGCCACCGCGGTCGTCACCTCCGCGATGTTGCGCACCTGGGAAGTCAGGTTGCCCGCCATCGAATTCACGGAGTCGGTCAAGTCCTTCCAGGTACCCGCCACGCCCTTCACCTGCGCCTGGCCACCCAGCTTGCCCTCGGTACCCACTTCGCGCGCCACGCGGGTCACCTCGGAAGAGAAGGAGGTCAGCTGCTCCACCATGGTGTTGGCGGTCATGGCCGCGCGCAGGTACTGGCCCTTCAGAGGATGGCCATCGACCTCCAGCGCCATGGTTTGCGACAGGTCGCCCTTCGCCACGGCGCCGATCACACGCGCCATTTCGGTCGTGGGGCGCACCAGGTCATCGATCAAGGTATTGACCGCGCTGATGATGGTCGACCAGCCGCCGGATACGTGGACGTTCGCGCGCTGCGTCAGGCGGCCTTCGCGGCCCACCACGCGGCTGACCTCCGTCACCGCCTTGACCATGCGTTCGTTGGTTTCGATGATGTCGTTGAGGGTGTCGGCGATCTTGCCCGACATGCCGGTCCAATCGGAGGGCAGGCGCGCCGAGAAATCACCTTTTTTCAGGGCCATCAGGGTGGACAGGATCAGCTTAAGGTCCAACTCTTCCGGCAGTTCGGTCATGTCGTTCATTCAACGATACCTCAGGTATGAAGATGGAATGCGAGGGGAAGGCTTAATGTCACTCCGGCGGCTGCGACAGTCAAGTACAACCGTGGGCAAATGCTTCACTTTGTCAACTATGCAACACGCTGGGAAACATTTTCCTTAGCATAATGACGCGCAATTTTCCAACGCGCACGATTGAGGCGATCAGATTGAAAGTCGGGGTCAGGTCCGGTTGCCAGACCTGACCCCGACTTTCATTTCAGTTGCTTGAGGAGGAAGGCGTAGGTCAAGGCCCACATCTGGGCTTGCTGGTCGTTGTTGGCTGCGCCGGCATGGCCGCCTTCGGTGTTTTCCCAGTACAGCACGTCGTGGCCCTGGTCTTTCATCTTGGCTACCATCTTGCGGGCGTGGCCGGGGTGCACGCGGTCGTCGCGGGTCGATGTGGTGAACAGGACGCGCGGGTAATGCTTGTCCTTGAACACGTTCTGGTATGGCGAGTACTGGCTGATATAGGCCCATTGCTCCGGGTCGTCCGGGTCGCCGTATTCGCCCATCCAGGAGGCGCCGGCCAGCAGTTTGCTGTAGCGCTGCATGTCCAGCAGCGGTACCTGGCACACGACGGCGTTGAACAGGTCGGGGCGCTGGGTCAGCGCGGCGCCGACCAGCAGGCCGCCATTGCTGCCGCCCATGATGCCGAGGTGGCGGGGGCTGCTGATCTTGCGCTTGATGACGTCCTGCGCGACGGCGATGAAGTCGTCGAAGGCGCGCTGGCGGTTCCCTTTCAGCGCGGCCTGGTGCCAGCGCGGCCCGAACTCGCCGCCGCCGCGGATGTTGGCCAGCACGTAGGTGCCGCCTTGCTTCAGCCATGCTTCGCCGGTGGTGCCGCTGTAGAAGGGCTTCATCGAGACTTCAAAGCCGCCGTAGCCGTACATTACGGTCGGGTTCTTGCCGTTCAGCCTGGCCTTCCTGTCCATCAGGACGAAGTAGGGCACCTTGGTGCCGTCCTTTGATACGGCCATGTGCTGCTGCACCGTGTAGGGCTTGGCGTTGAAGTAGGCGGGCAGGGACTTCAGCGAGGTGCGTTCGTCGCTGCCGGCATGGGCCAGGTACATCGTGGTCGGGGTCAGGAAGTCCGTCACCGTCAGGAAGTATTGCTCGGATTCGATCGGGTCGAGCGCCTGCACGGCCAGCGTGCCGAAGGCTGGCGCATCGACCTCGCGCGCTTGCCATTTACCGTCCACGCGGCGCAGTTCGAGCAGGCGGTTCTTCACGTTGTCGAGCACGTTGAGCAGTAATGCCGAGCGGGTGGCGGAGACGCCGTCAAGCGAGCTGCTTGGCGTTGGCGCAAACAGTACCGCGAATTGCCGTTCGCCGGCCATGAAGCGCTTGAAGTCGGCCGCGAGCAGGGAGCCTTGCTTGTAGCTGGCGCCGTTGACGGTCCAGTCGGAGCGCAGGTCGATGATCAGCTGGTCGCGCACGGTGTAGGCGTTGGCGTCGTCCGGCTTGTCGACCTTGGCCAGCTTGTCGCCTTCGCGCACAAACAGTTCGCTGGCGTAGAAGCCGATCTGGCGATTGATGAACTGGTAGCTGTGGCCGGGCGTGAAGTCTTTGTAGGCGCCAACGCCGAGGTCGTCGGCCCTGGCTTCATACAGCGTGGCGGCTGCGGCCAGCGGGGTGCCGCGCTTCCATTCCTTGACGATGCGCGGGTAGCCGGAGGTGGTCATGCTGCCTTCGCCGAAGTCGGTCGAGACGAAGATGGTGTCGGCGTCGATCCAGCCGATATCGCTTTTCGCTTCCGGCAGGTTGAAGCCGTCGCTGACGAAGCGGCGCTTGGCGATGTCGAATTCGCGCACGACGTGCGCGTCGCCGCCGCCGCGCGACAGCTGCACCAGGCATTGCTCGCCTTTCGGGTACAGGCACGATACGCCGTGCCATACCCAGTTTTCGTTGTCATCGGCGGCCAGCTTGTCGATGTCGAGCACTGTTTCCCATTGCGGCTCGGCCTTCTGGTACTGCTCCAGCGTGGTGCGGCGCCAGATGCCGCGTGTATGCCGGGCGTCGCGCCAGAAGTTGTAGTAATAGTCGCCGTGCCTGGTGACGTAGGGGATGCGTTCCTGGGAATTGAGGATGGTCTTGAGGCGCTCGTGAATGCCGGGGTAGTCCGGCTGCGCTTGCAATTCCTTGAGGGCGGCAGCGTTCTGCTCCTTGACCCAGGCCAGCGCCTTGTCGCCGCCCACGTCTTCCAGCAAGAGATAGGGATCGGTTTTCTCAGCGTGCGCGCCGCCCGCCGCCGCCAGGCCAAGCACTGCGCCGGAGGCCATTTTCCGATACGCCGGCTTCACAGCTGGCGGGCCTCGAAGGTGTTGCACTGGGCAATTTCGCCCGATTCAATGCCGCGGTTGAACCAGCGCACGCGCTGCGCCGAACTGCCGTGGGTGAAGGAATCCGGCATCACTTCGCCGCCGGACTGCTTTTGCAGCGCGTCGTCGCCGATGGCGGTGGCGGCGTTCAGCGCTGCTTCCACATCGCCCTTTTCGATGATGCTGCGGGCGCGGCTGGCGTGATAGGCCCAGACGCCGGCGAAGCAGTCGGCTTGCAGTTCCAGCCGCACCGACAGGGCATTGGCCTGGCGTTCGGAAGCATTGCGCTGGGCGTTGTGCACCTTGTCGCTCAAACCCATCAGGTTCTGTACGTGGTGGCCGACTTCGTGCGCAACCACGTAGGCTTGCGCAAACTCGCCCGGTGCGTGGAAGCGTTGCTCCAGCAGGCGGAAGAAATCGAGGTCGATGTAAATGTCCTGGTCGCCCGGGCAGTAAAACGGGCCGGTGGCCGAGCGTCCGGCGCCGCAGGCGGTCTGGATCGCGCCGCTGAATACCTTCATCTTGGGCATCTGGTAGGTGCCGCCGTTGCGCCGGAACAGGTCCGTCCACACGTCTTCGGTGTCGGCCAGCACCACCTTCATCAATTTGTACTCGCGGTCATTGCCTTCGCTGCGCGGGCGCTGTTGCTGCTGCTGGCTTACCTGGACCGGGCCGCCGCCGCTCAGCAGGCCGAGGATGGTCATGGGGTTGACGCCCAAGACCCAGCCGCCAATCAATGCAACTACGATAGTGCCGATGCCGATCGATCGGCCGCCGAAACCGAATCCGCCGCCACCGCCGCCTTCGCCACGGTGATCTTCGACGTTATCGCTTTCCCGGTTACCTTCCCAACGCATTTTTTAACTCCTTGTTTGTTTTCGCTAAGTGTAACGCATTGGTGCGCAGCGCAGGCGCACGTAGAATGCTGGCCATGAAGATTGAACGCAAAACTATTGTCCTGCTGCTGGCCGCTGTGATGTTGTTGGCAACTGCGGCGGGCGCCTGGTACTACCAGCGCCAAAAGGAGCGCGGCAGCGTGCCGTGCGCACAGCAGCCGCCCTCCGGCTACAGTCCTTATTGCCTGGCACAGTCGCAGGCGGCCGCCGGCCGCGGCGACCGGGCTGCAATGGCGGCCCTGGTGGAATATTTCGAACCACGCCAGCCGGCGCAGGCGATTCTCTGGACCAGGGCTGCTGCAAAATTGGGCGAGCCGCGGGCGCTCAAGCGGGTGCTGTCTTCGTGCGGTACGGCGGGGCCGTTCACGCTCGAAGAGGCGCAGGCCTTGTTGCCGGCGGCGCCGGCCCTGGAGGCGCTGAATTTCCGCCTTGGCGGTTCATGTGCGCCGGCCGATATGGCGGCGGCGCGCGCCCTGGTGCCGGCCGACCTGCTGGCGGCCCCGGATGGGGCGGGCCTGTGCAAGGTGGCGCTGCGCTTTGGCATGCTGCGCCTGTCGCGCGACGGGGCGCAGCTCGATTCCCAGGCGGCGCAACAGCTGCTGGCTGAATGCGAGCGCCGCCAGCAGGTGCCGGCCTTTGTCCGCCAGGAGGCGGAAACCGTGCGGCAGATGCTGGCGCGCGAAATCAATCCGGTCCGCATCAGCGTTGATTGACCCAGACCGGGGCTGACCATAGCTGCTTGCCGTCGTCCTGGGTGAGGCGCGCGTAATAGAAGTGCGCGCCGGGCTGCGGCGTGAAGCTGTGCTGCATGCCGTTCACGCCGCGCACCGGCTTGACTTCGCCGTGGCGGCCGGGAACCCCTTCCATGATGTCCAGCGCGGCGATGCCGCGGCCTGTGCTGCTGGTGTAGTGCACTTGCAGCGTGAGCGGGCCGCTGTTGTCGATCCGGGCCCCCATCATGGTTCCATTGGCGGTGAGCGCAATGGCTGACTGCTTGTCCATCGTTGCAAACACGTGGCGGGCGCGGATGGCGTCGAGCAGGGCTTCGGCAGTGGGCGCGGCAGCGGCGGGCAGCAGGATGCCGGTGCGGTTGCTGTAGGCAGCGCCCCAGTTGGCGCAATGATTATCCTGGTTGCTGCTGAACGCCAGGCGGTAGCCCGCTTCCAGCAGTTTGTCGCAGGCTTCCTCGTAAAAACTGTGGCGAGTTTCGCCTTCATCCAGGCGTTTCGAGAAGGCGTTGCTGTTCATGACTTCGCACAGGGCCATGGCGGCGCCGCCGTCTTCGCTGAAGGCCAGCGGGACGCCGTCGATCGGGAACTGCCTGGCGCCCGGGTGGTTGAACTGGCCCAGCCAGCCTTGCTCCTTCATTACCGCGTACAACGCTGCGTAATTGTTCTTTGGCGTCACCACGTCGGCGAAGGGCTCGCCATTGGCGCTGCGTTCCCAGCCCAGCAGGGCCGGGCTGTTGAGGATGTTGAGGTGGCCACCGCCGCTGATCACGCCCCATTCCAGGCCGTACATCGCGACGAAGCCGGGGTGCCCGGTGCTGTACTGTTCGGCACTGGCAATGCCCAGCCGGTAAAGCTGCCGCGCCGCCAGCGGGTCGGCATGGGGATCGCTGCCGTCGCTGGCGTCATACATGTGGTTGTGTTCCGACACCAGCAGGAACTGCAAGCCGTGCTGCTGGGCGAACCGGTAAGCGTCATCGGGGCCGAAAGCGCCGGAGCGGGGCGCCTGGGCGCCGCGGCAGCTTGCCGGATCGCCGCCACCGTCGCTATGGTTGGTCTGGCTATGCAGGTTGCCGTAGACGATGTCGAAGCCGAGGCCGTCGATACGGGCCGGCGCGGCCATGCCAGCGCCATCCAGCGCGGCGCTGGCGGGCAACAGCGGCAGCGGCTTGCCGACTGCGACGGGCCGGTGCTGGAGAATATTGCCGGCTTGCAGGCGAAGCTGGTAGATCCCGGCGGACAGCGCAGGCGGAGCGTGCCAATGGACCACGGCCTGGCCGCTGCCGCCTTGCAAGACGTGGCGTCCGCGCCACTGGCGCAGCAGGCTGCCGTCGGCGCGATACAGTCCTAAAGTCCAGTTCACCTTGTGCGGCGCGATTGCACCGGGAAGTGTAAAGTGCACTATGAAAGTCCGATTTTTGCCTGTTGCCGGCGGCTGGAACGCGGCCTCCAGCATGGCATCGAATTCGCGGTGTTCCAATGCCGGCGCGGGTGGCGGGTGCCGTTGGCCAGCCGGCGCGGCGCCCGCAGCTGCGGCAAGGCAAAGTGCCGCGACACACTTGCAGGCTAAGAAATTCCGGCAAGCCCGGGATGCCGGTAAGATGTGGAATCCATTTTTCATGATGAGCCCTCCTGTCGCGCTTTGGACCAGGAGGATATGAATTGGTTCCGTTCAGGGCTGCTTTAATAGTATGCTGCTCAGATGCAAGACTTTTCTCAATGGATGAGGCGTAAGTTGCGTGGCCTGGTGAACGGGCGGGCTTTGCTATGGTTCCTCGGCCTGTCGCTGGCATCGGCAGTTGGCGCCACCTTGTTTGCCACCACGTCGAATACCGTGGAGGACGAGGCGCAGGCGCGCTTTGACAATTTGAATCGCGCTACCCAATACAGCATTTCGGCGCGCGTCAAGGCTTATTCGGACGTGGTGCGCGGCCTGGTGGCGCTGTTCCAGACTTCCGACCATGTGAGCCGCCTGCAATTCCGGCAGTACGTGACGTCGCTGAATATCGGCAAGCATTATCCGGCAATCGAGGCCATCAACTTTGCGCCGAATGTGCCGCAGGCGGAGCGCGATGCCTTTGTGGCGGCGGTGCGCGCCGACACCAGCCTGGCGCCTGGCGGCTATCCAAAGTTCGACATCAAGCCGCCTGGCAAGCGCGAACAATATTCGCCGCTGACCTACCTGGAGCCGATGGGCTTGATGATGGAAAAGTTCGGCGTCGACATTACTGCCAACCCCAATATTGAGCGCGCCATGCAATTGTCGCGCGATACGGGCGAAATCAGCGCTTCCGGCCAGCCGGTATTGCTCAAGCAGCCGCTGCCGCATATCGGGCTGGGCATGCGCCTGCCGGTCTACAGGCGCGGCATGCCGGTGGATGACGTGAGCAGCCGCCGTGCCAGCTTCATCGGTTCGGTGGGGATCGGCTTTTCGGTGTCGAAGCTGATCCAGGGCGCGATCGACGAGATGGCCGATCGCCAGGTGCACATGATCCTGTATTCGGACGCGTCGACCGATCCCGAGAAGCGCAACCTCACCATCGAGGCCGACGACCGTCTGCTGTTCAACGATAACGGTTCCATCGACAAGCCGGCCGCGCTGCCGGGTGTTGCGGGCGACTATTTCATTTCCGTGCTGCCGATCGATTTCAACGGCAGCCTGTGGAAGGCCCAGTTCTACGCGCGCAAGGACGCGATGATCGTCGGCTTTGACCGCTGGGTTCCGTACCTGGCGCTGATCACCGGCTTTGTCGGTACGCTGCTCATCTACGGCTACCTGTTCACCATGTACTCGCAGCGCCGCAACGCGCTGGAGCAGCGCCGCCTGCTGGATAGCGTGCTCGATAACGTCGAGGCGCACGTCTACATGAAGGACCAGGACCGCCGCTACGTCTATGTCAACGCCAAGATGGCGGAGGTGATCGGCCTGCCGGTGGAAGAAATCATCGGCCGCCTGGACGTGGAAGTCATGCATAAGCGCGATGCGGACCAGGCCTGGCAGGAGGACGGCGTGGTGCTGGCCGACCAGCAGAAGCGCTCGGGCGAGGCCAGTTATACCGACCGCCAGGGCGTGGTGCACCACCTGTGGACGGTGAAGGCCCCGGTGCGGCTGGAAAAGGATGTGACGGTGGTGATCGCACTTTCGACCGACGTCACCGAACTGCACATGCTGAAAGAGCAGGCGCGCGCGGCGAACCAGGCCAAGAGCGATTTCCTGTCCAACATGAGCCACGAAATCCGCACGCCAATGAATTCCGTGATCGGCATGGCGCACCTGGCGCTGAAGGGCGCATCCAATCCGAAACAGAAGGACTACCTGCAAAAGATCTACCATTCCGGCCAGCACCTGCTGGGCATCATCAACGACATCCTCGACTTCTCGAAGATCGAGGCGGGCAAGCTGGACCTGGAAGTACTGGACTTCGCGCTCGAGTCGCTGCTGACCAATATCTCGGGCCAGCTGGGCGACGCGGCCAACCGCAAGGGGCTGGAACTGGTGTTCGAGATCTGGCCTGGCCTGTCGCACCAGCTGCGCGGCGACCCGCTGCGCCTCGAGCAGGTGCTGTTGAACTTCACCAGCAATGCCATCAAGTTCTCGGAAAATAACCGGATCTATATCCGCGCGCGGCCGGTCGAGGACCGCGACAACTACACCGTCGTGCGCTTCGAGGTGCAGGACAACGGCATCGGCATGACGCCGGCCCAGGTGTCCAGCCTGTTCCAGTCCTTCCATCAGGGCGATACCTCGACCACGCGCAAATACGGCGGCACCGGCCTGGGCCTGGTGATCAGCAAGCAGCTGGCGGAGCTGATGGGCGGCACGGTGGGCGTGGAGAGCGAGCCGGGCAAGGGTTCGACCTTCTGGTTCACGGCCAAACTGCAGAAAGGCACGCACCTGCTGCAGGCGACCGATACCAATGCGCTGCAGCCCGATATGCTGGCGCCGATCCACGGTGCTTCGATCCTGCTGGTGGAGGACAACATCTTCAGCCAGCAAGTGGGGCAGGAATTGCTGGAAGATGCCGGCGCCACGGTGGTGGTGGCCAACAACGGCAAGGAAGCCATCGACCTGCTGGTCAAGGAGCATTTCGACTGCGTGCTGATGGACGTGCAAATGCCGGTGATGGATGGCTATGAGGCGACGCGCATCATCCGCGCCCATCCAAAACTGTCCGGCACCCTGATCATTGCCATGACGGCCAACGCCGGCCGCGAAGACCAGGCGCGCTGCCTGGCGGCCGGCATGGACGAATTCGTGACCAAGCCGATCGCACCGAACCTGCTGTTCTCGGTGCTGTCCAAGTGGATGAGCCAGCGCGCTGCAGAAGGGCGCATGGCGCAGGTGCGCAGCACGACCATGCCGGGCCAGCCGGTACCGGCGCCGACGCCGGTACCGGCTGCCGAGCCGGAAGCGGAGGGCGCCGCCGGCGCCGAGTCCGAGCTGTTCGATATGCGGGCGCTGGCCCAGACCTTCGGCAACAAGCCTGAAAAAATGCGCAAGTACGCCAATATGTTCCTCGACTCGGCGCAGGATGGCTTGCGCGAAGTGCAGGAGGCGCTGGAGGCGGGCGATATCGTGCGCTTGTCGGAGCTGGGGCACCGTATCAAGTCTTCGGCGCGGGCCGTGGGGGCCATGAGCTTTGCCGACCTGTGCCTGGCGCTGGAGAAGATGGCCCCGGGCGACGGCATCGACCGCGCGCGCGCCACCGTGAGCCAGATGCAGCCTTTGCTGGACCGCCTGCGCGAGCATATTGCGCAGGAAATGAACGTCAATATTCCCGGATAGCCGTCTTTGCGGCGATAATGGCACTCCACGCTATTTCGCTGCTTTTACATGGCTCAAAGCATCCAACCCGGACTCCTGATCTTGCACGGCAACCAGCTCGAAGAGTTGCGCAGCGCCGTGTTCCAGTGGTTGCGCGGGCAGCCGCTGGCGCCGCTGGAGCAGGAGATTTTCCTGGTGCAATCGAATGGCGTGGCCGAATGGCTGAAAATCGCGTTGGCCGAGGAGACCGGCCTGTGCGGCGCTACCCGCGTTGCGTTGCCGGCTCGGCTGCTGTGGGAAATCTACCGCGGCATGCTGGGCCATGCGCGCGTGCCGGCCGTTTCCGCCTTCGATAAAGGCCCCCTGACCTGGCGCCTGATGCGCCTGCTGCCGCAATTACTGGCGCAGGAAGCGTTTGCGCCGCTGCGTCATTTCCTGCGCGACGGCGATCCCGAACGGCGCCTGCAGCTTGCCGAGCGCCTGGCCGACTTGTTCGACCAGTACCAGGTGTACCGCGCCGACTGGCTGCAGGACTGGGCCGCCGGCCTTGACCAGCTGCGCAACGCGCGCGGCGAGGCGGCGCCGCTGGCGCCCGACCAGCGCTGGCAGGCCGAATTGTGGCGCGCGGTCGCGGCCAGCGTGCCGGAAGAAGAACGCGGCCTGGGGCGCGCCAGCGTGCACGCCACCTTCGTCGAAGCGGTGCAGCGCGGCGACATGCCGCTGGGCCGCCTGCCGCGCCGCATCGTGCTGTTCGGCGTCTCCGCGCTGCCGTACCAGACCTTGCAGGCCATGGCCTCGCTGGCCCGCTTCACCCAGGTGGTGATCGCGGTGCCCAATCCTTGCCGCTACTACTGGGGCGATATCATCGAAGGGCGCGACCTGCTGCGCGCGGCCCGCCACCGCCACGCCGCGCGCAAGGGCATCGACCTGTCGGCTGTGCCGCTGGAGGCGCTGCATGCCCACAGCCATCCGCTGCTGGCGAGCTGGGGCCGGCAGGGGCGCGACTACATCCGCATGCTCGACGAATTCGATACCGCCGGCGACCTGGAAGGGCGCGGCGACAAGCTGCGCGTGGACCTGTTCAGCGATGAAGCAGGCCAGAGCTTGCTGGCCCAGGTGCAGGCCGCCGTGCGCGACATGCTGCCGCTGGCCGAGCATGCGCGGCTGGCGCCGGAAGACAGCGACCGTTCGATCGAATTCCACGTGGCGCACAGCGTGCAGCGCGAAGTCGAGATCCTGCACGACCAGCTGCTGGCCATGTTCGCCGCCGATCCCTCGTTGCGCCCGCGCGATGTGGTGGTGATGGTGCCTGATATCGAGGTCTTCACCGCCTCGATCCGCGCCGTGTTCGGCCAGCACCGGCGCCACGACCCGCGCTTCATCCCGCACGAAATCGGCGACGTCAACGACCGCAGCGTCAATCCGCTGCTGGTGGCGCTGGAGTGGCTGCTGCGCCTGCCGCAGCAGCGCTGCCGCCAGAGCGAGGTGCGCGACCTGCTGGACGTGCCGGCCCTGGCGCGCCGTTTCGGCCTGGCCGAAGACGACTTGCCGACGCTGGGCCAGTGGATCGAGGGCGCCGGCGTGCGCTGGGGACTGGATGCCGGGCACCGTGCCGGCCTGGGCCTGGCGCCGGCCGGCGAGCAGAATGCCTGGATGTTTGGCGTGCGCCGCATGCTGCTTGGCTATGCCGCCGGCAAGGGCGAAGCCTTCATCGGTATTGAGCCCTATTCGGAAGTGGGCGGGCTGGATGCCGCGCTGGCCGGCTCGCTGGCGCAGCTGATCGAGGCCCTGCTGGCCTGGCGCGAACACCTGGGCGTGGCACGCAGTCCGGCCGACTGGGCCGAGCAGGCGCGCTTGCTGCTGGCCGGCTTCTTCAGCGACCGCGACGAAGCCGACCGCCTGACGCTGGCACGCCTGGACGATGCGCTGGACCAATGGCTGGCGACCTGCGAGGACGCCGGCTTTGACGAGGCGGTGCCGCTGGCCACCTTGCGCGAAGCCTGGATGGGAGGGCTCGACGAGCCGTCGCTGGAGCACCAGTTCGTTTCCGGCGGCGTCACCTTCTGCACCCTGATGCCGATGCGCGCCGTGCCGTTCCGCGCGGTGTGCCTGCTGGGCATGAACGACGGCGACTTCCCGCGCCGCGCCAGCCGCGCCGACTTCGACTTGCTGGCCATGCCAGGCATGGCGCGCCCCGGCGACCGCTCGCGCCGCGACGACGACCGCTACCTGATGCTGGAAGCGGTGCTGGCGGCGCGCGACAAGCTGTATGTGAGCTGGGTCGGGCGCAATGTGCGCGACAACAGCGAACAGCCGCCTTCGGTGCTGGTGGCGCAGTTGCGCGATTACCTGCAGGCGGGCTGGAACCTGGATCTCGCCGCCCGCACCACGATGCATGCGCTGCAGCCGTTCAGCCGCGCCTACTTCGAGCGCGGCGGCCTGCTGACCTATGCCGGCGAATGGCGCGCGGCGCATGATGCCGGCGGCAGCGACGCCGGCGCAGCCGCATTGCCCCCGTATGAGGTGGAAGAGACTTTCCGGCTGCGGCTCTCTACGCTGGCGGCCTTCCTGCGCCAGCCGGTACGGCATTTCTTCCGCCAGCGCCTCGGCGTCTATTTTGCGGAATCGGCGATGGTAGGCGAGGACGAGGAACCCTTCCAGCTCAATGGCCTCGAACGCTACAACCTGGAAGATGCGATGCTGGCGGACAGCGGCGAAGTGGAGGCGCTGGAGGACGTGCGCGCCAGCCTGCAGCAGCGCGGCCAGCGTTTGCGGCGCCAGGGCGTGCTGCCGATCGGCCTGATCGGCGACCGCGTGCTCGATGAGCTGGTGGAGGAACTGGTGCCGGTGCGGACAGCGTGGCTATCCCTGCGCGGCACCTACCGCGATGAAGCGCCCAAGCTGGCGGTCCAGCTGGAACTGGCCGGGCTGCTGCTGGAAGACTGGATCGACCAGTTGCATCGCGCCGAAGGGGCAACGGTCTGGCTGATGCAGATGTCTTCGCGCGTATGCGACAAATCCGGCGCACCGCGTGGCGAAAAGCTGATCCCGATGTGGCTGCGCCAGCTCGCCGCAGCCGCCCAGGGCCAGCCCGTGACCGGCTTCCTGGTGGCGCGCGATGCCATCGTCATCATGGCGCCGCTTGATCCCCAGGCCGCGCTTGCGGCACTGGCCCGCATCGTCGAACTGTGGCGGGCCGGCATGGACCGGCCGTTGCCCGTTGCCTGCAAGACCGGGCTTGCGCTGGTGATGGAGGGCGACCCGCGCAGCGTCTACGATGGCGGCTTTGAGCTCTCCGGCGAAAACGACGATCCGTGCCTGGCCCGCTTGTGGCCGGACTTCGCCGCCCTGGCCGGTGAGCCGGGCCATGCAGGCGACAGCCGCGCGCTGTACCAGCCGCTGGCGGACTGGCTGGCGCAATCGGTGCTGGTGCAGCCTATTGAGGGCGGCGCGGAGGGCGAGGAATGAGCATCGCGCTGAACCCGCTCGAATTCCCGCTGCATGGCTCGCGCCTGATCGAGGCCAGCGCCGGCACCGGCAAGACCTGGACCATCGCCGCCCTGTATGTGCGGCTGGTGCTGGGCCACGGCGGCGAGTATGCCTACCGGCGGGCGCTGATGCCGAACGAAATCCTGGTGATGACCTTCACCCGCGCGGCCACGCGCGAATTGTCCAACCGGGTGCGCGAACGGCTGGTGGAAGCTGCGGCCTACTTCCGTGCCGAGACGGCGCTGGCGCCGGATCCTTACCTGGACGCGTTGCTGGAAGAACTGCCCGGCCAGGCCGCGCGCCAGCAGGCCGCCTATCGCCTGCAGCTGGCGGCTGAAACGATGGACGAGGCGGCGATTTTCACCATCGACGCCTGGTGCCAGCGCATGCTGCGCGAACATGCCTTCGACAGCGGCAACCTGTTCGATGAAGAATTGCTCAGCGACGAAGCGGCGCTGTACGAAGACGCAGTGCACGATTACTGGCGCCAGCAAGTCTATCCGCTGGGCGAGCAGGCTTTGCGCGTGCTGCTCGGCGCTTGCCGCGACGTGTCGGCGCTGGGGCGCAGCGTGCGCGACCTGGCGCGCCGGCCCGATGCAGCCGCGCCGGCTGGCCGTGAGCAGCTGGGTGCAATGATCGGCCGCGTACAGCGCGAGCAGCAAGCGCTACTGGCAGGCCTCAAGCAGGGCTGGGCCGAGCGGGCCGGGCGCATGGAAGGCTGGATCGCGGCGCAGCGCGAAGCCAATCCGAAATGCTTCAATGGCACCAAGCTGCGTGCCGACTCGGTCGTCAAATGGTTTGCGGCCCTGCGCGATTGGGCCGGCGATCCCGCGCTGGCCGAGCCGGACATGAACGCCACGCCGTGGATGCGGCTGACGTCGGCCGGCCTGGTCGATGCCTGCGCCAAAGGCTTCGCTCCCGACATCCCGGCCGACTTTGACGAGGTCGCGCCGCTGCGGCGCGCGCTGGACGCTATCGAGCCGCTGCGCCACCATATCTTGCGCCATGCCGCCGCCACGGTCGCCGCGCGCATGGAGGAGTTGAAGCGCCAGCAGCGCCTGTTCGGTTTTGCCGACATGCTGGAGCGCCTGCGCAGTGCGCTGGAGGGGCCCAACGGCGCGGCACTGCGCCAGCGCATCGTCACGCAATTCCCGGTGGCGATGGTGGATGAATTCCAGGACACTGCCCCCAGCCAGTACCGCATTTTCAACCTGCTGTACCAGGTTGCCGCCAATGATCCCGAACTCGGCCTGTTCCTGATCGGCGACCCGAAACAGTCGATTTACGGCTTCCGCGGCGCCGACATCCACAGCTACCTCGATGCGCGGCGCGCCACCGAAGGGCGCCACTACCAGCTCGGCACCAACTTCCGCTCCACGGCGCAGCTGGTGGCTGCAGTCAACCAGATTTTCCTGCATGCGGAAGGCGTGGCCGGGCAGGGCGGTTTTGCCCGCGGCGCATTCCGCTTCCGCAGCGGCCAAGCCAATCCGCTGCCATTCGATGCGGTGGCTGCGCGCGGCCGTGCCGAGCGGCTGGTCGGCCCGGCGGGCGACATCCAGGCCTTGACAGCCGGCTGCACGCTGGAGCAGTTGGGGGCCGACGCTTACCGCGAGTTCTTTGCCGAGCAATGCGCCGAGCATATCGCCTGCCTGCTCAATGACCCCGCCACCGGCTTCCAGGGCGGCGACGGCTTCAGGCGCCTGCAGCCGGCCGATATTGCCATCCTGGTGCGCGACCGCCGCGAGGCGGCAGCCGTGCGCCGTTCGCTGCAGCGGCGCCTGGTGCCGAGCGTCTACCTGTCGGACAAGGATTCGGTGCTATCGAGCGACGAAGCGGCCGATATGCTGCGCTGGCTGGCGGCCGTGGCCAACCCCCTCGATGGGCAGCTGGCGCGGACTGCTTTCGCAACCCGCACCGCCAACCTGCCGCTGGCCGAACTGGCGCAGTTCTCCGCCGACGAGCTGGCGTGGGAAAGCCGCGTCGAACAGCTCAAGGAATTGCATGTGGTCTGGCAGCGCCAGGGCGTGCTGGCCATGCTGCGCCGCTTCATCCACGACCTCGGCTTGCCGGCGCAACTGCTGGCGCGCCCGGGCGGCGAGCGCAGCCTGACCAACCTGCTGCACCTGGCCGAGCTGCTGCAGCAGGCCAGCCGGCAACTGGAAGGCGAGCAGGCACTGATACGCTGGCTGGCCGAGCAGATCAACGATGAAACCGACGGCGGCGATGAACGCGTGCTGCGCCTGGAGTCGGACGCGGAGCTGGTCAAGGTCGTCACCGTACACAAGTCCAAGGGCCTGGAATACCCGCTGGTGTACCTGCCGTTTGCGGTCACGGTGCGCAAGGTCGATAAGCGCAACCGCACCTTTTTCGAGTACACCGATGCCGAGGGCGAGCGCCGCCTTGACATGCGCCTGTCCGACGAGGGCCAGGAAGCGGTGGAAGCCGCCCGCATCGAGGAAGACCTGCGCCTGCTTTATGTCGCGCTGACGCGCGCCCGGTATTTCCTGTGGCTCGGCGTGGCCGCGCTGCCGGCGCGCAAGAAGGATGAAAACACGCTGCACGATTCGGCCCTGGGGTATTTGCTGACAGGCGGGACACCGCTGCCCTCCGGCCAGTTGCTGGAAAGCTGGCAGCAGCTGCGCGCCGGCTGCGACGCTATTTCCGTCGCCCTGCTGGAGCCTGGCGTGCCGCTGACCCGCCTGGCGCGTGCGGTAGAACTGCCACCGCTGCAGGCGCCGCTGGGCTATCAAGGCAGTTTCGAGCGCGACTGGTCGGTTGGCAGTTTCACTTCGCTGGCAAGGCGCAGCAGCAGCGATGCGCTGCCGGCGCCGATGCACGCCGCGCAGGAAACGCTGCTCGAAGGCGAAAATGAGGGGGCTGCCCTGCGCATCGAAGACACGCCCTGGCACCGCTTCCCGCGCGGTTCGGTACCCGGCAACTTCCTGCACGACCAGCTTGAATCGCTGGCGCGCGACGGTTTCGCCTCGATCCACCAGGAGCATTTTGCGGAGCGCGCCGCGCGCCTGGTCAAGCGCGCAGGCTGGGGCCACCGCGAAGCAGATACCCTGGAATGGCTGCGGGTGATCGCCACCACCCGACTGCCGCCGCTGGGCGGCGCGCTGGACGCCATCGGGCAGTTGCTGCCGGAGATGGAGTTCTGGTTCCCAAGCGAGCGCCTGGACACGGGCCGGCTGGACCGCCTGTGCCGCCAGCACCTGCTGGACGGCATAGCGCGCCCCGGCCTGCCGCAGCGCGAACTGCACGGCATGCTGAAAGGGTTCTGCGACCTGGTGTTCGAACACCAGGGCCGCTACTGGGTGCTGGACTACAAATCCAACGCGCTGGGCGGCGGCGACGCGGCATACCACAAGGCAGCGCTGGCGCACGGCATGGCAGCCCACCGCTACGACGTGCAGGGTGCGATCTACATGCTGGCCCTGCACCGCCTGCTGCGCACGCGCCTGGGCGATGCCTACGACCCCGCCGCGCAACTGGGCGGCGCGATCTTCTACTTCCTGCGCGGCGTCGGCAACGAGCAGACGCGCGGCTGCTACCTGCTGCCGCCTGACCCGGAACTGCTGGATGGACTGGACGGGCTTTGCCAATGAGTTTTTACGAACATATCGACATGCTGGCCGAAGGCGGCATGCTGCGCCGCCTGGGCCCCGTCTTTGCACGCTTCGCAACGTCGCTTGCAGCAAGCGCCAGCGCGGCGGCGGGTAACCCGCTGGCCCTGGCCTGCCTGCTGCTGTCCGAGCTCGAGGGCCGCGGCCACAGTTGCCTGCAATTGTCGGCGCTGGCCGGCGATCCTTCGGCCATGCTGGGTTGGGGCGAGGACGATTGGCAAGGGCTGTGCACGGAAGCCGGCGAATTGCCGCAAGGGCTGGCGGCGTGGCACGAATTCCTGCAGGCTTGCCCGCAAGTGCTGGCCTGGCCGGGCGGCGCCGATCGGGGCCAGCCGCTGGTACTGGCCGGCGGCCGCCTGTACCTGCGCCGCTACTGGTCGGACGAAAATACCGTAGCCGATGCTGTGCGTTCAAGGACAGGTACTGGCGAGGCAGCCCGGGGCAATCCGGGGCCGTCGCCGGCGCTGGTGCGCCAATGGCTGGACCGCCTGTTCACCCATGCGACGCGCGAGGGCGGGGCGGACTGGCAAAAGATCGCCTGCGCGGTCGCCGCGCGCGGCGAGCTGGCAGTCATTACCGGCGGTCCCGGCACCGGCAAGACCTATACCGTGGCCCGTTTGCTGGCCCTGCTTTTCGCGCTGGCAGGCGAGAATGCCGGCCAGCTGCGCGTGGCGCTGGCGGCGCCGACCGGCAAGGCTGCCGCGCGCCTGAAGCAAGCCATTGACGGCGCCCTGGAAGACCTGGAGCAAAGCCTGGGAGGCGCCTTGCCGCTGCGCGAACTGGCGCAGCGCATGGGTGGCGCCCGTACCCTGCATTCCCTGCTTGGTGCGCGCCCGGATACCCGCGCTTTCCGCCACAACGCCGGCAATCCGCTCGACGTGGACGTGCTGATCGTGGACGAAGCCTCGATGGTGCACCTGGAAATGATGGCGGCCCTGCTCGATGCACTGCCGGACGGCGCACGCCTGGTCCTTTTGGGCGACAAGGACCAGCTGGCGTCGGTGGAGGCGGGCTCGGTGCTGGGCGACTTGTGCTACGACGCGCAAGCCGGCGGCTACGGCGCTGCGACGGCGGCCTTCGTGGAAGCGGCGTCCGGCCAGCGCATCCCGCCGGAATTCCTTGGCAATGCAGGCGCGTTGGCGCAGCAAACGGTCATGCTGCGCCAGAGCCGCCGCTTCGGCGGCCCGATCGGCCAGCTGGCCGTTGCCGTCAACGACGGCGATGCCGACGCTGCGCGCGCCGTGCTGCGCTCCGACAGCGGCGGGCAGCTGCACTGGAACGAGGCGGCGCAGCAGGAGGACATGTTGCAGCTGGCAGCCGAGGGCTACCGGCCTTTCCTGCAAATGGTCAAGCAAGGCGCCGGCACGGCAGGCCACGACGCCTGGGCTGCCGGCGTGCTGGCGGCTTTCGAGGGCTTCCGCCTGCTATGCGCCGTGCGCGAAGGGGAATGGGGCGTCTCGGGCCTGAACGACAGCATCGCGCAGCGCCTTGAAGAGCAGGATTTGCTGAAGCGGCGCGGCGACTGGTATGTGGGCCGCCCGGTCATGGTGACGCGCAACGACTACGCCACGGGGGTCTATAACGGCGATATCGGCCTGGTGCTGCCCGATCCTGCGCGCAGCGGCTCGCTGCGTGTGTACTTCTCGGACGGCGGCCAGGTGCGCAGCGTGCTGGCAACCCGCCTGCGCAATGTGGAAACCGCATTCGCCATGACGGTGCACAAATCGCAAGGTTCGGAGTTCAGCCATACCGTGCTGGTGCTGCCGCGCGAAGCGTCCAGCGTGCTGGCGCGTGAACTGGTCTACACCGGCATCACCCGTGCCCGCCAGCGCTTTACGCTGCTGACGCCGAATCCCGGCGTGCTGCCGGACGCAATCCGCCGCCGCACCGAACGCACCAGCGGCCTACGCAGCCTGCTCGCCTGATTCGCCGGCGCCTTGCAGGTCGGCGTGGATCGCCTGCAGCACCGCGTCCAGTGCCGGCGCCAGCTGCGCCAGCTCGGCTGCCAGCGGGCCGCCGGCGCGCAGCGCATTGATCACGCCTGCCGCGGCCTGCCGCAAATCTTCCATGCCCAGTTGTGCCGATAGTCCGGCCAGCGTATGGGCCATGCGCTGCGCGCGCTGGCGGTCGCCCTGCGCCACCGCATCGCCAATGGCGGCATGCAGCGCGGCCTGGCCTTGCAGGAACTGGCACAGCATCTTGCGCAGCTGCGTGCGGTTGCCCTGCAGGCGCACCATCGCCCCGGCCATATCCACGCCGAGGGCGCATAGGGCGGGGAAGAGGGTTTGCGCCGTCGCCTGCGCTTCGGCGCATGCGACGGCGCCCGGCAGCGGGTGGCGGAACAGGGCGGTGAAGACGAAGCGGTTGCCTTCGGCCGGGTCGCTCTCCAGCAGCAAATGGCCGCCCATCATGGCCGCCAGCTGGCGCGCCACCGACAGGCCCAGGCCTGCCGCCGAGTCGCCGGGGCCGACCGGTTCATATAGCTGGACTGCCGCGTCGCGCGCCGCGCCGCTGTCGCGCACTTCCCAGCGCAGCACCGTACCTTCCGCGCTGCCGGCGTCTTCGCGGCGCAGCAGCAGCTGCACCTTGCCCCGTTCCGTGAACTTGACCGAATGCGCCAGCAGGTGCTGCAGCAGTTGCTGCAGGCGCGCCGCGTCGCCCACCAGTTCTTCCGGCAGCGATGCCTCCACCGTACATTCGAGCTGCAAACCCTTGCCTTGTGCCGCCGCCTGCCATTCGGCGCAAGCCTGTGCGGCGGCGTGGCGCACGCTGAACACGCATTCCTCCATGCGGAATTTGCCCGCCTCGATGCGCGAAAAGTCGAGGATGTCGTTGAACATTGCCATCAGGCTGGCAGCCGCGCCGTCGACTTGCTCCAGGTAGCTGCGCTGGCGCGCATCGAGCGGCCCGCGCAGGGCCAGCTCGGTCAGGCCGATGATGGCATTCAGCGGCGTGCGCAGTTCATGGCCCATATTGGCCAGGAAGGCGCTCTTGCTGCGGTTGGCATGGTCCGCAGCTTCGTGGGCGGTCGCAATGGCGCGCTCGGCCTGGCGCAATTCGGTCACGTCGATACCGAAACTGAGCAAGGCGATTTCGCCTTCTTCCAGTGCGCTGTGATGCCAGGCGATGCGGCGTTCATCGCCTGATGCCGTATGCAGCAAGTGTTCCTGGCCGGCCGGCATGGCGCGGAACTGTTCCAGCTGTCCGCCTTCCGGCCATTGCGAGACGGCCGACATGGGCAGCAGCGGCAAGTCGCGCCACACGCGTCCCAGCACGCTGTCGCGGCTGCATCCGGTAACCCGGGCTGCCGTTTCATTGAAAATCAGCACCTCGCCTTCATGCCCAAGCCCGAGCACCAGCAAATCGGCGCTGTTCAACAGGCGCTCCAGCAGCTGGCGCGTGCAGCGCAGCTTGCGCTCCGATTCACTGCGGGCGGCGGCGGCGGCGGCAAGGCTCTCCTGCAGCGCATGCAGGGACGACAGCAGCTCGCCGGTTTCATCTTCGAAGGGCTGCGGGGCCGGCGACGACAGCTCGCCGCTGCGAACCCGCTGCGCTATGGCCAGGGCCTGCGCCAGCGGCTGCGTGATGCTGCGGCTGACCAGCCATGCCATGCCGGTTGCCAGGGCCAGCGAACCGGCCAGGATCGCCAGCAGCAGGGCGCTGTCGGAGCGGATGCGGTCGGCCGCCTTGACCTCGGTGAAACGGGCGCGGCTCGCCGCCAGGTCGACCAGGTCGTCCACCACCTGCCGGTGCAGTTCATAATGGCGCTGCATTTTCGCCAGCGCATGTTCGGCGCGCGGCCGCTCGCCCAGCTCCAGCGCCGGCACCAGCTGGCCGAAGGCTTCGTTATAGAAGGCCGTTGCCTGTATATTCGCCTGCTTGAGCGATTCCGCCAGGCTGCCGTCAAGCTGGCGGCTCTGCCAGTAATGTACGCGCGCCACCTGCTGCGCGTGCAGGGTGCGCAGGCGCTGCGCCAGCTGCTCGCGCTCCACCTGGCTGCTGGCCGCCGCCAATTGCTGCGCCACCAGGAAGGACTCGATGATGTACAGCGGCGGCGGCAGCACGTCCGCAATCAGGTCCTTGCCCTGTATCACGTCGCCATACAGCGGGCCGTTGACGCGCAGTTCATCGAGGGTACGGAAGGACCAGAACCCGTACAGCAGGAAGCCGCCGGCAAAGATCCCCACCAGGATCGCCAGGCGGCGTGCGAAGCGCAGGTTGCGCAGCAGGTCCATGGTGCCTCTCGGCAGCGAACCCCGTCAGGTGTTTTACATGCGGCGGCGACGGCGTTCCGTTGTGCGCACTGCTTTCTTGCGCGGGCTCGATGCTTTCATCACTTTGGGTGCGTTGTCGCCGGCCAGCAGGCGGCGGATGTTCAGCGCATCCATCAGGCGCGCCGAATTGCCCCCGGCGTTCAGCAGGACCAGGGTGGCGGCGCGGCCGGCTTCGGTGATGCGCATGATCAGGCAGCGGCCCGCTTCTACGGTATAGCCGGTCTTGGACAGGCCGATATCCCAGCCTTTGGCGCCGACCAGGCGATTGGTGTTGTGGTACTGCACCATGCGCCCTTTCATATTGATCACTTCCTCGGTATCGGTGGTGATGCGGCGGATCTCGGGGTACTGGGCGGCGGCCGCGGCCATTTTCACCAGGTCGGCTGCATTCGATGTATTGTTAGGCGACAGGCCGGTCGGTTCATCGATCTGTGTGCTGCTCATGCCAAGCTGCTGGATCTTGGCATGGACGGCGGCGGTAAAGGCGGCCGGGCCGCCCGGGAAGGTGCGCGCCAGCGCGGCAGCGGCGCGGTTATCGGAGGACATCAGCGCCAGCTGCAGCAATTCGCCGCGCGAAATGGTGGCGCCGACCGGCACGCGCGAGGTGCTGTGCTTGAGCGTATCGACGTCGTCTTTGTCGATGCTGATCTGCTCCTCCATATCAAGCTTGGAGTCGAGCACGACCATTGCGGTCATCAGTTTGGTGAGGGAGGCGATCGGAACAACGGCGGTGGCGTTCTTCTCGACCAGCACTTTGCCGGTCTCATCCTCGACGACAAGCACGGCTTGCGAGCCCAAAGGCACGGCAAACGCGGCTGCGGAGATCGACATCAGCAGGGCTGCGGTTATTTTCTTGAACATGGTCGGATTGGTGCGTTCGTTCGGGGCGGAATAATGCTGGATCAAGAGCAATATTCTAAATATGGACAATATCACTATCGGGTTAACTCGTCCAGCAAACGTCAATCATGCGCAACTGAACAATAAAAACCATGGCGTGCGGCACGCACGGCGGGAATACTGGTATTGTTATTCGATAATATTTCCTTCTTGAAATTTGCCATGTTGGTAATTGAGAGAATTGCAAAACATCCCTTGCGCGCCTGGGCCGTGGTCACGCTGCTGGCCATGGCGGCGGCCTCGCTGGCCGGCAGCCGCTACCGCGATAACCTGGAACGGGGACGGCTGGAATTATTGAATATCGATGTCCAGCGCGATGCAATTTCTGCCATGTCATTAACGCTGGACAGTAATTTGATGGGGGCGATTTCCCTGCTCGGATTGATTGAGCCGGATATCAAGAAGGAAAGCACCGAGCCAATTCCCCCCAACCAGCCGAATATATTGGCCTTATTGGAAAACGTCGCCCGCAGCCAGAAAATCCAGGGTTTATTCGTGGTGGGCCGGGATGGCTTCGTCAAATCGTCCTGGGACGAAAGCGGAAGACCGTCGACCGGCATCGACGTGCGCTTCCGTCCCTATTACAAGGAGTCGATGGCCGGGCGCAACAATATCTACGCCGCCGTCAGCCTGGCGCGCGGCGACCATGCCCTGTATTTTGCCGCGCCAGTGTATGCCGGCATGGCGCGCAGCGGCGATCCGGTTGGGGTGGTGGTGGCGCGCACCGACATGGAAAAGCTCGAGCGCCTGCTGGCGCGCAGCGGCCAGGCCGCCATCCTGCTGTCGCCGCAGGGCGTGGTGTTCGCCAGCAGCCGCCGCGAATGGCGCGGCATGCTGGCGGGCGAGGTGACGCTGGCCAGGGTGGCGCAAATCCGCGCCGTGCGCCAGTTCGGCAAGCTGTTCGAAGACAGGGAGCCGCGCCGGCTGCCGCTCGATATCGCGCCGGGCATGGTGACGGCTGAGGGCCGGCATTATGCGGTGGCTTCGGCTACCGTCGACTGGCACGATCCATCCGGCAGCTGGCAACTGGTGGTGCTGGAAGACCTGGGCCAGAGCGTGCCTGCGGGCAGCGGCGTGCCGGCCGCGGCCATGGCGGCGGCCGTGGTGGTCCTGCTCGGGGCGGCCGGCTTGCGCGCCGTGCGCAGCCAGGCGGCGCAGCAGCGCGCCCATGTCGAACTGGAACGCGTGGCGCAGGAGCAGGAGCTGCGCGCCGAACGCAAGATGCAGCTGGCCCAGGTGGCGCTGCAGATGCAGCAGGCTGAGGATCGCCAAGCCCGCCTTGCAGCCTTCCTCGATCAATGCCATCGGCTGTTTGGCGCCATGCAGGGCGCCATCTACGGCGCCGATGCGAACGGCCTGGCGCTGGCCGCCAGCTATGCCAGCACGGCGCCGCCGCAACACCTGGCGCTGGGCGAGGGCTTGCTTGGCCAATGCGCACTGGAACGCCAGGCGCGCATCGTCGGCGCCGGCGCCGCGGGCGCCGCATGGAGCATCCGCTCCGGCCTGGGCGGCGCAAACCCGGGCGCCCTGCTGCTGGCGCCAGTCCAGTTGCGGGGACGCCTGCTGGGCGCGGTGGAACTGGCGCTGCTGCAGGCGCCTGACGCCGCGGCGTATGAACAATTCCTGTCAGCGCTTGACCTGCTGGCGATCAATATGACTGAGTAGGGGGGGAGCGTGGCAGGCTTACTGACTCGACTTGAAAAACTCGGCCTGACGTGGAAACTCGCGCTGGGTTTCGGCGGCAGCCTGCTGATCACGCTGGCGTTCGGTCTGCACAACGTCACCACCCAGGCCCGCCTGCACGACGAGATTCTCGGCATCTACAAGAACGACCTGCTGGGCATTTCCGACGCCAAGGACGCGTTGATCCAGTTTGCCCAGCGCGGCCGCGCCTTGCAGCAAGCCCTGCTGGCGCGCGACAGGGCCGGCCGCGATTATGCCCTGTCCATGGTCGACGAGGCGCAGCGCCGGCAAGACCGTGCGCTGGAGGAGCTGCGCCCGCGCATCATCCGCGAGGAGAACCGCAAGAACCTGGCCGAGTTCGAAACAGCCTACGCCGGCTATCACCTGCGCGTTGACGAAACGGTGCGCCTGCTGCGCGCCGGCCAGACGGAGCAGGCGGCAGCCGTGGTGGCGGATCCAAAATTCCAGGAGCACGCCCTGCGCGCCAACAACGCCTTGACGCGCATTGCCGAAATCAAGGAAGACAGCGCGCGCCGCCAGATCGAAGAAATGCAGGCGCTGTCGCGCTATGAGAAGCAGCTCACCTACGCTTTGCTGGGACTGAGCCTGGTGCTGGGCGTGCTTTTCAGCTACCTGGTGGGGCGCTCGGTGCGCCTGCCTTCGGAGCGCTTGCGCAGCGCCGTGCAGCAACTGGCGAAGGGCAGGCTCAGCGCCGAAGTGCCGCTGACGGATTTTCCCAACGAGATGGGCAGCCTGGCGCGCTCGATCAAGGTGCTGCAGGAAGAAGCCTGCAAGATGGAGGCGCAGCGCTGGCTCAAGACCCACCTGGCGGCAATCGGCAACGACCTGCAATCGGCTGATAGCGCGCAAGACCTGGCCGCGCGCACGCTGGCGGCACTGGCGCCGCTGGTGCAGGCCGGCCACGCAGCCTTCTACCGGCATGAGGCGGAGGAGGGCAGCCTGGCGCTGCTGGCCGGCTACGCCATGCGCGGCAGGTCCGCGGCGCAGCAGCGTTTCCTGCTTGGCGAAGGCCTGGTGGGACAATGCGCGGCGCAGCGCAAGCCGATTATCCTGCGCCAGGCGCCGGCCGGCTACGTCCGCATCGGCTCCGCGCTGGGCGAAGCCGACCCGGCCAGTATCGCCATCGTGCCGGTGGTGCGCAATGAGCGCTTGCTGGGCGTGCTGGAACTGGCGACACTGGAGCCTTACGGCGACCAGGCCCAGTCGCTGCTGGATGGCGCACTGCCGGTGGTCGCCATGAACATGGAAATACTGGAGCGCAATGAACGCACCAGGGTGCTGGAGGAGCGCAGCCGGCTGGTGCTGGGTACGGTCAGCGACGGCATCGTCGGCCTTGACCTGGGCGGCCGCATCACTTTCGTCAACCCGGCGGCGCTGGCCTTGCTGGGCTACGCGGAAGGTGAAATGGTGGGCGCCGAATGGCAGCAGGACAGCGAGCAATTGAAGCGCAAGGACGGCAGCACCTTCCCTGTCGATTGCATGGACCGGCCCATGTACAAGGACGGCGCGCAAGTCGGATCGGTGGTGGTGTTCCGCGACATCACCGAGCGCAAGGTGCTGGAGGAGGAAATCAAGCGCAGCAACTTCCTGGGCGATATCGCGCTGGAAATGACCGACTGCGGCTACTGGGTGGTCGACTACAGCGATCCCGAATACTATACGCAGTCCGAGCGCGCCGCGCGCCTGCTGGGCGAACCGCCGCGCACCGATGGCCGCTACCACCTGCAGGACGAATGGTTTGCGCGCGTGGTGGAAGCCGATCCCGAAGGCGCGCTGCGGGTTGCCGCCAGGGTGCAGGGAGCACTCGATGGCAGCTGCGACAAGTTCGATGCCGTGTATGCCTACAGGCGCCCGCTGGACGGGCGCATCATCTGGCTGCACGCGGTCGGCACCGTGGTGCGCGACGAGGAGAGCGGCGCGCCGCGCTTCATGTATGGCGTGTACCAGGACGTCACCGCGCAAAAGGCCGCCGAGGACGAACTGCGCATTGCCAAGGAGCAGGCGCTGGCCGCAACGCGGGCCAAGAGCGATTTCCTGGCCAATATGAGCCATGAAATCCGCACGCCGATGAATGCCATCATCGGCATGTCGCACCTGGCCTTGCAGACCAACCTCGATAAGCGCCAGCGCAACTACGTCGAGAAGGTGCAGCGCGCCGGCGAAAACCTGCTCGGCATCATCAACGATATCCTCGACTTTTCGAAGATCGAGGCCGGCAAGATGACAGTGGAGCGGGTCGAGTTCGACCTCGACGACGTGCTCGACAACCTGGCCAACCTGATCGCCTTCAAGGCCGAGGACAAGGGCCTGGAACTGCTGTTCCAGGTGGCACCGGAGCTGCCGACCGGCCTGGTTGGCGATCCGCTGCGCATTGGCCAGGTACTGGTCAACCTTGCCAACAATGCGGTCAAGTTCACCGCCGATGGCGAAGTGGTGGTCGGTATTGAACAGTCGGGCCGGGACGAAGAGGGTGTCGAACTGCATTTCTGGGTGCGCGACTCCGGAATCGGCATGAGCGAAGCGCAAAGCGCCAAATTGTTCCAGTCTTTCAGCCAGGCCGATGCTTCGACCACGCGCAAGTACGGCGGCACCGGGCTTGGCCTGGTGATCAGCAAAAACCTGCTGGAGCTGATGGGCGGGCGCATTTGGGTCGAGAGCGTGGAAGGCAAGGGCTCCACCTTCCATTTCACGGCACGCTTCGGGCTGCAGGCCAATCCCAAACCGCGCCGCATGTTCCGCGCCGACGAGCTGCTCGGCGTGCGCGTGCTGGTGGTGGACGACAATGCCTCGGCGCGCGAAATACTCTCCACCGTTGCACGATCCTTCGGGCTGGCGGTGGATGTGGCGCTGAGCGGACAGCAGGCGCTGGACATGGCGGCGCGCTCGGAAGAACAGGCCATGCCTTACGACCTGATCCTGATGGACTGGAAAATGCCTTCGATGGACGGCGTTGAAACCGTGCGTCGCCTGCAGTCAGCGCCGGCCGGCCGCCTGCCTGCCGTCATCATGGTGACCGCTTATGGCCGCGAGGAAGCCTTGACCAGCGCAGAAGAACGCCGGGTCCAGCTCAAGTCCGTGCTGACCAAGCCGGTGACGCCGTCCGCTTTGCTGGAAGCGGTCGGCGAGGCGCTAGGCAAGGGCGTGCTGGTCGAAGGCCGCCGCTTTGCTGAGCGCGACCTGCACCAGGGCGAAATCATGGCGCGCCTGGCCGGCACGCGCGTCCTGCTGGTTGAAGACAACGAGATGAACCAGGAACTGGCAATCGACCTGCTGGGCAAGGCGGGTATGGAAGCGGTGCTGGCTTGCCACGGGCAGCAAGCGCTGGATATCCTGGCGCAGGATGCGCGATTCGACGGCGTGCTGATGGACTGCCAGATGCCCGTGATGGATGGTTTCCAGGCCTCGCGCGCGATTCGCGCCAATCCTGTCTTCGACAAATTGCCGATTATCGCCATGACGGCCAACGCCATGGCGGGCGACCGCGAAAAGGTGCTGGCCAGCGGCATGCAGGACCACATCGCCAAGCCGGTCAACGTGGCCGAAATGTACGCCACGCTGGCGCGCTGGCTGCGGCCGGAGCCGGATGGGGGGCAGGCCGCCGCGGTGGCGGCCGTGCAAAAGGCTTACGCTGCCTCCGCCGCTGCAGCGGGCGACAAGCCTGCTCCGCTTCCCGCGTTGCCGATGGTCGACGTGCGGGCAGGTCTCGCCACCTCCATGGGCGACGAAAAGCTTTACCGCCGCTTGCTGGTCAAGTTCCGCGATGGCCAGCAGGACTTTGCCGCAATGTTCGTGCAAGCGCTGATGGGCGGCGATGCGACGGCGCCCGAGCGCCTGGCGCATACTTTGAAGGGCGTGGCAGGCAATATCGGTGCGCGCAGCGTTCAGGAGGCCGCGCAGGCACTGGAGCAGGCTTGCCAGCAAGGCGTTCCACGGGCGGACCTGGAACGCCTGCTGGCGATGGTGCTGGTGGAACTGGACCCGCTGCTGGCCGCGCTGCGGGCGGTTAATGCGGAGACGCGCGGCGGTGCCGTGCACCCTGCGCTGGCGCCCGTCGTCCCGGCCGTTGCGCCGCCGCTTGACCGCCTGCGCCACCTGCTGGCCGATAGCGACTCGCAGGCAGCCGAGCTGTGGGATGCGGAACTGGCGCAATTCAAAGCTGCCTTGCCCGAGCACTGGCGCCGTATTGCAAATGGAATTGGTAACCTGGACCTTGAAGCCGCGCTGGCGGCGCTGGAGGAAGCAATGGTAAGCCTGGAGGGAAAGTGAGATGGAACTGGAACTGATCGCAAAGAAAACCGTGCTGCTGGTCGACGACTCGCCCGACAACCTGGTGCTGATGAACGACCTCTTGAAAGACCTGTACAAGGTCAAGGTCGCCAACAGCGGCGAGAAGGCCCTGCGCATCGCCACCACCGGCCAGCCGCCCGACGTGGTCCTGCTCGATGTGATGATGCCCGAGATGGACGGTTACGAAGTATGCCGCCGCCTGAAGGCCGATCCTGCCACGCGCGACATCCCCGTTATTTTCCTTACCGCGAAATCGGAGGTGGAAGACGAGGAACTGGGCCTCGACCTGGGCGCCGTCGATTACATCACCAAGCCGATCAGCCCGCCCATCACGCTGGCCCGCGTGCGCAACCACTTGATGCTGAAAGAGCACGCCGACTTCCTGCGCGACCAGAACGAATTTTTGGAGCAGGAAGTGCGGGAACGCACGCGTGAAGTGGTGGCGATCCAGGACGTCACCATCCTCGCCATGGCCTCGATGGCCGAAACCCGCGATTCCGAAACCGGCAACCATATCCGCCGCACCCAGTTCTACGTCAAGGCGCTGGCGGAACGCCTGAAAGGGCACCCGCGCTTCAGCGCCGTGCTGACCGACAGCTTTATCAACCTGCTGTTCAAATCGGCCCCGCTGCACGATATCGGCAAGGTCGGCATTCCCGACCGCATCCTGCTCAAGCCAGGCAGGTTCGAACCGCACGAATTCGAGATCATGAAGACGCACACCACGCTGGGCCGCGCCGCCATCGAGCATGCCGAACGGTCCCTTGGCACGCCGATGGCTTTCCTGTCCATCGCCAAGGAGATCGCCTGTTCACACCAGGAAAAGTGGGATGGTTCAGGTTATCCGGAAGGCCTGGCCGGCGAAGCGATTCCCGTCTCGGCGCGCCTGATGGCGGTGGCGGACGTGTACGACGCCCTGATCAGCCGCCGCGTCTACAAGGACGGCATGCCGCACGAGAAGGCGGTGCAGATCATCATTGAAGGCAAGGGGAAGCACTTCGATCCCGACATGATTGATGCATTCATCGGGTTGCAGGAGGAGTTCCGCGCCATTGCGGCGCGGTTCCATGATTCCGACCATGACATGGCCGAGAAGAAGGCGCAGATTGAGCGCCTGACGAAAGCGTGATGCTTACTTCGAAGTGTAGATCTTGTCGAATTCGCCGCCGTCATCGAAGTGCTTCTTCTGCGCTGCGCGCCAGCCGCCAAACACTTCATCCACGGTGAACAGCGAGATCGGCTTGAAGGTGGCAGCGTACTTCTTGAACACTGCGTCCGAGCGCGGGCGCAGGTAGTGCTTGGCGATGATCTCCTGCCCGGCATCGGAGTACAGGAAGTTCAGGTAGGCGGTGGCTTCCTTGCGGATGCCTTTCTTGTCGACCACCTTGTCAACCACGGCCACCGGCGACTCTGCCAGGATCGAGGACGATGGATACACCACTTCGAAGTTGTCGCCGAATTCAGCGCGCACCAGGTTCACTTCATTCTCGAACGTCACCAGCACGTCGCCGATCTGGCGCTGGGTGAAGGTGGTGGTGGCCGCGCGCCCGCCAGCATCCAGCACCGGCACGTTCTTGAAGATCTTGCCCACCAGTTCGCGCGCCTGTGCTTCATTGCCGCCTTTTTTCAGCACCGAACCCCAGGCTGCCAGGTAGGTGTAGCGGCCATTGCCCGCGGTTTTCGGATTCGGGATCACGACGGCCACGCCCGGCTTTGCCAGGTCGCTCCAGTCCTTGATCGCTTTCGGATTCCCCTTGCGCACCAGGTAGACCATGGTGGAATAGGCTGGAGCCGCATTGTTCGGGAATTTCCTGGCCCAGTCCTGCGCCACCAGGCCGCGGTCGGCCAGCATGTCGATGTCATTGGCCTGGTTCATGGTCACCACCGACGCTTCCAGGCCGTCGGCGACGGCGCGTGCCTGCTTGGAGGAGCCGCCGTGCGACTGCTTGACGGTGACGTCGACGCCGGTGCCTTTCTTGTAAGCGGCGGCGAAGGCGGGATTGATGTCCTTATACAGCTCACGTGCCACGTCATAGGACACGTTCAGCAGCGTCACTTCATTGGCCGCTGCCAGCGGGGCAAAACCGATGGAAGCCGCTGCCAGGGTGGCGCTGAGTGCAAATGCGAATTTGTTATAAGTCATGGCAATCTCTATTGTGAAAACAGATATGCATGGTCTAGAATCTCGCGCCGAAAGGAAACTACTTATTCGTTATAAGCTTAGTATCGGCCCCGGCTAAGGCTGTGCGCACGCGGCCTCGTACGGGGTTTTGGCTGCTGGTGTATATTCCGGTTATTGAATACCTGTGAGCACGCATGAGTTTTGAAATTCGCCGCGCGGAAGCGAATGACGCCACGGCCGCCTGTGAGGTGCTGCGACGCTCAATCGCCGAATGTTGTGTGCTTGACCATAAAAATGATCCCGCCGTCCTTGGCGCCTGGCTAGGAAACAAGACGCCCGAGACGGTGGCGTCGTGGTTCGCCTCGCCCACCAATTATTCGCTGGTCGCAGTCGAAGAGGGCGCGGTGGTGGGCGTCGCCTTGCTGACGGCCGCCGGCAAGCTGGCCCTGTGCTACCTGCTGCCGGAAGTGCGCCAGCGCGGCGCGGGCAAGGCGCTGCTGGCCTGCGTCGAACAGCAAGCCTGCAGCTGGGGCGTCAAAGCCCTGCAACTTCACAGCACCGCCACCGGCGAGGAATTCTTTGCCCGCCAGGGCTATCTGCGCGCGGGCAATGTCCGCTCCCCCTACGGCGTCGACACCGTCTTCTTCTGGAAGCAGCTTGACGGCACCGTATGCGACGTCAACAGGCCGAAGCGCTTCTGCGGCTGCAATTAAGGCCGGACCTGGTGAAAGCCCTGTTTGCCGCCATCATTTTACTGGTGGGCTGCTGTGCGCAAGGCGCCCAATTCAACGTGCTGGTGTTCTCGAAAACAGCTGGCTGGCATCACGACTCGATCCCGGCAGGCGTTGCGGCAATTCAGGAGCTGGGCAAGCTGCACGATTTCAGTGTGTTCTGGACCGAGGACGCCAATCGCGGTTTCAGCGACCAGGAACTGGCCAAGTACCAAGCCGTGATCTTCCTGCAGACGACGGGAGAGATACTCGATGCGAAACAGAAGGGGGTGTTCGAGCGCTACATCCGTTCCGGCGGCGGTTACGTCGGTGTGCACAGCGCCGCGGATACTGAATACGGCTGGCCGTGGTACACCAGGCTGGTGGGGCATATGTTCGACCATCATCCGGCGGTACAGAGCGCGATCCTGAAGGTGGAGAAGCGCGATTTCCCAGGGATGGAGCGTTTCGCTGCGCGCAACCTGGTAACGGAAGAATGGTATGCCTTCAAGCCGGCAACCAGTAAAGTCACCTACCTGCTGACAGTCGACGAGTCGACTTACAAGCCCGGCCCCAAGGGCATGGGCGCATTCCACCCGGTCAGCTGGTACCAGCATTACGATGGCGGCCGCGCGTTTTACACTGCGCTCGGCCACCTGGCGGGGACGTATGCCGACCCGCTGTTTCGCCATCACCTGTACGGCGGCATTTACTGGGCCGCTACGGGCATGGGCCCGGCGCCGGAATAGTCAGCCTTCCCTGGACTTGGCCGCTGCGGCCTTGGCGCGCAGTGTCGTCACATTGTCGTAGCCGATGCCCCAGTTATCGGTCTCCACTTCGTCGATGATGACGAAAGTCGTGGCCGGGTTCTTGTTCAGCACGCGCTGCAGCAGCTCGGTTGCGCCCTTGATCAGCTCCAGTTTCTGTTCTGCGGTTGCGCCTTCTTTAGTGATGCGGAAATTTACGTATGGCATAGTGAAGCTCCTTTGCTTGGAAGTGGGTGTTTGATGCAGTACCAGGCCAGCAGCGCGCCCAGCAACAGCAAGGTGGTTGAAACGGAAAGGGAAAACGCGATGTCCTGCATGGCGCCGAAGATGGCAACCCCCATCGCGCCGCCGACCTGGCGCGCGGTATTCAATACTGCGGAGGCGGTGCCGGCCTGGCTGCGCTCGACGGCCGAAAGGATCGAAGTCGTCATCGCCGGTACCGCCAGCCCCATGCCGGCGGGGATCAGCGCCAGGCCGGGCAGCATCTCGAAGAAAGTGGCATCGCTGGCGACACCAAAGAGTCCGAGCATGGCATAGCCTGCGGCAGCAATCAATCCACCGGCAATCATCGGCGTGCGAGAGCCCAGGCGCGCCTGCATGCGGCCGCTGGCGATATTCGAGATGATGAAAGTGCCGGTCAGCGGCAGGAATACCAGGCCCGCATGCAGCACGGAGAAGCCGCGCACCTTCTGCAGGTGGAAGCTGAGAACGAAGATTACACCGTAATAGGCAAAGTTGACCAGGACGCCAAACAGTACCGCGCCGGAGAAGCCGATGTCCCGGAACAGGCCGAGCGGCAGCATCGGCGCCGCGCTGCGCTGCTGGCTGCGCACGAACAGCACGGCCGACACCAGGGCCGCCAGCAACGCGCCCTGCACCAGGCGGCTCGAGGCGCCCAATGCATTGAACTCGATTACGGCGCCGATGAAGGCGCTCAAGCCGACGATGGCCAGCAGCTGGCCAACGAGGTCGAAACTGCGTGCCGGATCCTTGCCGCGCAGGGCGGGGAGCACACGCAGCGTCAGCCAGAAACCGAGTACGCAGAGCGGGATATTGACCCAGAAGATGCTGCGCCAGCCGGCCAGGCTCATCAGCAAGCCGCCCAGTACCGGGCCAGCCGCAATCGACACGCCGCCGGCAGCCGTCCACCAGGCGATGGCTTTGGCCAGCTGCGCGCGGTCGTGGGCGTAGGTCGCGTTCAGGATTGCCAGTGAACTCGGCACCAGCAGCGCGGCACCCACGCCTTGTACGGCGCGCGCCAGGTTCAGCGCCAGCGCACCCGGCGCCATCGCGCAGGCCAGCGAAGCAAGCGTGAACAGTGCAAAGCCCGACAGGAAAACGCGGCGCGCGCCAAAGCGGTCGCCCAGCACGCCGGCCGAGAGCAGGAAAACGGCAAATCCCAGCGTATAGGCATCAACCACCCACTGCAGCGCGCTGACGCTGGCGCCAAGTTCGCGGCCGATACCGGGCAAGGCCACATTGACGATGGTGACATCAAGCTGGACGATGATGAAGGCAAAACTGGCAGCCAGCAGAACGGCGGGCGACGGCTTGTTCATGGTGAAGCTCCTGTGTATGGCTTGAACTATAAATGTCTTCACGCATCAATAAAAATGAATAATAATGAATCTAGCCATCTCAAATGGAGAATCAAATGGAGCTCTCCTCGCTCAGGATATTCAAGACCGTTGCCGAGGAAGGCAGCGTGACCCAGGCAGCGCTCCGGCTGCACCGGGTGCAATCGAACGTCTCGGCGCGCCTCAACCAGCTCGAGGAATCGCTGGGCGTCACCCTGTTCAACCGCTCGGGGCGGCGCATGCTGATCACGGCCGAAGGAACGCGTTTGCTGGAATACGCCGAGCGCTTGCTGCGGCTGGCGGACGAAGCGCAAATGTCGGTGCGCGGCGGCCAGGCGCCATCGGGCCAGTTGCGTATTGGCTCGATTGAAACCACCGCCGCGGCGCGCCTGCCGCGCGTACTGGGCGCCTTCCATCGCAAGTACCCGCAAGTCGACCTGGTACTCGATACCGGACCGACCGACTATCTGCTGCAGGCCGTGGCCAACCACAAGGTCGACGTAGCGCTGGTGTCTGCGCCGATCGACCGTCCGGAACTGGAACAGGTGCCGGTATTCGTCGAAGAACTGGTGTTGTTGACGGACGCGCTGCACGGCCCCGTGAGCGGCCCGGCCGATGTTGCACGGCGCACACTGCTTGGCTTCCGCAGCGGCTGCTCCTACCGGCGCCGGCTGGAATGGTGGTTTGCCGACGCCGGCGTGGCCCACACCCGCGTCGCCGAATTCGGCACCTTCGAAGCCATCATCGGCTGCGTGGCCGCCGGCATGGGCGTCGCCATGATGCCGCGCGAAGTGCTGCGCCAGCGCGGCCTCGGCCGCACTGTCCAATGCCACACCCTGCCGCCCGAAGTAGCCGAGGTCGAAACGATGCTCGTCTGGCGCCGCGACATCCCCCACCACGCCGCCCGCGACGCCTTCATCGCCAGCTTCAGCCAAGCAAAATGAAAGTCGGGGTCAGGTCTGGCAATCGGACATTCGCTGCGCGAATGTCCGATTGCCAGACCTGACCCCGACTTTTAATTACGAAGCGGAGGGCGGCTTACAGGGCTGCCAGGGCTGCGTTGAAGGTTGCGCTTGGACGCATCACGGCGGCGGTCTTGGCTGCGTCAGGCTTGTAGTAGCCGCCGATGTCCGTGGCGACGCCTTGCACCGAGTTCAGCTCTTCCACGATCTTGGCTTCGTTCTCGGCCAGCGACTTGGCCAGCGGTGCGAACTTGGCTTTCAGTTCGGCGTCGTCGTTCTGCGCTGCCAGGGCCTGGGCCCAGTACATCGACAGGTAGAAGTGGCTGCCGCGGTTGTCCAGCTCGCCGGTGCGGGTCGATGGCGACTTGTTGTTGTCCAGCAGCTTGCCGGTGGCTTCATCCAGGGTCTTGGCCAGGATCTTGGCTTTGGCGTTGCCGGACTTGATGCCCAGTTCTTCCAGCGATACGGCCAGGGCCAGGAACTCGCCCAGCGAATCCCAGCGCAGGTGGTTTTCTTCCACCAGCTGCTTGACGTGCTTCGGTGCCGAGCCGCCGGCGCCGGTTTCGTACATGCCGCCGCCGGCCATCAGCGGGACGATCGACAGCATCTTGGCCGAGGTGCCCAGTTCCAGGATCGGGAACAGGTCGGTCAGGTAGTCGCGCAGGATGTTGCCGGTCACCGAGATGGTGTCCAGGCCGCGCGATACGCGCTCCAGGGTGTAGCGCATGGCGCGGGTCTGCGACATGATTTCGATATCCAGGCCGCTGGTGTCGTGCTCTTTCAGGTAGGTCTCCACCTTCTTGATCACTTCCGCTTCGTGCGGACGGTAGGTGTCGAGCCAGAACACGGCAGGCATGCCGGAATTGCGGGCGCGGGTGACGGCCAGCTTGACCCAGTCGCGGATCGGGGCGTCCTTCACCTGGCACATGCGCCAGATGTCGCCTTCTTCCACGTTCTGGGTCAGCAGCACTTCGCCGGTGGCCAGGTCGGTGATGTTGGCAACGCCGGCTTCCGGCACTTCGAAGGTCTTGTCGTGCGAACCGTATTCTTCGGCTTGCTGCGCCATCAGGCCCACGTTAGGCACGGTGCCCATGGTCTTCGGATCGAAGTTGCCATGCCATTTGCAGAAGTTGATCATCTCCTGGTAAATGCGGGCGAAGGTCGATTCAGGCATGACTGCCTTGACGTCCGCAGTGCGGCCGTCGGCGCCCCACATCTTGCCGCCGATACGGATCATGGCTGGCATCGATGCGTCGACGATCACGTCGTTCGGCGAGTGGAAGTTGGTGATGCCCTTGGCCGAATCGACCATGGCCAGCTTCGGACGGTTTTCCAGGCAGGCGTGCAGGTCTTTCAGGATCTCGTCCTTCTGCGACGCCGGCAGCTTTTCGATCTTCTCGTACAGGTTGGCCATGCCGTTGTTGACGTTCACGCCCAGTTCGTCGAACAGCTTGGCATGTTTTTCAAACGCTTGCTTGTAGAAGATGCGTACGCAGTGGCCGAACACGATCGGGTGCGATACCTTCATCATGGTCGCCTTGACGTGCAGCGAGAACATGACGCCGGTCTTGTAGGCGTCGTCGATTTCGCGCTCGTAGAATTCCAGCAGGGCTTTCTTCGACATGAACATGGAGTCGATGATCTCGCCGGCTTGCAGTGCGACCTTCGGTTTCAGCACGATGGTCTTGCCGGACTTGGTGATCAGTTCCATCTTCACTTCACGCGCCTGGTCCAGGGTCATGGACTTTTCGCCGTGGTAGAAGTCGCCGCCGTGCATGTGCGACACGTGGGTGCGCGACGCCTGGCTCCATTCGCCCATGGAGTGCGGGTTCTTGCGTGCGAATTCTTTCACTGCCTTCGGTGCGCGGCGATCGGAGTTACCTTCGCGCAGCACAGGGTTCACGGCGGAGCCGATGCATTTGCCGTAGCGGGCTTTGAGTGCCTTTTCTTCTTCGGTCTTGGCATCTTCCGGGTAGTCCGGCAGCTTGTAGCCGGCGGCCTGCAGTTCGCGCACGCAGGCGATCAGCTGGGATACCGATGCCGAAATATTAGGCAGCTTGATGATGTTGGTGTCTGGATTCTGGGTCAGGGCGCCCAGTTCGGACAGGTTGTCCGGCACTTTTTGCGCGTCGCTCAGGCATTCCGGGAAGGCGGCCAGCACGCGGGCGGCGACCGAAATATCGCTGGTCACGACGTCAACGCCGGCCGGTGCTGCGAATTTCTGCACGATCGGCAGCAGGGAATAAGTCGCCAGCAGTGGCGCCTCGTCGGTAAGGGTGTAGATGATTTTAGACTTTTGAGACATGTTTATTCCCTCAAATGCGGATGGTTTCCGCTGGATATTCTTGCCTGGGCCGGACGGATTCGACCGGCTCGGGGTGGATGGCGGGTGGCGATGGCCTACCGGACAAGCTTGACATTGTAGCTCACAGGAATGGCCGTAACAATTGGCGATGATACGTAGCCGGGGCGTCCGGGCTGTCCAGGCCGACATCGTCGCGCCCGATCCTGCCCGGCGGCTGGCGGTAGGTGCGGAACAGGTGGTCCCACAGCATCAGCCATTCACCGAAGTTGACCTGGGCGTCCGCGTAGTCCCGCTTATGGTGCCAGCGGTGGGTCTGGGCGACGCCGAACGCATGGCGCAGCGGGCCCAGCGAATAGTCGAGATTGGCGTGCTGGAAGGCCAGGTGGACGGACAGGATGGCCAGGCCGCTGGCAATCGTTGCTGCCGGCGCGCCCAGGACCAGCAGGACGGCCAAGCCCGGCGCACCCATCATCATGGCGTGCAGTGGGTGGCGCCGCTCGCTGTTCAGCCAATACAGGCGCTCGCTGCTGTGATGCGCCTCGTGGAACAGCCAGAGGCGGTAGTGGCGATGGCTTAGCCAATGCATAAAAAACAAGCCGAAGTCGAGCACGATCATGGCGGCGCCGACTTGCATCCATACTGGCCAGTGCATGGGCCAGGCGGCCAGCGCAGGCAGCAGGCCGCGCGCCCAGGACAGGATCTCGATGCTGCCGTACAGGACGCTCGCGTTGAGCAAGAAGTGCAGGCTGTCGGTCGCTGTGTCACCGTGGTCGGCCAGCCAGGCCTTTTCATACGGTTGCCATCGCTCGAGCAGGGCGACGCAGGCGATGGCCGCCAGCGCCATCAGCGGTATGGTTGGCCAGTAAGGCAGGCCGTGCGTGGCGGCCCAAAGAATTGCCGCGGCGGCGGCGCCGAAAACGAGCGGGTAGCTCAGGTATCGAATTGCCCATTGCTTCATATGACCTCCTTGTGTGAATGGAGGCCAGCCTAAAGGCGCCTGCGTCAGGCGGCTTGAACGAAAGAGCTATCCAGCACAATGCCCTGCAGCAGGGCCGCTGGGTTGAGGCCGAACATCTCACGGAAAGTGCGTGAAAGGTGGGCCGAGTCGGCGAACCCGGCTGCATGGGCGGCGTCGGTCAGGTTGCCGCCGTGCGCCAGCCGGTGCAGCGCGAGTTCGAGGCGCAGCCATTTGCGGTAGCTGCGCAAGGGAAGGCCGGTCTGCTCGACGAACCAATGGGAAAAGCGGCTGGGCGACAGGTTTGCCAGGCTTGCCAGATCGTCGCGCGCTACGCGGCCCATTGCAACGCCTGCGCGCAATGCGCCTGCCACGGCAGCCATGCGTGGATCCGGTACTGACGGGCGAGACAGGCCGCATGCAGCTCGCAGCGTGGCACGCAAGGACTGGCCTTCATCGGCTGCCGCCAGCAGCTGGCTGCAAAGGTCGGCGGCGAGGGGCAACGCCGTGGCGGCGCGCGGCGGGAACAAAGCCGCGCCTTCCGGCGTCAGCGGGTCCAGGTAGACCAGCAAGGCCTGTTCCGCGCAGACACAGTGCGCCAGCCCTGCAGGGATGGCAATGCCGGGCGCACGCAAGGGGCCGGAAGGGAGCGCCACGCCGACTTCTCCATTCAGCGCAATCACCAGCTGGTGCGCGTAATGTGCGTGCAGCGCGTTATCCCCGACCGTGCCGCGGAATGCGCCGAAGCCGGCCGACAGCAGGGCACTCCCCGACCAAAGCTGGACTGGCATCAGGCTGCGGCGCATTTGCGCACCGTGTCCCAGGTGCGGGTAGTGATGTCCTTGCCGAAGGTCTTTTCAATCAGGCGCATGAAGACTGGACCGTCGCTGCTGGGCAAATAGGTCGAAAACACCTGGTTTCCGATCACGCCCAGCATCTGCGCCCCGCTGACGGGCGGTGGCAGGACGGTCTTGGGCGGCGTGCCGCGCATAAAGCTGACCACGCGCTTCGCGGCCGGATCGGCACCAAGGGCGGGATAGGGGTCTTCGGCCAGCAAATCCTGCAGCTGCTTCTGCGCGCGGATGATGGTGTAAAAACTGCGGCCAAGCGCCTTTTCCATAGCAGCTTCAGCCTTGCGCTCGAGTGCCGCTTCCGAGGCGGAGCGGGCATCGAATGCTACATTGCCGCTTGATAGAAGCGTCTTGACGTTGGAAAATCCGGCACTTTCAAAGGCGGCTTTCAGTTCCGGCATCTTGCAGTTCATCGGGCTGACGCCGCGGAGCAGGGCAATATAGCGAGGCATTGTGTTTCAGATAAGAGTTGAGCCGAAGGGATTATCGTTCGAAACGGATGGCGAAGCCAGCCTGTTGCTGTCGGCTGCCCGCGCCGGTGTAGTGCTGCCCAGTTCCTGCCGCAATGGCACTTGCCGCAGCTGCATCTACCAGGTGCAAAACGGCACCGCGCGCCACCTGATTGAATGGCCGGGACTGAGCCGGGAGGAGAAGCGCCAGGGCTATATCCTGCCCTGTGTGGCGGTTGCAACGTCCGACCTGGTCATCGTGGCGCCTGGTGCCAAGTTTACGACAAATTGTTAAAGGGGTTTCTCAACTCATTCTCTATTGCTATAGTAATCGTTATTGCAATAGATGGAATCACCATGGCAACACGCAGAGACTTCCTCCACATGATGGCGGGTACCGCACTGGCGGGCTTGCCGCTGGTTGGCCGGGCCGGCCCGCAATCGGAACCGGAACCGCCGCCGGATATTTTCGACGCCCAGACGCTGGACCTGGAATTCTGGCTCAAGCCGCGCACCATCAGCGTGATCCGCCCGCAGAGCGGTGAGAAGGCCCGGCTGACTTACTGGAAGGATGGCGAGATCAACGACGCGGCCTACCAGGAACTGTGCCATTTGCTGCGCGATGTGAATGGCAAGGAGACGGCGGCGATTGATCCGAAACTGTTTGAGACGCTGTGGGGTGCGCAGGCCTTCGTGCAGCGCTTCGGGATCGAGAGTCCGCTGGAGATCCTGTCGGGATATCGCACGCCGGCTTCCAACAAGAAGCTGATCGAACAGGGGATTCCGGCGGCGCGGCAGTCGCTGCACATGAGCGGGAAGGCGGCCGATATCCGGATTCCGAATTTGAATGCGGAAGTGCTGGGGAGCCTGGTGCAGAGTTTCCGCCAGGGCGGGGTAGGCTTCTACTACCGCCAGGGGCCGCGTGGCGGATGGATTCATGCCGATACGGGGCTGCAGCGCAGCTGGAAAGGCTAGGACCGGCAGGCGGCTGCCGCGTATCGGTGTCAGTGGTAGTAATACGCCGGCGTCGGCACCGCATCCGTCCTGGCCACCCGCTCCGCCTCCAGGTCGACCTGATGATCCCACCAGATATTCCAGCCAACCCGCTGGTCTGCCACCATCTCCGGATGCTCATCCAACAGCTTGCCGAAGAACGCATCAAACTCAGATACATATTCGTTTACTTTCATACCGCCTCCTGACGTTTCGGTTACACTCCTGACCCATGTTTAATCACGATGACGAAGCGGCCAAGCCGCGCTTTCGCCCGGTGCCGTGGACCGCACTGGAAACGCCGCAGGACGTGGAGCTGTGGATCGCCGAGCACGACCTCGCGCTGAAGGAACACGTCGGCAAGCAGGAAACCGGTTACGGCGTGTGTTTCAGCCTGGCCGAAGGCGGCGAGATTTACATGCAGACCACCGAGGGCGCCGTTATCCTCGATGTTACTCCTGAAGCCGATTGGGTGGAGCCCTTGCTGTGCGCCATCGCCGGCTGCGAACCGCCCCAAGGCAGCCTCTGGACCCTGCCCGAGGACAAGCTGGTGCAGCTCATCCTTGGCATGTCCGTGCTGATTGCCAGCACCACCCTCGTAGTAGGTCATCATTTCGGCCGCCGCCGTTCTTACTGAAGGATTCCTGATGCGCAAACCCTTGATCGCCCTCCTGCTGGCCGCCGCCGCGCTGCAGGCCAATGCCGCTGACCTGCTGCAAACCGTCAAGGCGCGCGGCACGCTGAAAGTGGCGATGGAAGGCGTCTACCCGCCCTTCAATTTCAAGGAAAAGAATGGCGAGCTGGCAGGTTACGACGTCGACGTGGCGCGCCTGGTCGCCGGCAAACTGGGGCTGAAACCGGAATTTGTCACCACCGAGTGGGCGTCGATCCTGGCCGGCCTGGCCAGCAAGAAATACGATGTGATCATCTCGCAGGTCGGCATCAATCCCAAACGCGAGCAGGCCTTCGATTTCAGTACGCCCTACATCTATTCCTCGCCGATGCTGATCGTGCGCAAGGATGACAAGAACAACTGGACCGCGCTCGAGCAGCTGAAAGGCAAGCGCGTCGGCGCAGGGCAGGGCAGCGTGTACGAGATGCAGCTGAAGGCGGTGCCCGGCATCGACGTCAAAGGCTACCCGGCAGCGCCGGAAAACCTGACCGACCTGGCCCTGGGCCGCATCGACGCCGCCCTCAACGACAGCCTGATGACGGCCTACCTGTTGAAAACCACCAAGCTGCCGATCAAGGCCGGCGCCCGCGTCGGCGCCATCGAACGCATGGGCATTCCCTTCCAGAAGGGCAATCCCGAATTCAAGGCTGCGCTCAACAAGGTGCTGGCCGATGCCGCCGCCGACGGCAGCCTGAAGGCCATTTCCATGAAATGGTTCGGCACCGACGTCAGCAAGGCGCCGTAAGCATGGAGTGGCTGGAGCTGCTGCAGGAAGCCGCGCCCGTGATGCTGAAGGGTGCCGGCTACACCCTGGTGTTCGCGGTAGCGGCGATGGTGGGCGGTCTGGTGCTTGGCTTCCCCACCGCCGTGATGCGCATCCTGCCCTGGAAAGTGCTGCGCTGGCCGGCCAATGTGTACGTCAGCCTGATGCGCGGCACCCCGCTGCTGGTGCAGATGTTTGTCATCTATTACGGCCTGCCATCGGTCGGCATCGAATTCACGCCGGTGACCGCCGGCATCCTGGCGCTGAGCCTGAACGCCGGCGCCTACCTGTCGGAAAGCCTGCGCGGCGCCATCCTCTCAATCCATAAGGGCCAGTGGTCGGCCAGCTACAGCCTGGGGCTGGGCTATAGCCAGACCTTGCGCCATGTGATCATGCCGCAGGCCCTGCGTATTGCCGTGCCATCGATGAGCAACACCTTGATCAGCCTGATCAAGGATACTTCGCTGGTGTCGGTGATTACCATGACCGAACTGATGCTCTCCACCAAGGAAGTGATTGCCACCACCTTCCGTCCCTTGCCGCTCTACCTCGCGGCAGCCGTGATTTACTGGATTCTCAGCCTGGCATTCGAGCAATTACAACGCTTTGCCGAGCAACGCCTGAACCGCGCGCACCGGCAAAGTTAGCTGCTCGACATTGTCACAAGGTCATGCTAGGCTGGAACCCATATGGATAAAGACCAGCATGCCAGGCAGGCGGAGCAGGTGACCGCCATACGGCCCGCCGTCCCTGGACTGGCTGGGCTCGATGCACTGTTGCCTGGCGAAGCCGTGCTGGCAGCCATGGGCGGCACCCCGGCCGCCGCCTACAGCGGCCTGCAGCGCGCCACCGGCGGGCTGCAACTGGCCAACGACCAGGACTACTTCAACGACCTCTACCTCCTGGCCCCAGTCGGCTATTTCGTCCTCGCCAGCGACACCACCATCCTGCAAATGAACCTGGTCGGCGCCGACCTGCTCGGCCTGCCGCGCCAGAATCCCGACGGTATCCCGTTCCGCAACTATGTCGCGCAGCGCTTCGTGGCGGATTTCGACGCCTTCGTCAGTAACAGCCTGGCCAGCGAAGAGCCGCAGCGCCTGTCGCTGCAAATGACCCGTGGGCGCGGCGACCGCGGCTTTGCCGTCACGCTGCTGGGCGGCGGCATGCCGGGCATGTCGCAATTGCGCGTGGTGCTGGAGATGGCCGAGGGCAAGCTGGCAGCGCTGGAAAAGAGCGAGGAACGCTTCCGCCGCATCGTGCACAGCGCCGAAGAGGGCATCTGGGAAATCGACGCCGCGGCGCGCACCAGCTTCGTCAATCCCAAGATGGCCGCCATGCTCGGCTACACGATCGAGGAAATGCTCGAGCAGCCGCTGGTCAACTTCATGGATGATGAAGGGCGCGCCCTGCTGGAGCGCAATATCGCGCGCCGCCAGCAAGGCATGGCCGAGCGCCACGAATTCAAATTCCTGCGCCGCGATGGCAGCGATATGTGGGCCACGCTGGCTACCAACCCGATCTTCGATTCCGACGGCAGCTATCTCGGCGCGCTGGCGCTGGTCAGCGACATCACCGAGCGCAAGCTGTCGACCGAGCTGATCTGGCACCAGGCCAATTACGATTCGCTGACGGCCCTGCCGAACCGCAATATGTTCCAGGACCGGCTTTCGCAGGAAATGAAGAAAGCCCGGCGCGACGGGCTGTTCCTGGCGCTGCTGTTCATCGATCTCGACCAGTTCAAGGAAATCAACGACCGCCTCGGCCATGAAATGGGCGACGCCCTGCTGGTGGAAGCGGCAAGGCGCATTGGCGCCTGCGTGCGCGCCTCCGACACGCTGGCGCGGCTGGGCGGCGACGAATTCGTCGTGATCCTGCCCGGCCTTGACCATGTCACCAGCGCCGAGCGCGTCGCCCAGCAAATCATAGCCAGCCTGAACCGGCCCTTCCTCCTGGGCGACAGTTCCGGATCGGTATCGGCCAGCATTGGCATCGCCCTGCATCCCTCGGACGCCAACGACCCCGAGCAATTGCTGCGCAACGCCGACCAGGCCATGTATGCCGCCAAGAACGCCGGCCGCAACCGCTACAGCTACTTCACGCCGGACATGCAGGCGGCCGCCCAGCTGCGACTGCGCATCACGCGCGATTTGCAGATGGCCGTCGCCAACGAACAGTTCGAACTGCACTACCAGCCCATCGTCAACCTGCACAGCGGCATCATCGAACGCGCCGAAGCGCTGCTGCGCTGGCGCCACCCGGAGCGTGGCATGCTGAACCCGGTCGACTTCATCGGCAGTGCCGAAGCCAGTGGCGTCATCCTGGAAATTGGCGACTGGGTATTCCGCAACGCCGCCGACCAGGCCAAGCGCTGGCAGGGGGAACTGGGGCGGCCATTCCAGATCAGCGTCAACCAGTCACCGGTACAATTCCGCACCGGCCCCGAGTGCTTCGAAAAATGGATGCGCTACGTCGACCAGCTGCACCTGGCGCCGCGCAGCATCGTGATCGAGATTACCGAGCGCCTGCTGCTGGACGACAGCGCTCCCGTGGTCGAGCGCTTGCGCCAGTTCAAGTCGATGGGCTTGCAGGTCGCGCTCGACGATTTCGGCACCGGCCACTCCGTGCTGTCGCACCTGAAGAACTTCGACATCGACTACCTGAAGATCGACCGCAGTTTCGTGATGGACCTGGCTGGCGATTCCGGCGACCTCGCGCTATGCGAAGGCATTATCGTGATGGCCCACAAGCTGGGCCTGAAGGTAGTCGCCGAAGGCGTCGAAACCGAAGCCCAGCTCAACCTCCTGAAAGCCGCCGGCTGCGACTACGCCCAAGGCTTCGTCTACGCCCGCCCCATGCCCCCGGCCCAAATGACCGCCATGGCCCGCGGCCCCGCCCAATTGGCTTCGTGAATAAAAGTCGGGGTCAGCTCCGGCAATCAGACATTTTGCGATAGGCTTTCACTGCGCGGCCGACCGTTCGCGACGAAACGTCGCAGAAACCGGCGATCTCGGCCATCGTGTAATTATTTGAAAGGTAAGCTTGCGCCATCGCTGCATGCCGGTCCGGACAAAGGAGGAAGTAGTCTGCCAGCGGCGGTACAAGTGCACGTCGCTGCGTGCGCTTGATTTCCAGCAGGTTGCCGCGGGTTTCGCCGTGGGCGGCCTGCTCGCAAAACTCGTCGCTGCCCAGGAATAGCTGGTTGCGCACGGCTCGGAAAGGACTCTCCTGTCCAATTCCCGCCAGGACAAAATCTTCGAATGCACGAATGGCATCCGCGCGATTATTGCTGAACTGGGCGAGGACGGTATTGCGCTCGAGCCACGCAGGCGCATCGACTGTGCCGATTAACGCACCATAGCTGCTCCAGAGCCAGTGGCCCGGATGCTTCACCAGCCCAGCACGCACCGGGTTCAACACGGTGTAGCGAGACAGTTCCCTCAGGTATGCGCTCTCCTGGCAAAGTATGGCGTGGTAGCGCCCCTGGAAAACGTGCCCAGCCAATTGATGCTGCCGGTTGAAGTACTGGGAGTAGTTGCCGTTCAGGTAGCGCATGCCGCGAGATAACTTGCCTTGCCGGGTTTTCACAACGAGATGATAGTGATTTCCCATTTGGCAGTACGCAAGCACGGTAAAGTTGAAGCGCTCGCAAGTTTCTGCGAGCAGTGCGAGCCAGGTCAGGCGATCGCTATCGGTGCGAAAGATGGTTGAGCGCCTGTCGCCACGCGACGTCACGTGGTAACAGGCATTGTCGTGCTCGATTCGCAAAGGTCGGTTCATGGACCAAGCTTAGGTCCAGGCAGCGAAGCAAGGTTTGCGTCCGCGCAAGAAATGTCTGATTGCCGGAGCTGACCCCGACTTTTAACTTAGTCGTAACAGGGAGACGACGCGGTCGCGGTTGATGCCGACCAGGGCGGAGGTGAGGGAGACCAGGGCTGAGTAGCCGGGCTCGTGGGCGACATTGGCGAACACTTCGGCCATCTGGCCCATGCCGGCCACTTCGATCTCCGGCAGTTCGCTTTGCACGCGCTGGGCGGCGGCGGCCAGTTCCTGGCGGACCTTGGACAACGCGGCTTCGACGTGGGCCAGCGCCTGCGTCACTTGCTGCAGCGTGGCACGCATGGCTTCAAGGTCGCCGGTGCCCCAGCCTTCAGGCATCACCACCGGTGCTTCGGCATCGGCCTTGATGCGGTTGAGCTGGCCTGCCGGGAAGCGGATGCCCGAGCCTTGTACGGCCAGCGAATCGCGAATGGCGGGCCAGGCGCTTTCCGGTGCGGTGAACACCAGCTCGCCATCCTTGTTGAGCGACACGCGTACCCCGGCCGGCGCCATGGCCTGGTCGAAGCGGGAAACAATCTCGGCATCGGACAGGCTGGGCGCCAGATGCACCGAGCGCAGGCCGGCTGTGCCGCCGCCGACCGAGATGGCCAGCGTCTCGCGGGCGCCGTTGCGCAGGTTGGCCAGCGTCATGCCGCGTACGGTGAAGCGCTGGGTCGATGGCTGGTTGGAGTAGTTCAGTTGTGCGTCAAGCGTGCCGCCGGAGGCTTGCGTGCGTGCGCGCCAGGTTTCGCTGAACTGGCGCACGCGCTGTTCCACCTGGCCGTCGCGCATGGTGCGCGTGGCCAGCTTGGCGGCGATGTCGCTTTTCAGCGCGCGCAGCTGGGCGGCGCTTTGTTCGAGGAAATCAATCGCTTGCTGGGCGCCCGATACATCATTCTGCAGCGGCGCGTCCATATTGCTCAAGCCGCGGCGCAGGGGCGCTGGCGCCTTGCTCGGCGCCGCCTGGTCGATCGCCGCGGCCGCATCTGCCAGCGGCGCCTCGGCCTGGCCTGCCGCCGGATTGGCGGTGGCGCGGGCGGAGAGGCCGGTAGTACTGGAGCGCTGGGCGATTTCCATGATGTTTACAGTACGTTAAACAGCGACAGGCCGCTGACCTTCGAATAGGCCTGGTAGGTCGCTTGTAAGGCGCTATTGTAACCAGACAGCTGGGTGGCCGCGAGGCCGTAATCCAATTGTGCGATATCGGTGATCGCGATCTTGTTCGACAGGCTGACGTTGCCGTGGTTGTTGGCCAGGGTTTCCATGACGTTCTGCGCGCCGCCGAATTGGGCAATCTTGCTGGAAACCTGGTTCAGCGCGGTGTCGGTGCCATCCAGCGCGGTTTTCAACACGGCTTGCAGGGCCGGGTCGCTGGCGCTGACGGTTGGGCTGCCGAGCATGCTGATCGCCTGGTCCAGCTGGTTCAGGTAAGTGTCGATGCCTTGCACGGTGACATTGGCGGGCTGGGTGATGCCATTGCCCACCACCACTTCCTGGGTGCCGTTATTGCCGGTATAGCTGTAGCGCGCGCCCAGTGGCTGGGTCGCGTCGTACGACAGGGCGGCGGTCGAGGTCAGCGTGCCGGAGAAAATGAACTTGCCTTCCTGGTCTTTGGTATTGCCATTGAAGTACAGCGAGTCGCGCAGCGCCACCAGGCTGTTGACCATGGAGTTCAGGTCGGCCGGCGTGTTCGAGCCGTCCGAAGCCCAGACGAACAGGTCGCGCGCCGCGCCCATGTCGTCGACCATCGAGCCGAGGTAGGTTTCGTTCTTGGACAGGCGGATTTTTACCGCGCTGATGTTGTCGACGTATTGGCTGACGATGTTCTCTTCGCGGCGCAGGCGCGACAAGCGGACATTGGCGATCGGCTCGTCGGACGGCACCTGGATCTTGTTGCCAGTGGCCATTTGCTCGGTCAGCTTGGAGATCACCGATTGGTTGATCTGCAGCGAGCGGTTCATGGATGCCTGGAACTGGCTGGAAGCGATACGCATTTCGAATTCCTCAGAACAGCGCCAAGGTGGCGTCAAACAGGGTGTTGGCAACGGCGATCACTTTCATGTTCGCCTGGTACATATTCTGGAACTCGACCAGGTTGATGGCTTCTTCGTCTTTATTGACCGAGCTGGTCGCGGCCCAATCGTCTTCCGATTGCTGGCGGATGGTGTTGGCGGTGTCCAGCAGCGACTGGTTCTGGCCGCTATCGATGCCGAGCTTGCCCACCAATTGGGTGTCGGCGTCGCCGATCAGTACCGTGCCGACCGAAGCCAGGGTAATGGGCTGGCCCTTGATGGCGATCAGGTCTTGCAGGTTCTTGCTGTCGCCAGGCGCGCCATTGGACGAGAATGCCAGGTCCTGGGCCTGGATGCCCGGGACCAGTCCCAGGATGCCGCCGGCGCCGGTGGCGTTGAAGGCAAACAGGGCGCTGCCGGGCGTGGCGGTGATCGGCGGGCCCGGCAGGCCGTCCGGTTTGTAGCCCAGCGCCATGGTGTTATTCACCTTAGTCGCCAGCTGGTTGGCCATGTCGAGCAGCGACTGCTGCAGCGGCTGCAGGGTGTTCTTTTCGAAGTCGCCAATACCGCCGAGCTGGCCACCGACCTTGGTGTCGTCCAGGCCGAAGGTGGTGCCGGCAAATTTCAGCTCGAGCGTGGCGGGCGTGGTCGATGGATTCATCGACATGCTGCCGGCCAGGTTGCCCACCACCAGCGGCTGGCCGCTGCGCAGGGAAACGCTGCGGGTGCCGTCCGGCTGTTCCAGCACTTCCACCGATACCAGGTTGGCCAGCGAATCGATGGCGCGGTCGCGCTCGTCGACCAGGGCCGAGGTGTTGGTGCCGAGCGAACCGGCCTGGGTGATGCGGTTGTTCAGGGCTGCAATATTGGCGCTCAGGGTATTTAGCTGCGGCAGCATGGCGTCGCGCTGCTGCGTGATCGACACTTGCTGCTGGCGCGTGACGTTGTAAATGCTGTTGAACGATTGCGCCATGGCGTTGGCAGCCGTCAGCACCTGCTGGCGCAGCGGGGTCGATACCGGGTCGACGCCGGCCGCATTCAGGGCGCGGAAGAACTGGTCGACGCCATTCGACAGGCTGGTCTTTTCGTCGCCCATCACCCGTTCGAGCTGGGTGAAGTAGGGCTGGGACTGGGTGCGCGAACCGAGTTCGGAATTGGCGCGCCACAATTGCTGGCTCTTGTAGGAGTCGGAGAAGCGGATCAGCTTGCTCACTTCAACGCCGAAACCGGGACCGCCGGAACCGGACGCAGGGGCAACTGCCGACAGCAGCACGCCCTGGCGGGTATAACCCTTCGTTTGCAAGTTGGCAATGTTCTGGCTGGTCGTATTGATGGCGGCCTGGGCAGCCAACGATCCCGACAGTGCATTGTTGATAATCGACATGGTGCTTTCTTCCCTTAGGCTGGGCCGTTGCTCAATGGCATCTTTGCCCCGTTAACGAGTAAAGGCGACCGCGCCGGTGGGGAGATTAAGCGTCGGTCGGATTTTTCTTGGGTAAAACTGAAATTTCTTGCGGGGAAGCTGATGCGGCCGGGGTGGCCGGCAGCAGCTGGCGCAGGATGGCGTCGGCAACGCCGAAGGCGCGGCGCCCGGCCAGCTGGTCGGCCACCATATTGTCGGCCATGTCGAGCATGTCGCTGTTGATCGAGTCCTTATAGATGCTGTCGTCGTCGGCCATGGCCTTGGTGGCGTCACGCATCTTGTGCAGCGTCTGGGCGATAAAGAAGCTCTCGAACTTGACGGCGGCGTTGGTTGCCTTGTCGCGGTAGTGCGCTTCCTCGGTCTGCGGGGCAGGGGCGGGCTGGCCGATTTTCGGTTGTTCGGGCTGCCCGAGGTCCAGCTTGCGCACCGGCAGGGGGAGGAAGCGGCTGTCCATCAGATCACCACCAGTTCGCCTTCGATGGCGCCGGCCTGGTCGAGGGCTTGCAAGATTGCCATGATGTCGTCCGGCGTTGCGCCCAGGCTGTTGACCACGTCGATGATGGCTTGCAGCTTGGCGCCGGCTGGCCATTTGAACATTTGCGGCTTGGCTTCGTTCACCGCCACGTTCGATTGCGGCGTGACGGCCGTCTGGCCCTGGCTGAACGGCGCCGGCTGGCTCACTTTCGAGCTTTCCGAAATAACAACCTTGAGCGAACCATGGGTGACGGCGGCGGCTTTTACGCGCAGGCCGTCGGCAATCACCACGGTGCCGGTGCGCGAATTGAACACCACTTTCGGCACGTCCTGGCCGACTTCGATCGGCAGCGCTTCCAGCTTGGCCAGGAAGGCGACGCGCTGGGTTGGGTTCTCCGGCGCCAGCACGTCGATGCCGGTGCCGTCGGCCGTGCTGGCAACGTCGCCGAACTTGCGGTTGATGGCTTCCACGATATTGGTGGCGGTTTCGAAGTTCGGCTGCTTCAGCGACAGGTGGACCAGCGGTTTGGTGGCGAAGTCGGTGGCGATTTCGCGTTCGATCATGGCGCCGTTCGGGATGCGGCCGGCGGTCGGGGTGTTGACGGTGACCGAGGAGCCGCTCTTGCCGGAGGCCGCCAGGCCGCCCACCACCACATTGCCCTGGGCCAGCGCGTAGACTTCATTGTCGGCTGCTTTCAGGGGCGTCAGCAGCAGCGAGCCGCCGCGCAGGCTTTTCGCGTCGCCCAGCGAGGAAACCGTGACGTCGATCGGCTGGCCGCGGCGGTAGCCCGGCGGGAAGACGGCGGACACCATCACGGCGGCCACGTTCTTGGACTTGGCGTCGGCGCCGTCCGGCATTTTCACGCCGAATTGCTTGAGCATATTGACCACCGACTGGCTGGCGAACTTGACCTGGGTCGAGTCGCCCGAGCCATTCAGGCCGACCACCAGGCCGTAGCCGACCAGCGGATTGTCGCGCACGCCTTCAATGGCAACCAGGTTGCGCAGCTGGGGCGCGGCCGAGGCCGGAATCGCGATCGCCAGCAATAATGCTGCAAAGACTTTGAACATTCGCGTCACCTCAGAAAGGCATCAAAGGGCCAAGGAAGAAGCGCGTCAGCCAGCCCGGACGGTTGGTATCGGCCAGCGTGCCCTGGGCGCCGTAGGCAATACGCGCGTTGGCGATGCGCTGCGACGACACCATATTGTTGGCATCGATATCGGCCGCGCGCAGGAAGCCGCGCAGGCGCACGAATTCTTCGCCCTGGTTCAGGGTCAGCACTTTTTCGCCGGCCACTTTCAGCAAGCCGTTCGGCATCACTTCCTGCACGATCACCGTAATCGCCCCGCTCAGGGCATTTTGCTGGGTGCTCTGGGCATCGCCCTTGAAGCCGCGCTCCGCCGAGATATCGACGCCGGCTTTCGGGAACGTCTTGCCGAGCAGGCCAGGCGCGGCGATGCCGACGCTGGAATCCTTGGCCAGGGTGGTGCCGGCACTCTTCGATGCCTGCGTCGTTTCCTGCAGGATCACGGTGACGATATCGCCGACGCGGAAGGCGCGGCTGTCCGACACCAGCGAGATGCTGCTGTCCGGATTAAAGACGCCGCCCGAACTGCCGCGCGGCGGCGCGGAACGGGTCAGGGCGGGCGCCTCGTCGTGGGGCGCCGGGCGTACGGTCGGCTCCAGGCTGGAGCAACCAGCCAGCAGGAGCAGGGCCAGCGCGGGCAGGGCGGATTTCATCAGCGTGCAGCCTGTGCCAGGTACTGCAGCATATTATCCGCCGCTGTCAAAACTTTGGTGTTCATTTCGTAGGTGCGCTGGGCAGCGATCATGTCCACCATCTCTTCCACCACCTGCACATTGGAGCCTTCCAGCGCGCCCTGCTTGAGCTTGCCGAACTGGGCGTCGCCCGCGCGGCCTTCGGTCGGGGCGCCGGAGGCCGGGGTTTCGGCGAACAGGTTTTCGCCCAGCGCTTGCAGGCCGGTCGGGTTGATGAAGGAGGTCAGGGTCAGCTGGCCCAGTTCGGTCGGCGTGGTATTGCCCGGCACGGTGGCCGAGACGGTGCCGTTTTCGCCGATGGTGATGGCGGTGGCGTTGGCCGGCACGGTGATTTGCGGCACCAGCGGCAGGCCGGAAGCATTCACCAGTACCCCGTCCTTGTCCACTTGCAGCTGGCCGGCGCGGGTGTAGGCCGGTTCGCCGTTCGGGCGGCGCACCTGCAGGAAACCATTACCCATCACGGCCACGTCGAGCGCGTTATTGGTGGTTTGCACATTGCCATTGGTGAAGATCTTCTGGGTGCCGACCAGGTGGGTACCGTTACCCATCTGTACGCCGGACGGGTTCAGGGTGTTGTTGTCGGCCCGCTGGGCGCCCGGCTGCTGGTCGATCGAGTAGAACAGGTCTTCGAACACCACGCGGTCGCGCTTGAAGCCGACGGTATTGGCGTTGGCCAGGTTGTTGGCGATGGCTTGCAGCTTGGCGTCTTGCGCCTGCACGCCGGTCTTGCTGATCCACATTGCTGGATTCATCGGGATTCTCCTGTTAGCCGCTAATCAGTTTATTGCCCACCGAAGTCATGTCGTCGGCGGCCTTGAACAATTTCATCTGGATTTCGAAGGTGCGATTCAGGCTCATGGTGGCCACCATTTCTTCCACGGCCGTGACATTGGCGCCTTCCAGGTGGCCGGCCTTCACTTGCACGGCCGGGTCGGTGGCCAACAGCTGGCCGTCGCGCGCCACCAGCAAGCCCGCTTCATTCTTGGTCAGCTCGGACGCTTCGGCGCGCACCAGCTTGAGCTTGTCGATCACCTGCATTTCGGCATTGGCGGTCGGGCCCAGGATGGAGACGGTGCCGTCCTGGCCGATTTCCACCTTGCGGTGGATCGGCAGGGTGATCGGGCCGCCTTCACCCAGCAGCTGCATGCCGTTGACCGTCAAGGTGCCGTCGGCGTCGAGCGTGATGGCGCCGGCGCGGGTGTAGCCTTCGCCGCCCGGGCCCTGCACGGCAAAGTAGCCGGGGCCGGAAATGGCGACGTCCAGGTCGCGGCCGGTCTGGCGCAGTGCGCCCTGGCGGTCGGTCACGGCATTCGACTGCATCTGCGACATGTGGCGGTCGTCGTAGCCGTAGCCGGGCAGCTTGGCAGCCTGCGCCAGCTCGAGGTTGGCGCGGAAGCCGTTGGTGTCGAGGTTGGCGAGGTTGTTGGCGTGCACCTGCTGGCCACGCATGGCCCGCTCGGCGCCGCTCATCGCGGTGTAGATCAGCGCGTCCATTCGGTTTGCCTTTACAGTGCCTGCATCAGCGACTGCAGCATCTCGTTCTCCGCGGTGATGACCTTGGAGTTGGCCTGGTAGTTGCGCTGCGACGTCATCAGGCTGACCAGCTCCGACGTCACGTCGACGTTGGAGGTTTCCAGCGAGGCGACGGTCAGTGCGCCGGCGATGCCTTGTCCGGCTTCGGACAGGTTGGCGTTACCGGACTGGACGTTCGCGGTCCAGGACGTATCGTTGACCGGGTTCAGTGCATCTTCGTCCGGGAAGGTGGCAATTGCCAGGCGGGCAATCGCTTGCTTTTCGCCGTTGGAATATTTGGCCACCACATTGCCCGCCTGGTCCAGTTCCACGCCCACGTAGCTGCCGGCTGCATAGCCGTCGGCGGAATTGGTCGAGGTGGTCGACTCGCCTTTCTGGAACGTGGTGCCGGTATAGTCGATCTCGACGGTCATGGCAGCGGCCGGGGCTGCGGCGAAGCTCAGGTTGTGGGCGTAGGACGCGCCGCCATTGGCCGTCAGGTCGAGCTGGCCATTGGTGTCGAAGGTCAGGGTGTAGGGGGAACCGCCGGCGGCGCCCAGGTCGGTACCGTCCACTGCCGAATACACCTTGACGGTGCGCGCGGCAACGTCTTTCACGAAATACTGGGTCACCGTGTGTTCATTGCCGAGCGAGTCGTGCACCACGGTTACCTTGGACATGTTGTACATGTTCGCGTCCGGCACCACCGGCGGCACGGCTGCGGCATTCGGCAGCTTGGTGGTGATATTGCCGGTCGGTACGGTCCAGTCGGCCGACATATTGGCGACGAAATCGATATTGGTGGTGGCCTTGGCGGTCAGCAGGTTGGTCGGTACCTTGATGTCGCCCATCGGGCCGGCCACCAGGCTTGGCGGGGTCAGCTGGAAGCCCTGTACTTTGCCGCCGGCACTGTTGACCAGGAAGTCGGTGGCGTCCTTGGTGAAGATGCCGACGCGGGTGTAGTTGGTCTGGCCGGTGGAATCCTTGGCCACGAAGAAGCCGCGGCCATTGATCAGCGCATCGAGGCCGCGGTTGGTGGCCTGGATGCCGCCGTTCTGGCCGATCGACTGGGTGGTCGAACCGACGTGCACCCCGGTCGGCTGGGTACCCGCGTGCAGCGAGGCGAAGTTGGCGCGGCTGGACTTGAAACCGTAGGTCCCGGCGTTGGCGATATTGTTGGAAATCGTACCCAGTTGCTCATTGATGGCCTGGATGCCGGACAAAGCGATATCGAAACTCATGGCGAGGACCTTTCGTTAAATAGCGGTAGTCGGGGTTTTGCCCCGGAATGCGGTAATGGCGGAAGGCGACACTTCGCCCACGGTATCAATCTTGACGGTAACGCTACCGGCGGCGCCGACCTGAACGCTGTCGAGGCGGCCCAGCACGGCCAGCGGCGCGTTCGGGTTGCTCTCGCTGGCGATGCGCATCGAATAGCTGCCTGCGGGCAGGCCGAGCGCGACCGGGTCGATGCTGAACTGGTGGGTGCCTGCCGGCAGGGTGCCCATCACGATCTCGTATTGCTGGCCGTTGCTGCCGGTCAGGACCAGGCTGGTCTTGGCCGAGCTGCTGCCCAGGGTCGCTTCGCCCACCACCTTGTGGCCGTCGAGCGTAACCTGGCTGGACTGCACCATCACGTCGGAGCCGACCTGGGCGCCCATCGCCAGCACCTGCATCGACTGCAGCACGGAAGCGTTGGCGGTGGTCAGGCTGGCCAGGTTCTGCAGCGCTTCAGTCTGCGACAGCTGGGTCAACTGCTGAACGAACTGGGACGGGTCTTGCGGCGACAGCGGGTCCTGGTTCTTGATCTGGGCCACCAGCAGCTTGGTGAACATGTCGCGCCCTTCGTTGGAGGCGCCGTTCAGCGCCACGCCGGTCGGGTTGCTGCCCTGGGCAGCCGCGTTAGTGAACAGGTTGGTTTCCATCAGGACTCACCGAGTTTGAGCAGGGAAGCCTGCATGCCGCGGATGCGGCCCAGCACTTCCACATTGGTTTCAAAAGCGCGCGACGCCGACATCATGTCGGTCATCTCGGCCACCTGGTTGACATTCGGGTAGAACACCATGCCGTCGGCATTGGCCAGCGGATTGCCCGGCTCATAGACCTTGCGTAGCGGCTCGGACGACTCGACCACGTCCAGCACCTGCACCCGGCCGCCGGCGGCGGCGTCTAGGTTGTCGTCCATGACGGTGGCGAATACCGGCTTGCGGGCGCGGTAGGTCTCGGCTTCGCTGCCGGCTACGGAGTCGGCATTGGCCAGGTTGGAGGCGACGGTATTCAGGCGCACTGTCTGCGCCGCCATCGCCGATCCGGCAATTTGCGCAATATCTTTAAAGCTCATGGGAAATCCCTTTATTGACCGTTGATGGCTTTGGCAAGGCCACGCAATTTCATGTTAATGAAGGTCAAACTGGTTGCGAAGTCAGTTGCATTTTGCGAGAAAGCTGCTTGCTCCACGCCAATCTCGACGGTGTTGCCGTCGCCGCTCGGGTGGTAGGGCACGCGGAACTTGGTTTCGCCGTCTCCGTCGAGGATTGGCTCGCCGGAGAGCTCCGCTTCGACGCGCGCCAGCGACTCCTTGAAGTCGATATCCTGTGCTGAGTAGCCCGGCGTATTCTCGTTGGCGATGTTCGATGCCAGGATGCGCGTACGTTGCGCACGCAGCTGCAATGCATCCGCATGCAAACCTACCGCGTCCTTGAAATTAATGGCCATTGTTACTCTCCTCTGGTAATGTCCCAGCGAATTTACATACTAAAGGTATTGCCCATGTCCAACAATCCCATTGTACAGGTTTTCGGTGGATTATTGCTTTTGGGAATTTTAAATTTCCATGTTGCAACTGCTTCAACAATGGAAGAACTGCTAAGCAAAGTGAAACTAGCTGCAGAAAATCAATTGAAAAATAATGCAGAAAGTCAACGCTGGCTGGAGCCGAAGTTCGATGTCGAAGTCGTAAGGATCAATCGCGTGATCCCGGACTGTCCCTCTGAAGCGCGGGTCGAGAGCCTGGACCGGCGCGGCATTGCGCGCATGCGCTTCGTGGTGATTTGCCCAAGCTTGCAAGGTTGGCGTTATGAGTTCATTGCCAAGGGCAAGGTGTCGGCAAACGTTGCTGTTGCAGCCACCGATTTAATTTCCGGAAAAATTCTGTCGCCTTTAGACTTGTTGCGGGAGCGCCACGATATCACCTTGATTCCTGATGCTTTTTCCGACTTCGCCGAGCTGGAAGGGATGGCTGCGCGGCGTACCATCCGCGCCGGTGATGTGATCCGGGCCAATATGTTGGCAGCACCACAACTGGTCAGGCGCGGCGACCAGGTGCGCATCGTCGCCAGGCGCGAGCAGATCGAAGTGTCGATGGCGGGGGAAGCGCTGGACAATGGCACGCGCGGCGCCACCATCCGCGTAAAAAACAGCAGCGGCACCCTGATCCGGGCGCGCGTTATTGATGCTGGGACTGTTGAGCCTGCTGACTTGCCCTGATGCTGGCCGCCACCCGGCCCAGCTTGTCGGCATAGTCCGGATCGGTGGCGTAGCCGCCCGCCTGCAGCGCTTGCGCAAAGGCTTGCGCATCGCTGCCGGTGTGGAGGGCGCGGCGGTAGCGCGGATTGTCGAGCAGCATGCCGGCGTAATCCTCGAAGGAGCCGGCCATATCGCCGTAGCCGCGGAAACGCTCGTTGCGGGTTTGCGCCACGCCATCTTCCACTTCCATCGTCGCCAGCGCCTGCACCGCGCCTTGCCAGTTGCCGCCGGCCTTGATGCCGAACATATTGTTGCCTGGAGCGTGTCGGCCCCAGCCTGATTCCAATGCCGCGTGGGCGGCCACCAGTTCCGGCGCCACGCCAAGGCGGGCGGCAGCGGCTTCCGCATGGGGGCGAATCGCTTCCAGGAAGGCGTGCTGGGCTGCGTTGGGTACGCTGGCTTCGCCGCCCGCCTCGCCGTCCACGGCGCGCGCGGCAAGGCGGGCGCGCAAGGCAGCGCCGTCGGCAGTGAGCGCGCTGCCGGCGCCCGATGCGCCGGCCGGCGGGGTGTCGGCAGCGGAGATGTAGCGTGCGACTTCGGCGTGGACCTGGCGGAAAGTGGCGCTGCCGGCGCCAGCCGCGCCGGCCATGCCCGCATTCGCGGCCAGGGCAGGGGTGAACGGCGCCGGCAGCACGGGGCGCGTGGCGCTCATATTGCTCACGGTGGCCGCAGTGGCCCGGGTCGGCGCTGTGGCGGCTGTAAAGGCCCGGAAAGGCGTAAATTCAGACCGGCTCATAAGTTTGATCGTCGCCATGCAGCACGCGCTGCATGATGGTGTATTGTTCCGCCAGCAGGTCGGCATTGCGGCGGCCCATTTCGCGCGCCGTCTGCACCATGCCTTCCAATTGCGCCCAGTCGGCTTCGAGGCGCGCACGCGCTTCGGGCTTGAGCAAGGTAAATACTTGTTCCATGGACGGCTGGGAGCCGACCAGGCGGGTCGCCAGATCGACCCGCTGGGCACGCCGCGCTTCCAGCACATCGACCAAGGCCGCGATTTCTTTCGCGATGTCTCCCAGCCGTTCGCTCTGGTGGCGGATCGCCGCTTCAAACTGCTGGGCAATCAGGTCCAGCATCTGCTGGTAACTTTGCAAGTCCGCCTGGATGCCGTCGAGCAGCATCTTCATGGCGTCTTGCCTGGACAGCTCTTTCACTGTTCGCCCCGGTGGAACTTCTGGATCAGGCCGGCCAGCTTGCCGGCATCAAAGGGCAGCTCGCCCTTGGCCAGGGCGTCGCGCAACTGGGCGACGCGCTCGTGGTCGATGTCGCCCATCTCTTGCATGGCTTTCATGGCAGGCTGCAACACAGCCGACTCCAGCTCGCGCTGGGCTGCCGGGGCGGCGCTTGCGTGCGCCGCTGCGGCCGGCGCGCTGTCGGCCACGCTCTGTACCGGGGCGCCTGGGGTGGAACCGGAAATCCTCATACGGTTTCCTCTTGACTTAACATTAATTGCCATTGCTCTTCCCCTTGCCAGGCAGCAGTTGTTGTCTTAATTGCTGCAACAGGCCGGGTTCGGGCAAATCCGATTCCCGGATGATAGCAGTCTTGCTGCTTGGCATGCCAAACATATCGGCAATGGCTTTCGCCTGCGTAGTGGTCAGGATCAGCAATTCGATGCGGCGGTTGACACCAGCATCGGCCCGTTTGGCATCGAGCGGCGCACGGTCCGCCATGCCCACCACCTGCAGCACGCTGTCCTGCGGCATGCTGCCGGCCAGCAGCTGCGAGCGCGCCGCCATGGCGCGGTTGCTGGACAGGTTCCAGTTGGAGAAAGCCTTGTAGCTGGTGTCGGCGTATTGCGAAGAGTCGGTGTGGCCAACGATCAGCATCTGGTTTTCCATCTTCGCAAACAGCGGGCCCATGCTCTGCAGCAGGCGCGCGAACTTGTCGGTCGGGATCGCCGCGCCGCGCACGAACATGCCCTGGCTGTCGGTATCGTGCAACATCACGCGCAAGCCGTATGGCGTGATCACTGATTCAAGGTTGCTGGCCAGGCCAGTTTCCTCGCTCATTTTGGTGAGCGTCCTGGCCAGCAGCTTGAGGTCTTCCGGCGACTCGTAGCGCACCCGGTTTTCCGCAGTATTGGTGGGGCTCTTGTTGAAGCCCTGGGTGGCATTGCCGTCGACATCGGTATTGCCGGTGCGCGGCATCGGGAAGCGTTCGATCAGGCTGCCGCGCGGGCCGCCCACCTGTTCCGGCATCACGCCCTTGCCGACGTCGGTCTTGCTGCCGTCGGCCTGGGTCAGCACGTGTTCCAGCGATTCCTGGTTGCGCACGGCCATCAGCCACAGCACCAGGAACAGGCACATCAGGGCCAGGCAGAAGTCCGCAAACGCAACCTTCCAGGCGCCGCCATGTTCATCGTGCTTGTGCTTGCCACCGCCGCGCTTGACGATGGTCTGCTCATGGTGCTTGTCATGCGGCTTTAGCACGGCCACCTCCCCGGCGCGAGTTGGTCTCCGGCTCGTCGCCGCCCTCCATCGCATTGATCCAGCCTTCCAGCTGGGCGAAGCTTGGCTTGATGTTCAGCTGCACCAGGCGGCGCCCGGCGTCGATCGCCAGTAGCGGCGGCTTGCCGGCGACATGGGTCACCAGCACCACTTTCACGCATTCCATGGTGGACGCTTCCTGGCTGACCAGCTGCTTGAGCATGTTCGAAATCGGGTCCAGCACGCCGTAGCAGAAGAAGATACCGATGAAAGTGCCGACCATGGCCGCGCCGACGTGCTCGGCAATCTCGGCCGACGTGGCGCCTTCGCCCACCGTGCCCATGGTGATCACGATGCCCAGCACCGCGGCCAGGATACCGAAGCCCGGCATGGCTTCGCCGATTTTGCCCAGCGACTTGGCCGGCTGGGTCAGTTCTTCATGGATGGCCTCCAGTTCCTGCTCCAGCACGCCTTCCAGTTCGTGGGCGTTGATCTTGCCCATCGCCATCAGGCGGAAGTTGTCGACGATGAAGGCCAGCAGCTTGGGTTCGTCCAGGATCAGCCGGTAGCGCTGGAACAGCGGCGATTCGCGCGGCGCCTCGACGTGCGCGTCCAGGGCCTTCAGGCCGCCGGCCGCCAGTTGCAGCAGTTCATACATCAGCAGCAGCAGCTGGCGCTGGAATTCCGAGTCGTACTTCTTGCGCGACATCAGGTGCTTGCACTGGGTCATGGTCTCGGCCAGCACGTGGCGCGGATTGCCGATGACGAAGGCGCCAATGCCGGCGCCGGCAATGACCAGCAGTTCCAGCGGCTGCCAGATCGCGGTGAAATGGCCGCCCATCATGGCGTAGCCGCCAAATACCGAGCCAAACACGATCATGATGCCGAATAGTTGCTGCATGGTTTATGCCTTTCGATAGGTCTTTGAGGTGGGCCGCGGCTCAGGCCGCCAGCACCGCTTTCATCTTGTTCAAGGCCTGCTTGTTCAACTGGCAGACGCGGGCGTCGGTCAGGTCCAGCACGGCAGCGATTTCTTTGTAGCTGAGCTCGAATTCGTAATACATCTGGATCACGCGCTGCTCGCGTTCGTCCAGGCCGGTCAGCGCCTGCTCCAGGCTGCGCCGTATCATCAACTGCTCTTCCGGGCCGGCCACGCTGCCGGTGTCGGCCAGCGTGTCCTGCAGGATTTCATCGAAGCTGGCAATGGTTTCCGCATTCTCGTCCAGCAGGTAGGCCTGGTAGCTGTCAGTATCGAGGCCGAGCGCGTTCATGGTTTCCTGCTCGCTCGGTTCGCGGCCCAGCTTGCGCGTCAGCTCGCGCACGGCATCGCGCATCTTGTGACTTTGCTGGCGCACCGCGCGCGGGCGCCAGTCCTGGCGGCGCAATTCGTCGAGGATGGCGCCGCGCACGCGCAGCGCGGCATAGCTGCCGAAACCGGTATCGGGTTCGCCGTAGCGGCGCAGCGCTTCGAGCAGGCCCATCAGGCCGATCTGCTCCATATCGTCGCGGTCGATCGCGCCCTGCACCTGCGAGTTCAGCTGGCGCACGATGCGCTTGACCAGCGGCGCATAGGCGAGCAGGTGCTTCTGCTCGTCGGCTATGCTGACTGCCGCGTAGCTTTCGGCATATGGCGCTGCAACCGTATCCACCAAGCCCATGGCCATTACTCCAGGATCAACTTGCCGATCATTACCTGTTCGAACGGGCGTTCGCGCACTTCCTTGGCGTAGGCTTCATCGTAAGCCTTGTTCAATTGTTCGACAAACTGGTCAATGGTCATCATGGACGCTTTTTCCATCGGCAGGGCCGACAGCGAGCGCACGGCCACGCTGCGCAGCAGCGGCAGCGCTTCCTTGGCTTCCTTCTCCTGCTTGGCCGTGGTCGCGATGACGAGGTCGGCCGACATATAGTGCGGCACCGTGTCGCCCGGCTGGCGGCGCAGCATGACTATGACTTTTTCGATGGTCAGGTACTTCAGCGGCTCGCCCGGTTTTTTCTCCTCGGCAGCCGCCTTGGCTGGCTCGGCACTCTTGCCTTTCATGAACCAGACCGCGCCGCCGGCGGCGCCTGCGCCTACCAGCAGCACGGCTGCCACGATCAGAACCAGTTTCTTATTCATCTATCGCTTACTCCCGTTCGCCCAGCATGGCAAATGTGGTGGTGCCGCCATCAGTGTCTTCCAGGGCGCGGCCTGGCTGGCGCTGATGCTCGGACTGCTGTTGACGCTGTTGTTGGCCGCCATCGGCCAGGTTGCGCGCGCTGCTTGAAGAAACGGTGACGGCCACCTCGCCGAACTGGCGCTGCGACAAGTCCTGGCGCATGGTGTCGCCAATGGTGTTGAGCTGGCGCAGCACTTCGCTGTGGCTGGCGGCAATATTCACCTGCAGCGTGCCGCCGCTGTGGCGCACGGAAATTTCCACGCTGCCCATATTGGGCGGTTCAAGGCGGATCACGGCGCGCTCATCGTTGCGCGCCAGTTGCAATTGCAGGCGGTCGCCGAGGGCGGCGCGCAGCGGCTGCTGCCATTGCTCCGGGCTGCCGCTCAGTTGCAGCGTATCGGAAGCCTGGGCGCCGGCTGCGGCATTGGCCAGCACGCTGCGAAAACCAGGCAGGGCGCCGGCATCGGCTGGCTGGTGCTGGCTGTCGGCCAGCAGGCTGGCGCTGTCCTTGGCCGCCAGCGGGGCGGCCGTGCTGTCGGCGGCCTGGCCCTGCAGGGCACCGAGGGCGGCCGTCAGGGCTTCGCTGCTGCTGCGTGGGCCTGGCGCAGGGCTGGCCGCCGGCGTTGCCGGGGCTGCCGCGCGGCTGGCCACGGCCAACATGGCGGCACGGGCATCGAGCAGGCTCGTTTGCGGCGCTTTGGCCGCTTCGGCCCGGGCGCCGGCACCGGCTTCACGGGCGGTCAGGGCGCTGGCCTGGGCCTGCTGGCGCAGCAGCAAGGCGCTGTCGCTGGCCGGGGCTTTGGCGGCCGGCGCAGTCAGGGCCGCGGCCACCGCGGCCACGCTGTGCGGCGTGGCGCCCGGCGTGCCGCCGGCCAGTGGCAGGCTGCCCATGGCAGGCAGCATGGTTGCCACAGCTTGCGCAGCAGCCAGCTTGTCGTCGGCCTGGGCTGGCGCGCCTGCTTCGTCGCTGGCGCTGCCGGTCATGGCGCCCAGCAGGGCCCCGAACGGCGCCGGCACGATGGCAACGCCGACCTCCTGCAAGGCAGCGGCCAGGCCGCTGGCCGGGGCGGCGCTGTCCGCCGTGGCAGCGGGACGGGCGGCATCGGCCACCGCGGCGCCATTCGCGGCCGGAGGCGGCAGGCCGGCGTTGCCGGCTGCAGGTTGGGCGGGGGCGGCAGGCGCCGCAGGCAGGTTGATCATGCTCAGGTTCCGGTTGCAGCGCTATCGCTGTCGAGGGCATAGGCGAGCCAGCCCTCTCTGTTGTTGGTCATATCGCTCAGGTGCTGGCCGGTCTCGATGGCGGCGCCATCGACTTTTGCCACTGCCGCGACGTGCAAATCATGCAGCGCCGCCAGCGCTGCACGCTCGGGCGCCGTCCACGCCCCCTGCGCTGCCAGCGCCGGCAGGGTGGCGGCCATCAAAGTATTCATCGCCGCCAGTGCCGTCCAGTCGCTGGCGGCAGTGGCGGCGCTCAGCTGCTGCGCGAGTTGCAGCAGCGCCTGTTGCCTATCCATGTTTGTCTTGCACTCCCTGCCAGCCGGCGCGGATCGTGGTCAGCAAGCCCACCACTTCGTCGATGACGGCAGGGTCCATGTCGACGCCGGCGCGGTACAGGCGGGCAGCGCAATAATCGTACAGGCGGCCCAGGTTGGCCACCACCTCGCCACCCTGCTCGAAGTCAAGCGAACTGGCCAGGCCGTTGATGATTTCGGTGCACTTGTCGAGGCTGACCGCCTTTTGTTCGTAGCGCTTGCCAAGGATGTGGGCGCGCGCCCGGGCCAGCTCTTCCAGCAGGCCGTCGGTCAGCACCAGCACCAGTTCGATCGGCGTGGCGCGGGCCGTCTGTGCTTCCAGGTTGGTGGCGTGATAGCTGCCGTAGGCGTCATGATCCATTGTTCAGGGCTTTCAGGAATCGGAGTTGCTGAACATCGCTTCAAACATGCTGCTGGTTCCGCTCATCTGGGACTGCAGGGATTGCAGCTGGGTGAACTGGTTCAGGTAGCGCTTGTAGGCGTTGTCATATTGGGTTTCCAGCACGGCCTGGCGGGCCACCAGCTGGGACTGCAGTTTGGTGTTGGCATCCTTGCGCGTGGCAAGCTGCCCGGTACCGGCCTTGGTCCAGCTGCTGACCAGGGTGTCGAGGTTGCCCAGCACGCCGCTTGGCATGGTGCCGGTCTTGCCCAGGATCGCGTCCAGGCCGGTCGGGTTGGTGGCCAGGGTCTTCTCCAGGCGCGTCTTGTCCAGCGCCAGGGTGCCGTCGCGCTGGGCGCTGACGCCATAGTTGACCAGGCTGACGCCGCCGACCGCAGTGCGCAGCAGCGATTGCATGCGCGATTTCAGCGTAGCGAGGCCGGCGTCGGAGGCATAGATGCCGCTGGCCGTGCCCTTGGCGACGTTGCCGGCGGCCGTCAGTTCGCCGATCGAGGCCAGCATCTTGTTCCACTGGTCGACAAAATTCTGCACATTGGTGGCGGTGGCGCTGCTGTCGCGCGCCACGCTCAGCGTCACCGGCACGCCGCCGGTCTGGGCTTTGGTAAATGTCATCGCGACGCCATCGACCACGTTGAAGGTGTTCGAGGCTTGCGTGATCTTGTTGCTCGGATCGCCGCCCGGGGCGCCGACCCAGACCACGGCATCGCTGCCGTTCTGCAGTACGCGGTTGGCATCGGCCAGCTGGGCCTGCAGCGCCGGGTCGCCCAGGCCGGTGGTGTCGATGCCGGCCACGCCATTGGCCTGGCCAGTCACGTTCGAGGTCAGCACCAGGCGGGTCTGGCCGTTGACGGTCAGGGTGGAGGCGGTCACGCGCGAGTTGTTGGTCGCCTCCATATTGATGGCAGCGGCAATCTCTTTCGCGCTCAGCGCGTTGTTCAGGTCCTTGTCGCCATTGGCCAGGCTGACGGTGAAGCTGCTGCCGTCGGCCAGTTTCACGGCCAGGCTACCGGCTCCCGCGCCGGTCACGCCGGAATCGGTCATGCCGCTGTACGAGACCTGGCCCACGGTGGCCAGCTGTTCGACGTAGAACTGGTAGTTGCCGGCAACAGCCGAGGCATTCGCGGTGGCAGTGCCGACATCGGAGCTGAAGCTTGCTTTATTGGCCACAACCGAGCCGGACGCGGTGGTGCCCGACAGGGCGCTGCGGAAGGTGCCCAGGGCCGAGCTGAGTTTGCTCAGCGCCTTGTCGATCGCCGTCGCGCTGGCGGACTGGCTGTCGAGCATCGACTGGCGGCCCTGGATATACATCTGCGCCAGTTGGGCGGCCGTGGTCTTGGGATCGTAGGTGGGGACGGAAGTTGCCATTTCTCATGCTCCGAAGAAATTAAAATGAAGTGTACCAAGGTAAGAGGCGACCAAAGTAATGACTTCATGAAATATTCGGTTCAGCCTTTCATTTATGTCCGCGGTACCACAGTTGGGTTGCCAGTTCGTCATGCCGCTTGCGCTCTTGCGCCCGCTGCGCCGTGGCTGCCGCATCCTGGTGGCGCTCCAGCACCTGGCCCAGCACCTCGCGCTTGACGAAGGCGGCGGTCAGGGCGCGCTGCGACACGGCCATGTCGGCTTCATGCATGTGCAGGTTGAGGCGCTGGCTGTCGGCCATGGCCATCACGCCCTGCTTGTAGTCGCCGCAATTGAGCGCCAGGGCCATCGGCAGCCGGCCGGACGGGCCGCTGCTCTCGTACAGGCTGGTCAGCTTGTCGAGGGTCTTCTGGTAGCGCTCGCGCACGCTTTCCTTGGCGGCCATTTCCGACTGCAGTTTGTCGACTTCGTTGCTGCGCATGTCGACCAGGGTCGACAGGCTGCGAATCGTGGTAGTCGTCATGCCATCAACCTTTCAAGTTGGTCTATGCAATTGGCGTAGGGGGCCGGTTCCTTGGTTCCCTGGCACAGGAATTCTTCGATATGCGGATGCAGGTTGACTGCCTTGTCGGTGACCGGGTCGGCGCCGGGCACGTAGGCGCCCAGCGGGATCAGGTCGCGCACCCTTTCGTGGCGCGCCATCGAGGCTTTCAAGGCGCGCGATGCCAGCATGTGCTCGCGCGTGATCACGTGGTTCATGCAGCGGCTGATCGAAGCGGCAATATTGATCGCCGGGTAGTGGCCGCGTTCGGCCAGTTCGCGCGTCAGCACGATGTGGCCGTCCAGGATCGCACGCGCGGTGTCGACCACCGGGTCCTGCTGGTCGTCGCCTTCGGCCAGCACGGTGTAGATCGCACTCATGCTGCCGTAAGGATTCTCGCCATTGCCGGCCGATTCGACCAGCTGGGGCAGGGCGGAAAACACCGATGGCGGATAGCCTTTGGTGGCCGGCGGTTCGCCCAGTGCCAGCGCCACTTCGCGCAGCGCCATCGCATAGCGGGTCAGCGAGTCCACCAGCAGCAGCACGTTCTTGCCCTGGTCGCGGTAATGGGCCGCGATCGAATGGCACAGTTCGGTGGCCATGATGCGCATCAGCGGCGACTCATCGGCCGGCGCGATCACCAGCACGGCCTTCTTCAAGCCTTCCGGTCCCAGCGACATTTCGATGAACTCGCGCACTTCGCGCGAACGTTCGCCGATCAGTCCGACCACGACCACGTCGGCCACGGTCTGGCGCGTGATCAGGCCCAGCAGCACGGACTTGCCAACGCCGGAGCCGGCCATCAGGCCGACGCGCTGGCCCTTGCCCAGCGTCAACATGGAATTGATGGCGCGTACGCCGACGTCGAGGGCATCGACCACCGGTTGCTTCTTGAGCGGGTTGATGCGCGGCGGCTGGGTGTCGAGCGGGTAATCGCCGCCCAGCTTGCCCAGGCCATCGATGGCTTCGCCGATGCCATTCACCATGCGTCCCAGCCAGCTGTCGCCGATCTGCAGGCTCGACTTTTCGGCCGACGGCAGCACGCGCGCGCCGGTGGTCAAGCCGGCCGCTTTCTTGAACGGCATCAGGAAAGTCAGCTTTTCGCGGAAGCCCACCACTTGCGCGTCGAGCCATTCGCCATCGACTGTCTCGATCTGGCAACGCTGGCCGGTATGCAGCTTGCAACCCGTGGCCTCCAGCAGCAGGCCGGATGCGCCCACCAGCCGCCCGGTCGGGGTGGCCAGCGGTACGTCATCGAGTTCCAGTTTGCGCAGTGCGTCGGCAATCATTCTTCACTCTCGGCGTCGTCACCGCCATCGGCGGCCTGCAACTGATTATCGACCTGTTCCATGACAGCAGCAAGACGCTGATGGCAGCCGGCATCGACTTCGCTGTCGCCGGCACGGATGCGGCATTCGCCAAGGTCGAGGCGGGCGTCGCCGATCAGGTTCCAGCGCTTGGCGCGCTTGGGATCGACTTCCATGATGCGCTTGACTTCTTCCGGGTTGAGGAAGACATCGATCTCGTCGCGCGTCGGCGGCATCGAGGCCAGGGTCTCGTCGACCAGGGCCATGATCTGCACCGGCTGCAGCGCCAGTTCGGCGCGGATCACGTTGCGCGCCACTTTTGCCACCAGGTCCACCACTTCCTTGCGCTGCGCCGCGCGGTAGTCGGTGCGCAGCTTCTTCAGCGATTTCAGCATGCCGTCGACCGGGCGCGCCAGGTGGTCGAAGCCGACCAGGGTTTCCTGGCGGCCTTCTTCACGGCCCAGTTCAACGCCCTGCTGGCGGCCGGCTTCGAAGCCGTCCTCCTGGCCGCGCTGCAAGCCGATTTCATAACCGTCGCGCTGGCCCTGCTCGAAGCCTTCGCTGACCGAAGCCTGCCACTGGGCGGCGTCGGCCATGTGGCCCTGCCCGGTAACGCGCTGGCCGTTGGCGCCGTGCGAATGCACGTACTGCTGCAAGGGCGGGAAGCGGTAGGGGCGGAACTGTTTCATCATTCCACCACCGTCTCGGCGAACAGCTGCACTTCGACTTCGCCGGCATCGGCCAGCGCTTTGACGGTGGCCATGATTTCCTGGCGCGTCGCTTCGATGCGCGACATCGGCACCGGACCGGCGCGCCGCATCATGTCCTCGAAGGCCTGCGCCTGGCGTTTCGGCATGGTCTTCAGCACCGCGTCGCGGATCGCCTGCTCGGCGCCCTTGAGCGCGATGGCCCACTGCTCGAGCGGCACTTCTTCGATGATGCGGGTGAGGGTGACTTCGGTCTGGGTCGACAGGATCAGGAAGTCGTACATCTGCATCTCGATCTGCTGCACCACCTCCGGATCGTGGGCGCGCAGCAGTTCGACGATCTGGGCCCGGTTGCTGGGCAGTCGGTTCAGGATCTCAGCCACCTGGCGCACCCCTTCCACGCTGGTCGACTGCGAGTCGAACGAGGACAGGCAGCGGTTCACCAGCTCATCGAGTTCCAGCAGCAGGTCGCGGTCGATCTCGTCCAGGCGCGCCATGTTCAGCAGCACCAGGTCGCGCCCCTCCAGCGGCAGCGCGTCGAGGATCTGGCCGGCCAGCGCCGGCGGCAGGAAGGCCAGGAACACCGCCTGCATCTGCACGTGCTCGTTGGCGATATAGTCGGCCAGCCATTTGGGCGACGCCCACTGCAGGCGCGCCATCTTCGGCCGCAGCTCGTCGCCGTAAATGCTGTTGAGCACGGTGTTTGCGATATCGCCGCCCAGCGCCAGGTCGAGCGAGCGCTTGAGGAAGGAGCGCGAGGCGCCGTGCACGCCCGATTGCTGGCGGTAATCGTCGAAGAAGGTCTGCATCGCAGTCTTCACTTCTTCCACCTTGATGCCGCTCATGCGCGACATGACCTGGGTCACTTCCAGCAGTTCTTCGCGCGACAGGCAGCGCAGCACGGCGGCAGCCGGTTCTTCGCCGATCGACAGCAGCACGATGGCGGCTTGCTCGACCGGGCTCAAGCCCTGTTCCTGGTCCAGGTTATTGTTGATGTCGGCCATTTTTCTGCATCCATTGTTTGACGACTTCGGCTACGCGCTCCGGCTCTTTCTCCGCCAGTACCTTGAGGTGGTCCACCATCACGTCCACCGGCGAACCGGCCGGCGGCAAATCGTAGTTTTCCAGCAGCGGCACCACCGGCATCTGGCTGCCTTCCAGCGCGCCCGGCTTGGCGGCGGCAGCTGGCGGCGCTTCCGGAGAGCCTAGTGCAGCTGCCGGCGCAGCGGCGCCCGGCACGGCGCCGCCAGTGCCCGGCACCGGCGTTGCTTCGGCCTGGCGTGCGGCAGCGCCTGCCAGCGCCGGCTTGCCTGCCTGGGCCGGCGCGGCGGGCGCAAAGCGCGCGGTCAGCAGGCGCAGCAGCGGACGCGCCAGCAGCAGGTAAGCCAGCAGCAGTGCCACCGCATAACCGAGCCAGTTGGCGGAGTCGACCACCGTATCGCGTTCCTGCCACCACGGCAGCTCGGCCGTCCTGGCCGGGAAATTCATGGCGCTGACCACCAGCTTGTCGCCGCGCTCTTCGTTGATGCCCAGGCCGCTGCGCAGCACCTTGTCGATGTTGGCGATTTCGGGCGCGCTCCAGCCAGTCTTGGGGAACGGGGCTGCAGCTTGCGCCAGCACCACCGCCACGTTCTGCCGCACCAGGCGGCCGCGGGCGCGCCTGGTCTGGGTGATGCTGCGGTCGTAAGCGTACTGGCGCGTGGTGGCGTTCTTGCGCGCCGTGCCTTCCGGGGCCTGGCCCGGCGCCGCAGCGCCGCCTTGGGCCGCCGCGGCATCGGCCGCCTGCTGTTGCGGCGGACGGTTGGACAGGGTGCCCGGCACGCCCATCGCGATGCGGTTGCGGTCCTGCTCCTCGCGCATGGCCTCGCTGGTTACCTTGGGATCGGCGCCATATTTTTCAACGGTTTCTTCGACCTTGTCGTTGTCGACATCGGCCGTCACGCTGACCCGGAAATTGCTGTCGCCGACGATCGGGCCCAGCAGGCCTTTGATGTTGCTGCGGATTTCGTCCTGCTGCCGCTTGGCGTTCTCGTTGCTGGAAGTCGATGCGTCGAACGCTTCGCTCAGGTCGACGTGCGAAGACAGCAGGTTGCCGGACTGGTCCACCAGGCTCACGCGCGCCGGGTTGAGCGAGGCAACGCTGCCGGCCACCATGTTGACGATGGCGGCGATGTGTTCAGGCGCCAGCGTGCGTCCTGCTTTGGTAGCGATAACTACAGAAGCCGACGACTTTTCGCCATCGCTCGCGACGAAGGAGGTCGACTTGGCGATCGACAGGTGCACGCGCGCATGCGCAATCGCATCGAGCGTCATGATCGATTGCGCCAGCTCGCCTTCCAGGCCGCGGCGGAAGCGTACGTCCTGCACGAATTGCGAGACGCCCAGCGGGTCGCTCTTGTCCATCAATTCCAGGCCGGCCGGCAATTGCGCGGTCACGCCCTTGGCCGCAAGCAGCATGCGCACCTGGCCCAGCTTGCCCTCCGGTACCAGCACCTGGCCGGTTTCCGGATGAATGCGGTAGGAAATTTTTTCCGTGTCGAGCACGCTCATCATGTCGGCCGTTGCGACTTTTTCGCGCTGGCCGAAGATGGGCTTGTAGCCGCTCTGGTCCTTCCACAGGACCATCAGCACCAGCGCGGTGACGCCGACGGCCAGCAGCAGCATGGGATACAGGTTCTTCAGGACAGCAGGCGGCATGGTTGGTGCCGCAGCGCCGCGCCAGCGTCCGAGGGCGGACTTGAGGTTAGCAATCACGTCAGGTCTTTCGAGAGGGAAGGCGGAAACAACAGCTTACAGCGGAAGCTTGATCAATTCATCGACCGCACCCATTACCTTGTTGCGCACCTGCATCAGCATCTGGAACGACAGGCTGGCCTCCTGGCTGGCCAGCATGGCGCCCACCAGGTCGTCGCTGCGGCCGGCATCGACATCGGCCATTTTTTGACCGGCATCGAGGTCTTGCGCATTGACGCCGGCAACGGCGTCCTGCATCGTTTGGGCAAAGGAAAAGGTGGCGCCAGGCTGCGCCGCATTGAACTGGGCGGCAGGCGCAATGAGGTTGGCGTGCTGCGCGAGCTCGGCGGCCGCGTTATTCAGGGATGCCAGGTCGGCCTTGATCAGGCCAGCGAATTCATTTGCCATAAATCACCTCAGGTTGGGTGCGCCGAGGCGGCGCACTGTCGTTACCAATACAACAACAAGATTAACTTCCAGTTACTAACCAACAAGCTGGACTAAATGTTAAATGGTGCCGTACGGGAACATGCATAGTAACCCGATTTCGGGATCGTAACAACCGCTTACAAATTGCAAAACATCTTATAAATCATGCACTAAGGATCGTTTTTGCAACCAACTGATGTTACCTTGCAATAATTAAGCTTACCGTTTGGAAACTTTTATGTAAAGACTTTTTGACCAACGGGGTACTTGATTCATGGCAATACTGAGGGATTTGAGTTATTCTACGCTTCCAAGATCATCCTGAGCGTATAACTTTGCGATAGGATTGCAGCAGACGGATGGCCAATATGACTACCTCTCAAAGCACAGTGCGATACGAAGTACTTGACCCTTGCTTGCTGGGGCGGCCGGTGCACCGGCTGCCTGAGTTTGCCGCGCAGCTGCGCGAAGACCTGGCCCAGGCCATGCGCCTGAACGTACATCGCCGCTATTGGGGCACATTCCAGGTGGACGATGTTGCCTTCAGCCGCCTTGAAGGCAGCGAAGCGCGCCAGCGCTGGCTCGGTTTTGCCGCGCCTTCCGGACAACTCGCTTTCGCGCTGGAGCGTAAAATCCTGCTCGGGGTATTGAATTACCGTTATGGGCGCGCCACCCGCGCCGATGCCAATGTTGACGAACAGGCAGTTCGAGTTACCGCTACCGAAGAGCGCCTGGCTGTGGTTCTCGGGCAACAACTGGTCAGCATCCTGGCCGCGCGGATTGAAAGTAACCTGCCCGCCGGCGGCCGCGAACTTGGCGAAGAAGAAAGCATCAAAGCCAACAGCGCCACCCAGCCCGGCAAGGGAAGCTGGGTGGTCACCGTTTCGCTGAGCGATGGCGAGCTGCAGGGCAAGGCCTGGTTTGCACTCGACAAGCAGGTCATGGGCAATGTGCTGGGCGGCCTGATGCCCGAGCGCGATGCCGGCAAGAAGGGCAGCAAGAATCCAGGGCCGCTGGCGGCGCGGCTCCAGGTTGGCCTGAGCGGCCGGCTGGTTTCCAAGGAAACCACGCTGGGCGCCATGTTCGACTTGCGTGTGGGCGATGTCATCCCGGTCAGCCTGCACAGGGCAGACGTTATGCTTGAAGAATCCCGCCTGTTTACAGCCGCGGTAACTGAGCACAAGGGCAAACTCTGCTTAACCTCTTTTGAAGATATCGAATGACCATGATGAATAACCCGAACGGTTCCAACGACTCCATGCTGGACGATATGTCGGAAGAAATGATCATCGACCAGGTGGCGCAGGATCTGGGCGACGTGCCGGCACCGCGTGCCGGCCGGCGCGACCTGCCGGCCATGATGCGCAAGATTCCCGTCACGCTGACGCTGGAAGTAGGCTCGGCGCGCCTGTCGCTGCAAGACCTGATGCAGATCGGCCCGGACAGCGTGGTGGAGCTTGACATGCTGGCCGGCGAACCGCTGACCATCAAGGTCAACGGCACCGCAATCGGCCGCGCCGAGGTGGTGGTGGCCGGTGAAAATTACGGCTTGAAGGTTATCGATCTGGACGGGTTGAACCTCGACATGATGGCGCCATGACCGTGCGCCGCCTGGTGCCTGGCCTCGCGGCCGGGGCAGTGCTGTTATGTGCCTGCGCGCCCGCGTGGGCGCAGGACTTGCTGGGTGGCGTAGTCCCCGGCGCGAAGACCGAGCTGTCGGTCAAGATGCAGATCCTGGTTATCATGACCCTGCTGGGCTTGCTGCCCATCATGGTGATGATGATGACCAGCTTTACCCGTTTCGTCATCGTGCTGTCGCTGCTGCGCCAGGCCCTGGGCCTGCAGCAAGGCTTGCCCAACCGTATCATCACCGGCGTAGCCCTGATCCTGACCCTGCTGGTCATGAAGCCGATCGGCGACGCCGTGTGGCGCGACGCGTTCCTGCCTTACGACCAGGACAAGATCGGCCTGCAGGATGCGCTGAAGATTGCCGAGAAGCCGATTTCGCGCTTCATGCTGGCCCAGACCAGCAAGGCATCGCTCAAGCAGATCGCCCACCTGGCAGGTGAGGACGCAATTACCGATCCGGCCGGCCATGCTTTCACCGTCAAGCTGGCGGCGTTCGTGCTTTCCGAATTGAAGACCGCATTCCAGATCGGCTGCCTGCTGTTCATTCCCTTCCTGATCATCGACCTGGTGGTATCGTCGGTGCTGATGGCAATGGGTATGATGATGCTGTCGCCGCTGGTGATTTCGCTGCCGTTCAAATTGCTGCTGTTCGTGCTGGTGGACGGCTGGACATTGACTGTCAATACGCTCGTGACGAGCATACAGGCCTATTAGGTGATGCGATGCTGACGCCCGACGTGGCCGTCGACCTGATCGTCGAGGCCCTGCATATCGTAATGATCATGGTCATGGTGCTGGTGGTGCCAGGGCTGGTGGCGGGCTTGCTGGTGGCGCTGGTGCAGGCCGCGACGCAAATCAACGAGCAGACGCTGAGCTTCCTGCCGCGCCTGCTGGTCACGCTGCTGGCCATTGTCCTGACCGGGCGCTGGATGTCCAGCTACCTGATGGATTATTGCGTCTCGATTTTCCAGCGCGCGGCAACACTGGTCGGGTAGCGAGCCATGGAACAGGTCCTGGCAAACCTGCTGGTGTGGCTGACGGCAATCTGGTGGCCCTTCGTGCGCTGCATGGCCATGCTGAGCGCGGCGCCGGTGCTGGGCGAGATGATGGTGCCGGTCACGGTGCGGCTGCTGGTGTCGCTGGTGCTGGCGGTCATCCTGCTGCCGCTGACCCAGGGCCAGGTGGTGCAGGGCATCGACCCGATTTCGGTGCAGGGCATTGCGGTCACGCTGGAGCAGGCGGTGATCGGCGGCGCGATCGGGCTGGCGTTCCACTTTTCGATGTCGGTAATTGGCGTTCTTGGTTACCTGGTCTCGAGCCAGGTCGGCTTTTCGATGGCGGTGATGAACGACCCGCTGAACGGCACTTCGTCCGACGTGGTGTCGGCGCTGCTGTCCATGTTGGCCATCGTGATCTTCTTTTCGATCGACGGCCACCTGGTGCTGGCGGGCGTGATCGGGCAAAGCTTCAAGGCCTGGCCGCTGGGCGGCGGCTATTCGGCGCTGCTGCTGCAGACGGTGGCCTGGAACGTGGCCTGGATCTTTTCGGCCGCCATGCTGTTAGCGATACCGGTCGTGTTTTCGGCGCTGGTGGTGCAGCTTGGCTTCGGTTTCCTGAATCGCGTGGCGCCGACGCTGAACCTGTTTGCGCTGGGCTTTTCGGTGATTACCATTTTCGGCCTGCTGATGCTGGGCCAGGTGGTGCGTTTCATCCCGCAGCATTACATTCGCATGTCGGCGCGCGTGCTCGACATGATCCAGCAACAGATGGTGCCACATGGCTGACGACAGCGGCGGCGACAAGTCAGAGAAGGCTTCAGCGCAGAAGCTGAAGAAATCCCGCCAGGAAGGCCAGGTGGTGCGTTCGCGCGACCTGGCGACCGCGATCGGCATCCTGGTGTCGCTCAAGCTGTTCGTGTACATGCTGCCGACCTATTTGCTGGACTTTCGCGAGATCTTCCACCAGGCGTTTGCGCCACTGGAAGGCGAGGGCGCTTTGGACAACGTCATGAGCACCGTCTGGCTCAGTTCCGCGCTGCTGCTGGTGAAGATGCTGGTGCCGCTGTTCGTGGTGCCGCTGTCTATCGTGCTGGGCGCCATGGTGCCGGGCGGCTGGGTGATGAGCAGCAAAAACCTCGAGCCCAAGTTCGAGCGCTTCAACCCGGTGACCAACCTGGGGCGCCTGTTCTCGAAGAAGCACGGTTTTGAGCTGCTGGTCTCGATCGGCAAGGCAGCTGTGCTGGGCTGGGTGCTGGTGCACATCGGCACCAGCACCATCAATGAATATACGCGCCTGCAGGGGCTGGGGCTGAGCGAGGCCCTGACTTCCGGCGCCAACCAGATGCTGAACGGGATCATGGCCATGGTGGCCGTGTTCATCATCTTTGCCATCATCGACGTACCGGCCCAGGCCTACTTCTTCAGCGAGCAGCAGAAGATGTCCAAGCAGGAGCTGAAGGAAGAATACAAGACGCAGGAGGGCCGCCCTGAAGTGCGCCAGCGCATCCGCCAGTTGCAGCGCGCCATGGCCGAACGCTCCGCGCGCAAGATCGTGCCGGGCGCCGACGTGGTGATCGTCAACCCGGAGCATTACGCGGTGGCGCTGAAATACGACGACAAGCGCGCCGAGGCGCCGTACGTGCTGGCCAAAGGCGTCGATGAAATGGCGCTATACATCAAGCGCCTGGCGCAGGAGCACGGGGTCGACGTGCTTTCGCTGCCGCCCTTGGCGCGCGCAATTTACAATACCAGCCAGGTCAACCAGCAGATTCCCGTGCAGTTGTACCAGGCTGTTTCCATGGTCCTGCATTATGTGCTGCAGTTGAAGGCGTTCCGTGAGGGGCGCCGTCCGTCGCAGCCAAATCCGCTGGAAGCGGGGCAGGTACCGGTTCCAACTTCCATGAGTGAGGCAGCAACGACATGAATTTCCTGAAGGGCTTGTTCGCAGAAGCGGGACGCCACAAATTCGCCACGCCGGTCTTCCTGCTGGCGATCCTGGCGATGATCATCCTGCCATTGCCGCCTATCCTGCTGGATGTCCTGTTCACCTTCAATATCGTGCTGGCGCTGATCGTGATCCTGGTCAGCGTGAACGCCAGGCGGCCGCTGGATTTCTCGGTGTTCCCGACGGTGATCCTGGCCACCACGCTGCTGCGCCTGACGCTGAACGTGGCCTCGACCCGCGTGGTGCTGCTGCACGGCCACGAAGGCACGGACGCTGCCGGTAAGGTGATCGAGGCGTTCGGCCAGGTGGTCATCGGCGGCAACTACGTGGTCGGCATGGTGGTGTTCGTGATCCTGATGATCATCAACTTCGCCGTGGTGACCAAGGGCGCCGAGCGCATCTCGGAAGTATCGGCCCGCTTCACCCTGGACGCCTTGCCGGGCAAGCAGATGGCGATCGACGCCGACCTGAATGCCGGCTTGATCAACCAGGAAAAGGCAATCCAGCGCCGCAGGGAAGTGTCGACCGAGGCGGACTTCTACGGCGCCATGGACGGTGCCGCCAAGTTCGTGCGCGGCGACGCGATCGCGTCGATCCTGATCCTGATCATCAATATCGTCGGCGGCGTCGCCATCGGTACCGTGATGCAGGACATGAGCTTCGGCGACGCGTTCAAGCAGTACGCGCTGCTGACCATCGGTGACGGCCTGGTGGCCCAGATCCCGGCGCTGCTGCTGTCAGCCGCCGCGGCGATCATCGTCACCCGCGTGTCGGAGACCGAAGGTGCCGATTTCGAAGTCCAGGTGGGCCAGCAGCTGCTGGCATCGCCCAACGTGCTGTTCAGCGCAGCGGCGGTGATGGTGATCCTCGGCCTGGTGCCGGGCATGCCGAAGCTGAGTTTCCTTACCTTCGCGGCGGTGCTGGCCTATGTCGGTTGGCGCCTGTACCTGCGGCAGGGCGCGCCGGTGGTCGACAATATCGCCGCCATCGAAGCGGCGCTGCGTGAAGAAAAGGTGCCGGAACTGGAATGGCAATCGCTGCCCGTGGTGCAGCCGCTGCAGGTTTCGCTGGGGTACAAGCTGGTGGGCATGATCGACAAGGCGCATGGCGAAGTACTGACCAAGCGCCTGCGCGGAGTGCGCCAAAGCCTGTCCGAAGCGATGGGCATGGTGCTGCCCCAGGTTAATGTGCGCGATGACCTGGCGCTGAAGCCAACCCAGTACGCGGTGGTACTGGGCGGCTCCACGATCGCGCTGTCCGAAGTGTTTGCCGACCGCCTGATGGCCATTCCCTCGCCCAATGTGTACGGCCAGATCGACGGGATCCCTGGCGTGGAGCCAGCTTACGGCATGCCGGTGACCTGGATCGAAACCAAGGACAAGGCGCATGCGCTGGGCCTGGGTTACCAGGTGGTGGAAGCGCCGAGCGCCATCGCCACCCATGTGTCGAAACTGATTCGCGAATACCTGCCCGAGTTGTTCCGCCATGAAGACGTGGCCGCGCTGATGGATCGCCTGACCGCGCTCTCGCCCAAGCTGGCGGGCTCGCTCGACAAAGCGCTGACCCATACCCAATTGCTGCGCGTATTCCGCGTCTTGCTGCTGGAGTCGGTATCGCTGAAGGATATCGTGCCGATTGCCACGACCTTGCTCGATTCCTCGGAAACTACCAAAGACCCGATCCTCCTGGCAGCTGAAGTGCGTTGCGCCTTGCGGCGCCAGATTGTGTCCGGCTTGTTCGGGCAGAAGACCGAGATGCTGGCGTTTAACCTGGGCGGCGAACTGGAAAACATGCTGCTTGGTTCCCTGAACCAGGCTCGCCAGACCGGCAAGGTGGTGCTGGATAACTACCCGATCGACCCGCATTTGCTGGCGCAGCTGCAGGTGAATATGCCGGTGGCGCGCGAGCAGATGAAGCAGCAGGCCACACCGCCGCTGCTGCTGGTACTGCCGCAGATCCGCCCCCTGCTGGCGCGTTACGCCCGTTTGTTCGCGCCGGGGCTGCATGTGCTGTCGTATAACGAAGTGCCCGAGAATCGCGAAGTGTCGATCATCGGCACAGTCGGCTAAACCCGGCACGGTTTCCGGGCTGCGGATTGCGGTTGTGCGATGTTGCCCGTACCCGGCTTTACCGGTTTTCAAAAACACTGCTAAAATCCCGCCGCCTGCACCGTGCAGGCAAAATAATTACGTCTTCGGGGCGGGGTGCGATTCCCCACCGGCGGTAAGAGCGGCAACGTTCGAGCCCGCGAGCGCCTGCCTGGCAGCAACGGGCAGGGTCAGCAGACCTGGTGAGATTCCAGGGCCGACGGTATAGTCCGGATGAAAGAAGATGTGCGCTGTCGCGCGTATTCCCTGCCAGCCTTGGCGGTAAGGGTAGCCGCGCCTATTCGCTTGCCCTGGAGCGTTTTTCGTTAACTTTTAGCGAGGAGCGTTTCCTATGTTGTCCCCTGAATTTATCCTTCAAAGTACCGACCTCGAAGCCCGCATGCACGCGGCGCTGGACGCCATGCGCGCCGGTGTTCCCGTTATCCTGCTGGATGATTTCGACCGTGAGAACGAGGCCGACCTGATCGTCGCCACCGACCGCCTGACAGTTGAAACCATGGCCCTGATGATCCGCGAATGCAGCGGCATCGTGTGCCTGTGCCTCACCGCGGAAAAGGTGCGCGAACTCGAATTGCCGCCGATGGCCGCGGAAAATGGCAGCAAGTACGGCACGCCGTTCACGGTATCGATCGAAGCGCGGCATGGTGTCACAACCGGTGTATCGGCCGCAGACCGCGTCACGACGATCCGCGCCGCAGCCGCGCATGGCGCAAGTCCGGAAGACGTGGTGCGTCCCGGCCACGTCTTCCCGCTGCGCGCCACGCCTGGCGGCGTATTGATGCGAGCCGGCCACACGGAAGGCTCGGTCGACCTGGCAAGGATGGCAGGCCTGTCCCCGTCCGCCGTGCTGTGCGAGCTGATGAACCCCGACGGCACCATGATGCGCGGCGAAGCGATTGAACGATTTGCCCAGCTGCACAGCATGCCGATCCTGACGATTGCCGAGCTGATCGAATGGCGCAAGCGTGGCTAAAATTCGGTGCCAGGTCTGTCATTCGGACACGCTGCCTGCACCTTTGATCTAAATCAAAACACCCGCTCCGACGCAATCGGCCAGCGGGTGTTTTCTTTTGAGGTGGAAAGTACTGATAAATGTCAAAGGTGTGTCGTGCGTGTCCAAATGACAGACCTGGCACCGACTTTTCGGCACGCATTGCGTGCGGGTTGGCGCGGTTTGCTAGTGACCTGGGTGCAGGGTAGCGATAAGCTCTCCCTATCGCTGACTATTTAGGAACCAAACATGAGCAAGTTGGAAGTTGATAAAACCAGGCCCGTCCTGGTCACCGGTGCCACCGGTTATGTCGCAGGCTGGATCGTGAAGCGGCTGCTGGAGGAGGGCGTTACCGTCCACGCGGCGGTGCGAAATCCCGATGACCGCAGCAAAATCCGGCACCTGGATGAACTGGCTGAGAAGCTGCCGGGCACCATTCGCTATTTCAAGGCTGACCTGCTCGATAATGGTTCGTTCGACGACGCCATGGCCGGCTGCGGCATCGTCTTCCACACCGCGTCGCCATTCACCCTGAATATCCGCGATCCGCAAAAAGAGCTGGTCGATCCGGCCCTGCTTGGAACCCGTAACGTCCTCGAAACGGCGAACCGCACCGATTCCGTAAAGCGCGTGGTGCTGACCAGCAGCTGCGCTGCCATCTACGGCGACAATGCCGATATCAATACGACCCCGGATGGCGTGTTTACCGAGGAGGTGTGGAACAGCAGCTCGTCCCTCGGTCATGCGCCGTATTCCTACTCAAAAGCAGTTGCCGAACGCGAGGCGTGGGAAATCGCCAGGCGCCAGTCGGCGTGGCAACTGGTGGTGCTCAATCCAAGCCTGGTGATCGGCCCTGGCGTGAACCCGCACGGCACTTCGGAGAGTTTCAACATCGTGCGCCAGATGGGGGATGGACGCATGAAATCCGGCGTCCCCGACCTGGGCCTTGGCGCGGTGGATGTGCGCGACCTGGCGGACGCACATTTGCGCGCCGCCTACCTGCCGCAGGCGAAGGGCCGCCATATCATCTCTGGCCATAACACTTCGCTGCTGGGCATCGCCAAAGCGCTCCTGCCCAATTTTGCTGCCTACCCTGTGCCGCGCCGTACACTGCCGAAGTGGCTGGTATGGCTGGTCGCGCCGATCGTGGATAGATCCACCACGCGCAAGTTTGTGTCGCGCAATGTGGGCTTTTCGTGGTTTGCGGACAGCAGCAAGAGTGCGCGCGAACTGGGCATGGTGTATCGTCCACTGGAGTCGTCGATCCGCGATATGTTCCAGCAGATGATCGACAATGGCCTGATTCCTAAACCTTAAAGCATGAGACATCCCTCGCATTTCGCCATCCAGCCCGGCTGGAAGCTTCTGCTTGCAGACATGGGCATCGATCCGGCGCGGGTATTGCGCCTTGCGGGCCTTCCTGCGGACTTGTTCGCACGCCAGGATGCTTCGATTTCGCCGGCGCAGTTCTTCCAGCTATGGCAGGTGATCGAGGATACGTCAGGTGACGATATGGTGCTGCCGCTCCGGATAGGGCAGGCAATCTCGGTGGAAGCGTTCGATCCGCCGATCTTCGCCAGCTTGTGCAGCCCTAACCTGAATATCGCCTTTCAGCGCTTGTCTGTCTTCAAGAAGCTGTTTGGACCACTGGCCTTGCTGGTCGAAATCACGGACAGCGGCACCTCGGCGACGCTGGAGTGCTATGCGGACGCGGGGCCGATCCCGCGCAGTATGGCGGCTGCGGAGACAGTCTTCCTGACCCAGTTGGTACGCCTTGCGACGCGCCATCGCGTGGTGCCGATCGCAGTGTCGATGCCGGAGCTGCCGGATCGTACCGAGGATTACAGGGAGTATTTCGGTGTCATGCCGGGAGCCGGCAATGGGGTCACCGTCACGTTCTCCAGGGAGGATGCGGCGCGCCATTTCCTCACCGCGAACGAGGCGATGTGGACGTTCTTCGAAGCCGGCTTGCGCGAGCGCCTGGGTAACTTGAATGCATCGGCGACGATGAGCGAACGGGTCAAGGCCGTGCTGCTGGAAGGGCTGCCGGCCGGCCAGTACACGGTGGACGATGTGGCGAAGAATCTCGCCCTGAGCAAGCGCAGTCTGCAGCGGCAGCTGAGCGAGGAGTCGGCTACATTCAAGGGCATCCTGAACGCGACGCGCAGGCAGCTTGCCGTGCACTATCTGCGGAAGCCGGGCATTGCACAGGGGGAGATCGCGTTCCTGCTCGGCTTCCAGGATGTCAATTCATTCATCCGTGCCTTCAAGGATTGGCAGGGTGTGACGCCCGGTGCATTTCGGCTGGAACCTTCGCTGGACTATGCAGCCATGTAATGAGTACTGTCGCTGCGATGGCGCCGAGCATTTGGGCGGCGACGTAACCGGTTACGTCTTCCAGCCGAATACCTGCCACCGTACTGGTCGCGGTCCGCGCCAGAGTGAGCGCGGGATTGGCGAACGCGCCCGATGCGGTGAACCAGTACGCTGAGACGATGTAGGCGGCGACGGCAAACGGCGTGATCGCCGGCCGGCTGCGCGCGCAGCCGCTGATGACGAGAATCAGGCCGAAGGTGGCGACGAACTCGCTCCACCACTGCGCCGCACCGGTCCTGGCGTGGACAGCTGCGGCGAAGACCGGCTCGCCAAACATTGCGTGGGCGGCCGCGACGCCGGCGAAGGCGCCGCAGACCTGTGCCGCTGCATAGGGCAGCGTATCGCTCCACCTCATGCCGCCTTGCCAGGCTTCGGACAACGTAACAGCGGGGTTGAAATGGGCGCCGGAAACGGTGCTGAACGCAAGGATCAGCGCCAACAGGCCGCTGGCGCTTGCGACCGAATTGGCGAAGAGGGCGATGGCGGCGTTGCCGCCGGCCAGCCGGTCGGCCGCGGTGGCGGACCCCACCACCACGGCCAGCAGCAGCGCCGTGCCCAGTGCCTCGGCGGCAAGGCGTCTTGCGAGCGTCATGCCTATGCCTGCGCGCGAACAGCGTCCACCGCGTCGAGGATTGCTTCACCGGTCGCAGGAGCCCGCAGCGGCGGGTTGATGCGATAGTTGCCGACCGAGGCGACGGCGTCGCGAATGGCCAGGAACACGGAGAACGGCAGCAGCAGCGGCGGTTCGCCGACCGCTTTGGAGCGGTGGATGCTGTCGAACGGGTTGCGGTTCCTGAACAGGCGCACATTGAAGTCTTCAGGGCAGTCGGACACGCCGGGAATCTTGTAAGTCGACGGCGCATGCGTCATCAGCTTGCCCTGCTGGTTCCACCATAGCTCTTCGGTCGTCAGCCAGCCCATGCCCTGCATGAAGGCGCCTTCCACCTGGCCGACGTCGATGGCGGGGTTGAGGGAATTGCCGGCGTCGTACAGGCAGTCTGCCTTCAGCAGCTTCCATTCGCCGGTCAGCGTGTCGACGATTACTTCCGATACCGAGGCGCCGTAGGCGTAATAGCCGAACGGATTGCCGCTCATGGTTTCGCGGTCCCAGCTCAGGCCCGGCGTGGCGTAGAAACCGTCGGACCATAACTGCACGCGCGCCAGGTAGGCTTTTTGCACCAGGTCGGCGAACGGAATGACGGTTTCGCCGGCGAATACGGTGCCGTTGGCCAGGATGACTTCTTCGGCTGTCACGCCAAATGATTTCGCGGCGAATTCCACCAGGCGCCTGCGCAGCGTGTGGGCGGCGTCCTGCGCTGCCTTGCCGTTCAAATCGGCGCCGGTGGAGGCGGCGGTGGCGGAGGTGTTGGCGACCTTGCTGGTGTCGGTGGCGGAGGCGCGCACGCTGGACAGCGGAATGCCCAGTTCATGCGCCACCACCAGGCACACCTTGGTATTGATGCCCTGGCCCATTTCAGTGCCGCCGTGGTTCACCAGTACCGAGCCGTCGACGTAGATGTGCACCAGCGCGCCGGCCTGGTTGAAGTGGGTGACGTTGAAGGCGATGCCGAATTTCACCGGCGTCAGGGCCAGGCCTTTCTTCAGTACCGGGTTGCTCGCGTTGAATTTGTGTACAGCCTCACGGCGGGAGCGGTATTTGGTGTCGCTTTCCAGCTGCGCCACCAGCTCGTGGATCACGTTGTCGACCACCTTCTGGCCGTATTGCGTGACGTTGCGGCCTTCTTCGTCGTTGCGGCCGTAGAAGTTCAGCTTGCGGACGTCCAGTGCGTCCTTGCCGAGGTTGCGGGCGATCTCGTCGATGATGTACTCGATCGCGATGGCGCCTTGCGGGCCGCCGAAGCCGCGGAACGCGGTGTTGGACTGGGTGTTGGTCTTGCCGGCCATGGCGCGGATATCCACATCCGACAGGTAGTAGGTGTTGTCGAAGTGGCAGATGGCGCGCGTTGCCACCGGCGCGGACAGGTCGGCAGAGAAGCCGGCGCGGGTCACCATCTGCACTTTGGCAGCGGTGATCAGGCCCTGGTGGTCGTAGCCGATCTCGTACTCGTAATAGAAGCAGTGGCGCTTGCCGGTGACCATCATGTCGTCGTCGCGGTCGGCGCGCAGCTTCACGGGGCGCTTCAGGCGCGCGGCGCTGACGGCGGCGCAGGCGGCCCACAGCGCGGACTGCGATTCCTTGCCGCCGAAGCCGCCACCCATGCGCCGGCATTCCACCACCACGGCGTGCGAAGGGTAGTTCAGGGCGTGCGATACCACGTGCTGCATTTCGGTCGGGTGCTGGGTGGAGCAATAGACATGCATGCCCTTGCCTTCCTTCGGGACGGCGTACGAGATCTGGCCTTCCAGGTAGAACTGCTCCTGGCCGCCTACGTGCAGCTTGCCTTCCAGGATGTTCGGGGAGCGCTCGAAAGCCGCTTGCGCGTCGCCGCGCGTCAGGCGCATTGGGGGAACCACGAACGATTCGGCATCGCGCGCCGCTTCCGGCGTCAGGATGGCTGGCAGCTCTTCATACTGGATGTCGGCCTTGCGCGCGGCGCGGCGCGCGTTGTCGTGCGTGTCTGCGACCACGATGAAGACTGGCTGGCCGACGTACTCCACTTTCTGTTCGGCGAGGATAGGGTCGTCGTGGATGATCGGGCCGCAGTCATTGGTGCCGGGGATGTCCTTGCAGGTGTACACGGCCACCACGCCCGGCATGGCCTTCACCGGCTCCAGGTTGAGCGACACGATGCGGGCATGCGCTTTCGTGGACAGGCCCAGTGCGGCGTGCAGCGTACCTTGCGCTTCGGGGATGTCGTCAGTGTAGACGGCTTCACCCAGGACGTGCAGGATAGCCGATTCATGCGGGTGGCTCTGGCCCACTTCAGACCAGCCTTTGGCGGCGCCGAGCGTCATGAACTGTTCGGACTTGCTGTTCATGCAGCGGCTCCTTCCTTGAATGCGTAAGCGTTGACGTAAGTGCCAGGTATTGCGTCTTCGGGACGAGTCTCCATCCAGAAGCGGCGCAGCAGGTTCTGCGCAGTGCGCATGCGGTAATTGGCGGAGGCGCGCATATCGGTCAGCGGGGTGTAATCTTTTGCCAGCGCTTCCATGCCGGCACGCAGCGTGGCCTCGTTCCATGGCTGGCCGTTGATGGCAGCTTCGGCCAGCGGTGCGCGGCGCGAGGTCGCGGCCATGCCGCCGTAAGCGATGTGGGCGTTGCGGACAACGCCGCTATCGACTTCGAGCGAGAAGGCGGCACAGACTGCAGAAATATCCTGGTCGTAGCGCTTGGCCAGTTTGTAGGTGCGGAATTGCTGGCCGGCTTTCGGCGCCGGGATGCGCACGGCTTCCACGAATTCGCCCGGTTGCCAATCCTTCTTCATGTAATCGAGGTAGAAGTCCTGCAGCAACAGGACGCGCTGGCCTTTGTCGGAGCGCAGTACGATTTCGGCGCCGAGCACAATCATCCATGGTGCGGAGTCGCCGATCGGCGAGCCGTTGGCGACGCTGCCGCCCAAGGTGCCGGTGCTGCGGATCGGCTGCGAGGCGAAGCGCTGCCACAGTTCGTGCAGCGAATCGTTCGGATACAGTTCCAGCACGGCTTGGTAGGCATCGTCCAGCGATACGGCGGCGCCGATTTCCAGCTTGCCGTCGACGGTAGCGATGCGGTGCAGTTCATGCAACTGGCGGGTGTAGATCACGTCGCCCAGGTTGCGCATCTGCTTGGTGACCCACAGGCCGACGTCGGTCGAGCCGGCGAGGATGGTGGCGGCCGGCTTGGCGGCCCGCAGGGCTGCCATCTCGGCCAGGGTGCGCGGTGCGTGGAAAGTCTGGCCGTCGTGGGTGTAGCTGAACATGGTGTCTCGTTGCAGTCCTTGCAGGACTGCCTTCAATGCTGCGCGGTCGAAGCCGACCGCCGGCAGCTCGCCCATGCGGGCGGCTGCATCAATAATCGGGCGGTAACCGGTACAGCGGCACAGGTTGCCGGATAATGTCTCATCGATCGTTTTGCGGCATGGCGGCGCGCTCTGCCCCTCCTGCTTCAGGTACAGGCTCCACAGCGACATGGCGAAGCCGGGGGTGCAGAAACCGCATTGGGAACCATGGCATTCCACCAGGGCTTCCTGCACCGGATGCAGGCTGCCGTCCGGCTGTTTCAGGTCTTCCACCGTGAACACTGCCTTGCCGTCCAGCGTCGGCAGGAACTGGATGCACGAATTCACGTTGCGCATTTCCAGTTCGCCGTCCACCAGCGAGCCGATCACCACGGTGCAGGCGCCGCAGTCGCCTTCGGCGCAGCCCTCCTTGGTGCCGGTGCAGTGCAGGTCTTCCCGCAGGTGTTGCAGCACCGTGCGGGTCGGGGCGGCGGAATCGACTTCCTGCACGCGCCCCTGGTAGAAGAAACGAATCGGTTGGGACATCTTTGCTACTCCTTGCTTCATCCTGCGATGTAGATTGTTTTGAACAGGAACACGCCAGCGACACACCAGATCATGGCGCTGACTTCTTTGTACTTACCGGTGAGCAGTTTCAGGGCGGCGTAGCTGATGAACCCCAGCGCCAGGCCGTTGGCGATCGAGTAGGTGAATGGCATGACCAGCGCGGTGACGACGGCAGGCACGCTTTCCGTGGTCTCGGCCCAGTTGATCTCCGACATTTCGCGCAGCATCAGGCAGGCGACGAAGAACAGGGCAGGTGCGGTGGCGTAAGCCGGTACCACGCCGGCCAGCGGCGCGATGAACAGGGCGGCAAGGAACAGCAGTGCCACGATGACGGCGGTCAGGCCGGTGCGGCCGCCTGCCTGCACACCGGCAGCGCTTTCGATGAAGGCGGTGGTGCTCGAGGTGCCCATCACGGCGCCGGCGATGATGGCGCCGGAGTCGGCCAGCAGGGCCTTGTTCATATTGGCCGGCAGTTTGCCGTCTTTCATCAGGCCGGCACGCTGGGCTACGCCCATCAGGGTGCCGGTGGCGTCGAACAGTTCAACCAGGAAGAACACCAGCACCACGTTGAACAGGCCGTGCGAGATGGCGCCCATGATGTCCAGTTCGAAAGCGGTCGGGGAAATCGAAGGCGGCGCCGACACGATGCCGTGGAAGGCGTTACCACCAAAGAAGAAGCTCAGCACGGTCACGGCCATGATGCCGATCAGCAGGGCGCCGGTGACCTTCAGGCGGTCCAGCGCGACGATGACCAGGAAACCGACGATGGCCAGCACGGGAGCTGGCTTATGCAGGTCGCCCATGGTGACGAAGGTGGCAGGGCTGGAGACCACGATGCCCGCGTTCTTCAGCGAGATCAGCGCCAGGAACAGGCCGACACCGGCCGGAATCGCGATACGCAGCGAGGCCGGAATCGCATTCATGATTTTTTCACGGATGCGCAGCAGGCTGACGATCATGAAGCAGCAGCCGGAGATGAATACCGCGCCCAGGGCGGCTTGCCATGGGAACCCCATGCCTGCCACCACGCCGTAGGCGAAATAGGCGTTCAGGCCCATGCCCGGCGCCAGGCCGATAGGGAAGTTGGCATACAGGCCCATGATCAGGGTGCCGACGGCCGCCGCCACGCACGTGGCCACAAAGACCGAGTCTTTCGGCATGCCGGCGTCGCCGAGGATGGATGGGTTGACGAAAATGATGTACGCCATCGTCAGGAAGGTGGTAATACCGGCCAGCACCTCGGTGCGCACGTCGGTGCCATGCGCACTGAGCTTGAAATATTGTTCCAGGAATTGCATTTTGGTGTCTCCGTTTAGTTTTTAGCGCCCGAAATTCCGCCTCTCCGGGCGGACAAATATGGCGTCCTCGTTCTCTTTGTTTTAACAATATCGTTGATGGCCTCCCATTCGGCTTATATGCCGTGGCATATCATCTATCTCGGTTTAGCTATAGTTGCGCAGGAAGCTGAGCAGGATGCGGGCCGACAGGTCGGCGTCGTCGTCCGTCATGGTCTCCAGCGGGTTGTGGCTGATGCCGCCGTTGCCGCAGCGGGTGAACAGCATGGCGACGTCTGTGAGGCGCGCCATCAGCATGGCGTCGTGTCCGGCACCGGAGGCGAGTTGGAAGGCTGGGATGCCATTCCGCTCCACCGCGGCAGCCAGCTGCTGCATCAGGCGCGGCGCGCAAGGGGCGCAGTCGGCGGCGACTGTTTGTTCGACCTGCACTGAGATGTGGCGCTTTTCGCACACTTTTTCGATGTGGGCGAGGATGTCGGCCACTGCGGCATCGCGCGCGGCATTGTTGGCCGCGCGGATATCGAGCGACAGGGTGCAGGCGCCTGGAATGACATTGGTCGAGCCGTTTGGCACCTGCAACTGGCCCACCGTGCCGACCAGGGCGGAATCCTGGTCCTGGGCGCAGCGCTGTTCCACGTACAGGATGATTTCGGCAGCGGCCGTGGCGGCGTCCTTGCGCATTGGCATAGGCGTAGTGCCGGCGTGGCTGGCAACGCCTTTCAGCTCCACCAGGTAACGCTTGCTGCCGGCGATGGAGGTCACCACGCCGACCGGCAGGCCGCGCTCGAGCAATACCGGGCCTTGTTCGATATGGACTTCGACGAAGCCGAGCAGGTCAGCCGGATCGCGGGCGATATCGGCAATCGCATTGACGTCATGGTCGGCGTCGGTCAGTACGTCGCGCAGCAGCTGGCCATCGCGGTCGCGCAAGTCCAGCAGCTTGGGATCGAACTGGCCGATCACGGCGCTGCTGCCGAGGAAGGTGCTCTTGAAGCGGACGCCTTCTTCTTCCGCGAAGCCGATTACCTCGAGGTGGAAGGGCAGGGTCTCGCCGGTTTCATACAGGTGCTTGACCACCGCGATGGCGGTCAGGATGCCCTGGCGGCCGTCGTACTTGCCGCCGTTGCGCACCGTGTCGTAGTGCGAGCCGGTGAGCAGCGTGCGTGCCTGCGGATCGGTGGACAGGTAGCGGCCCACCACGTTGCCCACCGCGTCGATATGGACGTGCATGCCGGCTTCGCGCATCCACTTCGCCAACTGGTTAGCGGTGCGGCGGTGGGTCGGCGTCATGTAGGTGCAGGTCAGGCCTTGTTCGTCCTCGCTGATGGCGCCGATTTCCTCGGCCCATTCAATGATGTCGCGGCCCATGTGAGGCACGTAGGAAAGCAGCGCGTTCAGGCGCATCTCGGCGATGCGGTGGATCTGGCGCAGTGCCTCGCGCAGTTCGTCGTCGGCCTGGTTGCGCAGGCGGCGGCGGAAGGCGGCAATGATGGCCTGCCGCGACAGGCCTTTGCCGTCGCCGCCCTTGACCGCCAGGATGAAGGGGAAGCCGAATTTGCCGTTATAGGCACTGTTGAGTTCCTGCAGCGCTGCGAATTCTTCCTTGCTGCACAAGTTCAGGCCGGCCTTGGCCTGTTCGCCGGTGGACTCCGGCGTCAGTTCGCCAGCAACGGCGGCTTTACCGGCCAGTTCCGGGTGGGCGCGGATCAGGCCCAGTTGTTCCTCTTTGCCGGCTTCCGCTACGACCTTCTGCAGGCCCAGTTTCAGCTCGTCGATGGTACGGAAAGGGCGCTGTGCGGCGGCGCGCTGGGGAATCCACGGGGAATGCTCGTACAGGCCATGCAGGATCTCGGTAAAAGTCCCTGCGTCGCAGGTGTTCAGTCGCTTCAGGCTCGTCATCGTGCTTCGGGGCGCCGACTGGCGACGGCCCGCTCCAAGTAAGGTGTTCTGGGGGAATGGCGAATTGATAATAGGGGCCCGGCAGGCGCGAGATATAACGCTGGGCCGATAGCGGCTATCCGGTGCTGTTCTATTTCACCAGCAGGCGGGCGGCGGCGCTGACCTGGGCGCGCAGCCATTTATGTTCGGTGGCGTGGTGGGCGCGCTCGTGCCATAGCTGGTAAAAGCTCAGCGGCGGGAAGTCCAGCGGTACTTTGTAGGACTTCAGGCCCAGCAGGTTTTCGTAGAAATTGGCGAATTGTTTGCCACTCGTCAAAACTAAATCGGTCTGCTGCACGATGTAGGGCAACATGCGGAAGTGTGCCGATTCCACCACAATATTGCGCTCCATATCGCGCTCTTCGAGGAAGGAATCGATGTTGCCGTGGTAGCCAGGCAGGATCTGGGCCGGCGCGACATGGGGCAGGGTGAGGTATTCCTCCGGCGTCATGCCGTCTTTCGGCGTGCGGCGGGCATAGGCGCTGTTGGCGCGCATCAGGCACACGATCGGGTCGTCGAACAGCTTGGAAATGTGCAGATGCTGCGGCGGTTCGTCCCAGTTGCCGACCACCAGGTCCAGGTCACCGTCCGACAGCAGGCGCACGTAATCGATGTCCGGGCCCAGCGAGTGGATTACCAGGCGGCTGCGCGGGGATTCGCGGCGCAGGCGGGCAATCACCTCGGTGAAGAACTGGGTGTTCATATAGTCGGGCGCGGCGAGATGGAAAGTGCGCGCCTCGTCCTGCGGGACGAACGCAGTCTTGGGACTGAACAGGCTTTCGGTTTCATCCAGGATGCGCTTGGCGGTCTTCAACAGACTCTCACCGTGTTGCGTCGGCACCATGCCGCGGCCGCCGCGTACCAGCAGCGGGTCGCCGGTCAGGTCGCGCAGCTTGCGCAGTGAGCCGGAAATGGAGGGCTGCGGCTGGTTCAGTTTAAGCGCCACGCGCGATACGTTCTTCTCCACCAGCAGCAGGTACAGAATACGGATCAGGTGGATGTCTAAGTGTTCTGGCAATCTGGACATCATGGTCTCCGAATATTATTTATTTAGATTTATGGATGAGAGGTTCGCACCTTCCGGCCCGCGAAACTATATCTCTGGGACTATGCGAGTTATATAGGAATTGGAAGGTCTCCCGCGCCCGCAACCGATATCGTTCCATCCATGCAGGTCGTAGCGGCGGCGGTATGACGACCGTTTGGTTCATCTGAAGTGCCCGCCAGAGGCAGGTGAACGGACTTAATGGATAAAAATCATGGAGACTTTATTCGGCCCTTACGGGGTGGAATGGCTTAACTTGCTCGTGCGATGGCTGCACCTGATCACCGGTATCGCGTGGATCGGCGCCTCGTTTTACTTCGTCTGGCTGGACAATTCGATCCGCCCGCCCAAGCCTGGCAGCCCGCTTGCCAGGAAGGGCGTGATGGGCGAATTGTGGGCGGTGCACGGCGGAGGCTTCTATAACCCGCAAAAATACCTGGTTGCGCCCGATGAGCTGCCGGAAGACCTGCACTGGTTCAAGTGGGAAGCCTATGCCACCTGGCTGAGTGGATTTGCCATGCTGTTCATCGTCTACTACTTCAACGCTTCGGCGATGATGATCGATAAGAACGTGGCCGACCTGAGCTCCCTGCAAGCGGTGGCCGTCGGCCTGGGCACGCTCGCCGGCGGCTGGCTGGTGTACGACACGCTGTGCAAGACCGCACTGGCCGAGAAGCCTGCGGTACTTGGATCCGTAATGTTCGCGCTCATCGTTGGCGCTGCCTATGTGCTGACGCATACCCTGAGCGGCCGCGCAGCTTACATCCATGTGGGCGCCATGATCGGCACCATGATGGTCGGTAACGTGCTGTTCGTGATCATTCCTGGCCAGCGTAAGCTGGTGGACGCCATGGCCAAGGGCCAGTCGCCTGACCCGATCTACGGCAAGCGTGCCAAGGTGCGCTCGGTGCACAACAACTACTTCACGCTGCCGGTGTTGCTGATCATGATCAGCAACCATTACGCGATGACCTACAGCCACGCCTACAGCTGGCTGGTGCTGGCGGCCATCATGGCTGCGGGCGTGCTGATTCGTCATTTCTTCAACCTGCGCCATGCGGGCAAGGTGTCGCCTGCGTTCCCGATTGCCGGCGTGATCCTGCTGGCTGGCGTGGCGCTGGCAATCGCCCCTGCGCCGCGCAAGGCCGTGGCAGCACCGGCGGCTGCAGCCGCAGCGCTGGACGGCGATGGTCATGCCGCGCAGGCCGTCGTTGCAGTTGCCGTTGCCCCGGCCGGCCAGGCCAGCCTGTCCAGCGTCCAGCAAGTCGTAACGCAGCGCTGCGCGTCGTGTCACTCCGCGACCCCGACCCAGGCGGGTTTCGCATCAGCCCCGGGCGGCGTGATGCTCGATACCGAGGCCCAGGTTAAGCAGCACGCCGCCAAGATCTACCAGCGCGCGGTGCAGAACAAGGATATGCCGCTGGCGAACATGACCCACATGACCGATGACGAGCGTCAGCTTATCGGTACCTGGTTTGAGACCAGCGCGAACTGAAAGGAAAAGCAATGAACAACGTAACTATCGACGGCTTCAACCTGTCTGCCGAAGACGTGCTGGCCGTGGCGCGCGACGGCGCTAAAGTCGAACTGTCCGCCACCTCGCGCGCCGCGCTGAAGGAAAGCCGCGACTACATCGAATCCACCTGGATGCACGACGAAGCGCCGATGATGTACAGCTTCAATACCGGCGTCGGCCTGCTGAAAGACACCCGCATCGCAGTCGAGCACATCGAGCTGTTCCAGACGCAGCTGATCAAAGCCCACAGCGGCGGCATCGGCGAGCCGTTTTCGGAAGAAGTGAGCCGCGCCACCATGCTGTTGCGCGCCAACGCCTTCGCCAGCAACTACTCGGCGCCGCGCGTCGAAGTGGTGGACCGCCTGCTGGCCTTCATCAACGCCGGCATCCACCCGATCATGCCGCAGAAGGGGTCTGTCGGCGCCTCCGGCGACCTGGCGCCGCTGGCCTACCTGGCTGCGGCCATCGCTGGCTTCGACGAGGCGGAAGTGATGTACAAGGGCCAGCGCATGGCGGCTTCCGAGGCGATTATGCGCGCCGAAGTCGGCCCGGTGAAGTTCGACCTGAAGGCCAAAGATGCATCGGCCCTGATCAACGGCTGCACCGCATCGCTGGCCGTGGCCGTGCTGGCTGCCAAGGACGCACGCGACCTGCTGACCGACGCCTGCCTGTCCCTCGGCCTGACGCTGGAAGCCATGCGTGCGGAGATGTCGGCTTTCGACCCCCGCATCCAGCAAGCGCGCCCGCATCCGGGGCAGGTCAAGACCGCCTCCGTCGTGCGCAAGCTGCTGAAAGGTTCTACCCGCACCACCCATGAAGCGCGTGCGGTGCAATTTCCGGACGAACTGCGGCGAACCGACATCCCCTATACCCCGCGTATCCAGGACGTGTACTCGTTGCGCTGCACGCCGCAAGTCTATGGTCCCGTGTTCGATGCGCTGGACTACATTGACACCATCGTAAGGAACGAGATCAATTCCGCCACCGATAATCCGCTGATCTTTGGCAAGGATGGTGGCGGCTTCGAGATCATCTCGGGCGGTAACTTCCACGGCCAGTACCTGGCGCAGGCGATGGATTTGCTGGCCATGGCGATCACGGATCTTGGCAGCATCTGCGAGCGCCGCGTGGCACGGCTAATCGACCCGACGCTGTCATGGGGCCTGCCACGCAACCTGATGTCCGGTTTGCGTGGCGTGAACACTGGCTACCCGGTGGTGCAATGTTCCCTCAGCTCCCTCGTAATGGAGAATCGCACGCTGTCGATGCCGGGCAGCGTGGACTCGATTCCCTCGAAAGCCAACAGTGAAGACCACATCTCCAACTCCACCTGGTGCGCGCGCAAGGCACACACCGTGGTGCAGAACACGCAGTACATTGTGGGCGTGGAGTTGCTGCTGGCGGCACAGGCGCTGAGCATGACCGAGCATTTGCTGCCAGGCTTCAGGCTGGGCGAGGGCACGCAGGCTGCCTACGACGAAATCCGCAAGCAGATCCCGGCCTGCCTGGACGGCGACCGCTGGTTCCATAACGACATCCAGGTCGCACACAGCTTTGTCACCAGCCGCTCGGTGCAGCAAGCAGTGGCCGCGAAGGTCGGCGCATTCGTCTGACGTTTCGCAGTTCCCCGGAAAACGGCCCGCATGGGCCGTTTTTTGTGCCGCGCTTCGAAAACAATGGAGTAGATCTGAATGACAAAGCTGAAGTTGTTGTTAAAGATGGTGGCAAGCTTTCTTGCGTTGCTCCTCCTGCTGATCGCATTCGTGTTCTTTATAAATCGCGAAGACAAACCCCCGTCCGAGTCCGTCATTAAATTGCAAGGCATTGAAACTGCCACTACGCCCGTCGGTGATCGTGACAATGCCTACGTGTATGTAATGGGCTTCTCCGCACCGGACAATTCAGACGTGATGTCGGAAGGCGTCGACCGCGTCGAGCAGATGCGCAAGTCAATGGGAACGTCTGTGGCGACCGGCTTCCGCGAAATGCCTGGCGAGAAACAGGGTCGACGCGAGCCTGCCCAGTTGATTGAACGCTACGAACACCTGCTGGAATTCAAACAGTGGCGCGAAGTCTTGCCGGGTGACGCGCGCTTGCAGGGTGCCGCATTCAATCAGGTCCTTGAGGCTCAGCGCCTGATGTATCTCAGGGCCTTGTCGCAGGAGGTCAAAGCGGATGCAGGCGATTGCAAACGCATGTTGGAAGAGGACTATCGGTTCTGGCGGATGGTCCTGGCCGAAAGTATCAGCGCTAACGTCAAAATGCTTGCAGCGCGCAGCATTGAACTGCATTTCGAAATGGGCAATCTTGTCGTCCGCCGTTTCCCGGCGACGCTGACGATGACGGCGATTCCTGAGGGCTGGCGGGAACCCTTCTCCAACCGCGAACGGTCACTGGCGAAGATCATGGCCCACGAGTGGACATCTTCCGACTTGCGGCCCGACGACGAACGCTCCGGGAACGTGTTGGCAATGCTGTTCGGAAGTTTCCTATACCAGCCGCAAGCGACAAGCAATGCCAACGCCGATCGTATGCTTCGTGTGGTCGAACTGTATGACCGCGACTACGCGGCGATTCCGCAGGCGGCTGCCACTTTCCTGGCGTCCTATGGGAATGAGAAGAAGGCCGCAGCCGACATTGGCGTCTACAACCCTGTTGGCAGGATCCTGCTCAATATGCAAGGTATGGATGCGTACACCACGTATGGATTCCGGGTCGTCAATCTGGAAGGAATGCGCAGGGTAGCGCTGCTGGCTGCTCAACTCCGAAGCAGCGGCGCCAACGGCAATAAGGTGGCTGAAGGAGTGCGAACAAGCGAACTGCGCGACCCTTACGATGGCGAGGAATTCGCCTGGGATCCGGAACACAGTTCCCTCTTGTTCAGTCGAACGCTCGAGGGAAAGCCGGATTTCAAGATCCTCTATTAAGGTGATATGCTGCTGCCATAAAGATTTCCCGCAATCCGACCCGCCAAGGCATCCGTCTCCACTGACATCTGCTGCGTCTTGCAGCTATCTATAATCCGGTTGGAAGTATTCTCGTCGACCTGATGGATGTGAAGACCTTCGTGCCTTATGGCTTCAGGATAGCGGACTTGGAGGGCGGGCGCAGGCTGGCGCCGTTAGCCGCCCAAATGCGAGGACAAAATGTGGACCTTGAAGAGATCACAGGCAAGTTGGGCAGGGCTGGCCTGCGCGATCCTTACGATGGCAGCGCATTCTCCTGGAATTCAAAAGAAAGCAGCTACGTGTTTCGCCGGACGCTGTCGGGGAAGCCTGATTTGAAACTCGCCTATCGAAGATGCTTAATTGACTGCATGCCACTGGCCGTCATCCCACCATTCGACGGCCAGGATGGTCTTTACCTCATAAGCTTCATCATCGTCGCGATAAATATCAAGTCCGAGGGAGCGCGCGAGCGCGGTGTCAAAACGTCGGAATGCCTGCAGTACTTGTGCGCTTACTGATTGGGGATAGACCTCGAAACAAACCAGGCGCTCACGCTCGTCGATGGCAATCAATTGCCGGGCAACGACGCGGCCAGAGGCGTCTCGAGCGTAAACCACCTGCTTGTTTGCGTCGACCAGGCAAGCCACCGAAGAATACTGGCAAACTCCGCCGAGTCCCAGGCAGCTGCCCACATAGCTGCCCAGCATCAGGATTTCCAGTGGGTCCGTTTCTATTGCGAGCTTGATAGCACCATTCTCCGTGGATTCATGGAGTTTATTGGTACTCCATATCGCAGCGTCAACGCGCTGATGGCGAACGTACCATTCCCGATTCAGCGGATGATCCAGGTAAGCATGGATGCCGCCATCGGCGTAGCCCTGAAGAAAGCGCCGCAGGGCCTTCTTGTTGCCCCCATCAATGCTGGCGTGCAGCCGAACCGCATGACTCGCGGCTGTCGAATGATCACGCAGGTTGAACGGGCCGTCGATCTGCCGCCAGGCCATGGCCTCCAGCGCCGCGAGTTGAACGGACGGCAAGCGAGCAATGGTGACGCGGCAATGGCGGGCAAGTTGCGCCTCATTGAGATGAGCCGTTCCCATGAGGTGCGCGCGCAGGCGGCGTGGCAACGGGCTGTCCAACCCATACTCAGCACAAAGCGCAAGGATGCTTTTGCAAGTGGCGAGGGCGGGCATTGCCGCCCACTCGGTGGCAAACCACGGCGTGCGCGCCGCCTGGGCAAAAAAACGCCGGCGTGAGTGGTATTCAAGACAGCCAATCAAGGCGACGGACTGCATCAAGGGCTTCGGCGCAAACCTCAAAGCGTGCAGGGCAAAATCCGGCATCGCCTCCGTCAATCCATAGAGCCCATGCCGAATCAGCGTTGCGACATTGTCGCGGCGGCAGGCGCGCTCGATCGTAAGCCAGATATCGTCGCCTGTTTCGGCAAACTGGTGCAACCTGGCGCCGCGCAGGTGAACGGCCATTGACGACAAAGCGCCGTTGCCTGTGGCCTTGGCCGGGAACCGGGGGCCGCAGAGCCGAACTTGCAGTGGCAAGACAATTGGCCAACTGCTTTCCAAGGTGGCCGGATCGTCCCAGCCGCAGACATAGTCAACTTGCATTGCGGCGAAGCGGTCGCGCCGGTCCGGAGGTAAAGCGAGCATTTGCTGATGGAGTGCTGGAAACATGGCAAGGCGAACCCGCCATTGAGCGGCGAACAGCTCCGGGTTGTCGAAGTCCCACTCCGTAACCGTAAATAGCGACAGCCAGCGATTGGCCTCCTGGCTGCTCAAAACTTCCCAATGGGTTTCCGTAAGCACGCGGGCAAAGCCGGGCTGCGTTGCGCAGCTTTTCCACGCGCTCCGTGCCCAATGCATGCCATCCTCGCCAAGAGTGGCCAACATGCGCTCAATGTCTGCGACCGGAACTTCATCTGCATGAACCGCGACGCGAAGGTATATGGAATCGGGGTTTCTGTCCCGGGCAGGCAGTTGGCAACCAATCAGGGTGTAAGCCGCGCTCACTCCACGCGAGAGGTTGTCGAGCATGGTATCGAGGTAGATCCGGAAATGCGCATCATCTTTACTGAGTGTATTCACGGCGCTGAGCTGCTCGGCACTCAATTGGGAGGCCGGCAAGCGATAGGCCTTATGCTGGAGAAGATACTGGAGGAAAGCGGCCTGTCTTGGCTTTGGCAAGTTCAGTGACAATTCAGCCCAGCCATGGGCCGCACTATCCAAAGCGCACAGGCGCGCCAGAATGGACAGGAGTTCTCCATGCGACGGCGCGCCTAGTGCACGCCATAACCTCAACCAGGCGAGGCTCTTCTCAGCGGACTCCTTGCGCAATACCCATAGAAAATGGCGTCTGAAAACGACGGGCGTACTTCCGCTCCATCCCTGCAGGCCTGTTAGTTGCGAAACTGTCGGTTGGCCATTTTCGAACAGGCTGGATGGCAAGGCTTGGCCATCTTGTCCTAATGCTGGCCGTCTGACGAAGTCGTGTCGCGAAAAGAATCCATCCAGCAGGCGGTCATCCGACATCCAGACATGCAAGTCCAGGTCGATCTGCGCCGGCTTCGGTGGTTGGAATTTTGTGCCGCGGAATGCCCGCGGATGGGCCGCTGTGGCGATCGGCTTCGCGCGCGGCATGACCTGTTGCGGCATTGCGGCGGGCGCAGATTCCTGGACCTCTGAAAGAGTCGCCCAGAAAACTCGCCAAAACGCGGGCCACACAGGTCCAATATCGCGGGCATTGCCAAGCGTCCGCCAGTCTTCCAGTAGCAGGGCTTTGCCGTGCAGTACAGCACTGCTTACTTCGTCCAAGCGGTGATCGACAACGGTGGGAATTTCCCCATCGCTGGGCGTGCCACTCACCCAGGCACGAATGCCATCGCGATGCCGAATCAGGCTTATTAAGATTGGTGTGAGCAATTTAAAATAATCTATATTTTCTCGACGGTGAGTTGTCCTGACATGATATCCGATGCGGGCCCTTCCTTCAGTGCTGGTGAGACTTGTCCGTTTTAGTGTCTGGCATGGTGACGTTGACAGTCTGGCTTGTCAGGATTTTATGATTGGGGTCGGCCAATTCGAGCAGGATCTTGTGCGTCCCGGGAGTCAGCCCGACCAGGATGACCGGATCGCCGCTGGTGTGCGCCCACGTGCCGTGCCAATCGTCGACCGTGACGTGCATGTGGCCCAGGTGCGGAGACACATCAACGGCCTTTGGGCCGAAAACCGGCATGATGCGCAGGTTCTCGGTGCGGAACTGGAGGATCACAACGCCCCTTGCAAGCGCCTCTGGCTGCGGTGGGTAAACAACCAGCCTGGCTGCTGCCTCGGAGGCGACGGGAATGACTGGCGGCGGTTGATCCACCTGTGCCAGGGCGCTTGCGGAAAGTACTGCGCCAGTGATGGCGCCAATCGCAATGCAGTACAGGTTTGGCATGACTTTTCCTTTCAAGGATAAGTTAATGTCTGCTGTGGGCCGCGACAATTCGATAGATTACACCTCCAGAAGGTCTATACAATCCCCAGAACCGAAAACCGAGGAGGCACGCATGAATATGCGCTTAAAGACGGCGGCATTGCCGCTTATCCTGGCGCTGGCCAGCGTAGCAAGTGCACAGGCGGCCACTGCCCCAGGCAAGCAGTTCATCAAGGTCCAGCTGGACGCAAGCGCCAGCCAGGCCAGCAATGGCCGCCTGCTGGTATTTGCCAGGGACGCCAAGTCCGCCGAATCGGAAGCGTTTGAGAAATCCAAGCAAAAATCCAGTGAAGTGACCATGGTGGACGCGGATCCTTTCGCCGCGACTGCAACCGCGGTGACGGCACGTGAGATCAGCCGCATCCAGCCCGGCCAAAGCGTGGATATCGATGGAGACGACCTTGCATTCCCCACGCCATACTCGCAGCTTCCCCCCGGCGATTATTACGTCCAGGCCGTGTTGGACGTGGATCACAGCTACAACTACACCGGCCGCGGCACGGGTGACTGGGTCAGCGATGTCGTCAAATTGCACCTGCCAGCTGCAGTTGCGCCAACGCTCCGCTTGATCAAGACCTTGCCTGCGAACGATCCGTGGAAGCGCGAATCTGCGTCGGATAGCGAACGCGCTGCATTGGAAGCGGTGCGTCCGAATGCTCAGTCGATTGATTTCACAAGTCCGGGCCTGAGTGCATTCTGGGGCCGCCCAATAAAGATGGATGGGTGGGTGTTGACGCCGCCAGGCTACGACGCCAAGGGAAAAGCGAGCTATCCAACGGTCTATTTCACGCATGGCTTTGGCGGCAACGCGCCGCGCCTGGTGCCATTGCTGGCGGAACTTTACGCGGCTATGGCCAGTGGCAAAATGGCACCCATGATCTGGGTGCTGCTGGATGAATCCAGCCCAACCGGGACCCACGAATTCGCCGACTCGGTCAACAACGGCCCGTGGGGCCAGGCCTTGACCGCCGAACTGATTCCCCACCTGGAGAAGAACTTCCGCATGGATGCCAAGGCCAGTGGCCGTTTCCTGAACGGCCATTCATCGGGCGGTTGGGCAACGCTCTGGCTGCAGACGCGCTATCCCCAACTGTTTGGCGGCACCTGGTCGACGTCGCCGGACCCGTCTGACTTCCGCGATTTCACCGGCGTCGATCTTTATGCGCCGCAGGCCAATGTCTTCCGCAAGGCTGATGGCAGTGCTTATCCATTGGTGCGCGACCACGACAAGGTGCTGGGAACTTTCGAGGAGTTCGCGAAGCTGGAGCGCGTGCTGGGCGCCTATGGGGGCCAACTCGCCTCGATGGAGTGGGTCTTCTCTCCGCGTAGCCAGGCCGGCGGCCCGCAGCAGATGTTTGACCGCGATACGGGGAGTGTTGACCCGGCTGTCGTCGCCTATTGGCGCGAGAATTTCGACATTGCCCACCGCATGAAGCGCGACTGGCCTGCGCTGAAATCCGACCTGGATGGAAAAATCCACCTGTTCGTAGGCACCGCAGATACCTTCTACCTGGATGGCTCCGCGCAAAAGCTCCAGGCAGTAATGGAGGGGCTGAACGCTAAAACAGATTTCCGGTTCATCCTGAACAAAACTCATTTTGACCTCTACCAGCAGGGCGGGAACAAGATGGCGTTGCTGGATCAGATCAGCTGGGAGATGTACGCGGTGGCGCGGCCAAAGTCCGTCTTGACGCCTGCCTCGAAATAATCGCGATATGAACAGACCATTCCACTTGGTAGTCGCACTTTCGGCCGTGATCCTGTGCTCGTTCGCGCCGTCCCATTGCACTGCTGCGCTTCCCGTGTGCGGAAGTATTGAGCCTGAAGGGAAGCATGTAGCACTGGCGTCAATGCGGATCAAGACCCCGGTCTATTTCATGCGCCGCGAAGGGCAGTTTCTCAAGGCAGACTTGACCAATCAGAGCAGCAAGCACCTGGCTGAACATGGATTCGGGAATGGCGTGAGCATGACGCAGTCTGCGAATGGCCGTTGGATAAGCTATTTGGGAGTGCGTGCTGGCGGCACTAGAATGCAGTATTGGCTGTTTGACCGGCAGACCGATTCCATTCGCCTGGTCTACGAGCATCCCACTTTTGGAGCACGTGCCCCTTCGTTCTCACCTGACAGCAAATACCTCGTCATCGGTGTATCGACAGATCCGCGCCGGCCAGACGCTGAAGGTGGACTCTTCCTTTTCGATGCTGCGACATTGCGGCGGACAAAGTTAAAACTGCCGGTTTCGATTCCGGAAAAGGAGATAGGGACTTCGACCATGTGGTCGGAAGACGGTTCTGAGTTGTTGATCCTGGTGCGCAGCATGCTTCATAACGGATATGAAGTCCCTATCGAGTACCTCTCTTATCGGCCTGCGTCGAAATCATTGGAAAAGGTCGCAGGCAGGTTCGAATCGCAAAGCGCGCGCCGTGCGTTCTTGCGAAACGGTAAGGAGATTCCCCTTTTCGAAGATTTGCTTCCTCGCTCTGCGCGCGCGCCAAAGTCGGAAGACTCCCCGGGAGGAACGTGGCACGCGTTTGTCGAAAACAAGGCTGGTTCAGAACAGTATGTGCTCAAGATTCGAAACCGAAATGGCATGACCAAGACGGTTGCCGGCATAGGCGTCGCCTATTGCGGACACATGCTCATATCCGGGTGGCTGGATGAAGACCATCTCGTCATCAGGCATCGCTTCGATCAACACCTCGTATATGAAGCGAGCAGCGGCAAGATGGCGGAGCTTCCAGGGGAGTTGAAAACGTCCGAGAGCTTTACCTGGTAGCGTGCGGGCCGCGCTTATTTTGTACCGGGCGAGCTGCCTTTCGCGCAATCGTACGCGCCTGATTTTATCGCCCCACTAGAATTATCGCTTTTATAACTTTGTGAGAGTTGGTATGAAACTTGGAATGCAAAAAGCAGTGGCTGCGAGCGTCGTAATGATGGTGATGGCCGGCGCCTACGCGCAGGAAGACGCTGTTGGCGAGGTAGAAGTGACCGATAAACTGATCAGCGTCAGTGGTAGCGGGCATCAGCGCACATTCCCATGCGACGGCCGCAAGCTGGAAGTCGTCGGCTCTGGCCACATTGTGACGACTACCGGGGTTTGCGGAGCGGTCGAGATTCTGGGAGTTGGCAATACCGTGACTGTCGAAGTAAAGCCCAAAGGCCGCCTGGAAATCACCGGAACAGACCATACGGTGCGCTGGAAATCGGAAGGCAAGATTGCGCAATCCGTTACTGGGACGGGGCACAGCGTTACCCGCATCAAGTAACCAGGTCTGAGTTCCGGCGATTGGCTGCGAATTAGCGCGCGACTTTGCGCGAGTTCGTCGCCAGCGCCAGGTCGGCGGCCAGTCGATTATGGCGTTCGATCGTCAATGGCAAGTCAATGGTTTGCAGGATGCTGTCCTTCACCACGACTTTGCCGTTGATGATGCTGTAGCTGACGTTTGCCGGCGTGCAGAAAACCAGCGCCGCGACTGGATCATGCAAGGCGCCGGCAAAGCCGATCTGGTCCAGCTTGAACGTGACGATGTCGGCGGACATGCCGGGCTTGAGTGCACCGATGTCGTCGCGGTTCAGTACTTTTGCGCCGCCTAGCGTTGCCAGCTCCAGCGCCTGGCGTGCTGTCATCGCGTCTGGACCAAAGCCGACACGCTGCAGCAGCATGGCCTGCCGCACTTCGCCCAGCATGTGGGCACCATCATTGGACGCGGAGCCGTCAACGCCCAGGCCGACCGGAACGCCTGCGTCGACCATCTTGCGGACTGGCGCAATGCCAGATGCCAGTCGCATGTTCGAGCAAGGGCAGTGTGCGACACCTGTGCCGGTACGCGCGAACATGTAGACGCCGTCCTCATCGAGCTGCACGCAGTGGGCGTGCCACACGTCGTGGCCCACCCAGTCGCAGTCCTCTGCGTATTCAGCTGGCGTCATATTGAACTTCTCGCGGCTGTAGGCGATGTCGTTGACGTTCTCCGCCAGGTGGGTGTGCAACGATACGCCATGGCTGCGTGCGAGTGCGGCAGCTTCTTTCATCAGGTCGCGCGAGACGGAGAATGGAGAGCAGGGCGCGACGACGATGCGCTGCATGGCGTGGCGTTCTGCGTCGTGATATGTCTCGATCAGGCGCTGGGTGTCGCGCAGGATCGCTTTTTCATCTTCAACCACGCAGTCCGGCGGCAGGCCGCCTTTCGACTGGCCAACACTCATGGAGCCCCGGGCAGCGTGGAAGCGCATGCCGATCTTGCTTGCGGCTTCGATGCTGTCGTCGAGCCTGCAATCGTTCGGGTAGATGTACAGGTGGTCGCTGCTGGTGGTGCAGCCGGAGAGGATCAGTTCAGACATGGCTGTCAGCGTCGACACGTGCACCATCTCTGCATCCAGGTTGGCCCAGATCGGGTACAGGTTGGTCAGCCAGTTGAATAATTCGCCGTTCTGCGCGGTGGGGATGACGCGCGTCAGGCTTTGGTACATGTGATGGTGGGTGTTGACCAAACCTGGCATCACCACGTGGCCGGCAGCGTCAATGACTTCGTCGGCCGATTGGGGCAGCTCGGCCGTCGGCCCGACTTGTTCAATGACGTTGTCGCGCACGAAGATGGCGCCGTTGTCAATCTCGCGGCGCTGTTCGTCCATCGTGACAACCACGCGCGCATTTTTGATCAGGAGAGTTTTGCTCATTCAGTTCTTCTCGAAATGATTAAACACTGCGGAAACAATGCGCGCGGCAATGCGGAAACAATGTCAGGGAAAGGATCGGTCCTGTTACCTGCAAGTGCAGGACCGGGGAAGTTTAGCCGACTTTTGGAATCAGCATAGGCTGCGGCACATCGTCTTCCTCATCCTCGTCGTGTTCGGCGACCGGGCGATCCGGCAGCACCAGGTTCAGCACCACGGCGACAATGGCAGCGGTGGAGATGCCCGAGCCGAAGATTTCGTGCACGAAGGCCGGCAGTTTGGCTAGCAGTTCCGGACGGACCGATACGGCCAGGCCGCAGCCCACGGATACCGCGATCAGCAGGCCGGTACGCTTATCGTGTTCGACGTTGGACAGCATCTGTACCCCGGCCGCAATGATCATCGCGAACATCATCAGGCCCGCACCGCCCAGCACTGGTTGCGGAATCGTTACGACAATCGCGCCAAGTACCGGGAACAGGCCGGCAGCCGCCAGGAACACTCCGGTCAGCGCCACCACGTAGCGGCTTGCCACGCCAGTCAGCGAAATAACGCCAACGTTTTGCGCAAAGGTCGAAACCGGCGGCGCGCCCAGTACCGATACGAAGGCCGAACCCAGGCCGTCGCACAGCACGCCCCGGCACAGCAACTTGCCTTTCATCTTGGTGTTGGTGGCGGAGCCCAGCGCCATGAAGGTGCCGGTGGTTTCCACGATGGTCACCACGTACGCCAGTGCCATGGCCAGGATGCCGCTGGGTGGGAAAGTCATGCCGAAGTACAGCGGCTGCGGAAGGGCGAACACCGAGGCCTTCTGCACGGCCACGAAATTCACCAGGCCCATTCCCAGGCAAACGCAATAACCGATCGCAATGCCAATCACCACGGCGGAGGCGGAGATGATGCCTTTGCCGAATTGGACCAGTGCGATCACGGTGGCCAGTACGAACAGTGCGATGCCAAGATTCATCGGGTCACCATAGTTCGCACCTGCGTTCTTGCCGCCGGCTGACCAGTCGACTGCAACGGGGACCAGCGAAAGGCCGATCATGGTCACGACCACCGCCGTCACCTGGTGCGGGAACAGCTTGCGGATCTGGGGCATGAAGAAGCTGCCAAGGATCATGATTGCGGAGCCGGCCAGCGATGAACCAAGGATGCCGGGTACGCCATGTTCCAGGCCGACGCTGATGGCGGCGCCGACGAAGGCGAAACTGGTGCCCATTACGCAGGGCAGGCGGATGCCGACGCGGCCCACGCCGATACATTGGATGGTGGTGACGATGCCTGAACCCAGCAGGGCGGCGTTAACCAGTGCTACTACCTGGTCGGCGGGCAGTTTCAGGACTGCGCCGACTACCAGGGGAACGGCGATGATGCCGCCCAGGGCCGCCAGCATGTGCTGGGCTGCCAGCAGGGCGGTAGTAATTGGTGGTGGACGGTCGTCCACCTGGTATAGCAGGTTGTTCATGGTGTCTCCGTTACAGGATTTTGTCTGAACTACTTTTTCCGGTGCTATCCGGCATGCCGCGGCGGGTCAGGTCAGGGGCGGCTTATCGGCCGCGCCCCTGCATGAATTTAAAAATGGTATTCCGCGCGGATCATCGGCGTTTTTGCCGTGCTGCCGGGGATATTATGCGGATTACCGAATTTGTTGCGCCAGTATTGGTATTCCAGGCCGACTTTGAAGGTGTTCGGCTTGGCGCCCAGGTGGCCGCTCAGGTCATACATCACCTGCGCGTCGATGTTCACCTCCGGCGAAGTCTGGCCGCCGAATTCATCCTCGCCTTTGCTGCCGATCCAGTTGGCATAGCCCTCGAAGCTGAAACCGGAACCGAGCGGGATGCCCCAGGCGGCATTCAGCATGGCGTGCGTGTCGTATTTGTAGCGCTTGGCGATGCCTAGCGGCTGGTTGCTTTCCCACATGCCGAGCAGGCTCACATTCAGGAAACCCGGCACGTCCAGCATCAGGGTAGGGCCGGCCACGATCATGCGCTTGCGTGAGTTGTAGCTGTCGTCGTTCTTGGTATTCCAGTCGAAGCCCGCCGTGATGCCAACGCCGCGTACCGGGCCGAATTTGAAATCCCTGCCGCTTACTTTGCCCAGGTCCAGGGTGTGACGGTACAACAGGTAGGCTTCGTGCGCGTTGTTGTCTTTGCCGTCGGAACGCAGGAAGTCAAGATTCATGTAGTTGCCGCCGAATTTGTAGCCGTCGACGTAGGTCCAGTTCAGGATCTGCTTGTTGATGTCGTTCGGGTTGTACGGCTCTGCGAACTTGCTGCCGTAGCGATAGCCGACGGAGGTGTCGCTCCAGTCGGCGGCGTTGGCTTGCTGTGTGCCCATTGTGAGGGCCAGGACAGCGATGGTGCCGGCTGCCGCTACGCGTAATGCTTGCTGCATGGTGTCTCCTGTATTTTTTGATATGGAGTCCCGATTATGTCCGTGCACGTCATGGTTGATATTCACCACCGTGTATATATCGCAATGGCCTGCCGTATATGATTTTCTTCATTCACAAGAGGAGACCATATGGGCAAACTGAGTACACACGTCCTGGATATCACGCAGGGCAAACCTGGCGCGGGCGTAAAAGTTGAACTTTTCCGTGTTGAGGGCAACACAAAAGTGTTGTTGAAGACCGACACCACCAACCAGGACGGGCGCTGTGAAGCGCCTTTGCTGACTGGGGGCGAGGTCGTGGCGGGAAAATACGAGCTGGTTTTTGCTGCCGGCGACTACTTTGCTGCGCAAGGCGTGGCGCTGCCGGAGCCGCGCTTTGTCGATGAAGTGGTCATCGCTTTCGGCATTGCCGACGCTGATGCGAACTACCACGTGCCAATCGTGGTGTCGCCCTGGGCATATTCGACATACCGCGGCAGCTAGGAAGGCGTCATGACTACTTTGAAAGCTTTTCGCGCCAGCATCCTTCATTTCACGGCTGATCCGGCATTCCACACCGGCGCACATGCGTGGCATGAGGATGGCCTGCTGGTGATTAACGACGGCCACGTGCTTGCGGCCGGCGATTACGCGCTGCTGAAGGATACGCTGCCGCCGGATACGCAGGTGCGCGATTACCGCGGCAAGATCATCATGCCGGGCTTTATCGACACCCATATCCACTACCCTCAGACGGACATGATTGCCTCGCCGGCGCCTGGCCTGCTGCCTTGGCTCGATACCTATACTTTCCCCACCGAGCGCCAGTTCAATGATCCGGCGCATGCGGGTGAAGTAGCCGACTTCTTCGTCAGGGAACTACTGCGCTGCGGTACTACCACGGCAATGGTGTACTGCACCGTGCACCCGGAATCGGTGGATGCCTTCTTCGATGCAGCAGAGGCGCGCAACCTGCGCATGGCGGCGGGTAAGGTGATGATGGATCGCCATTGTCCCGGCTTCCTGCAGGATACGGCGGAAACCGGTGCGCGTGAGAGTGAGGAACTGATTCACCGCTGGCATAACAAGGGCCGCAATATGTACGCCCTCACGCCGCGCTTCGCACCGACTTCCACCGAAGAGCAGATGCATATGTGCGGTGAATTGGCGCGCGCCTATCCCGACACCTATGTACAGACGCACGTGGCGGAAAATACGGACGAGGTGGCGTGGGTGAAGTCCTTGTTCCCGGAAGCGCGCAGCTACCTGGACGTGTACGATAAATACGGCCTGCTGCGCCCGCGCTCCATGTACGCGCACTGCATCTGGCTGGACAACGAAGACCGTGCACGCATGGCTGCCACCGGCGCTGCCGTGTCGATGTGCGCCACTTCCAACCTGTTCCTGGGCAGCGGGCTGTTCGATTTCGCGGCGGCGGACCTGCATAAGGTTGCACTGTCCCTGGCGACCGACGTCGGCGGCGGCACGTCGTTCTCCATGCTGCAGACCATGAATGAGACCTATAAAGTCGCGCGTATGGGCGGCACCTATCTGCCGGCGCTGCGCATGTTCTACATGGCGACGCTGGGCGGCGCGCGCAGCATGCAGCTGGAAGGCAAGGTGGGCAATTTCACGGCCGGTGCCGAAGCGGATTTCATCCTGCTCGATCCGAAGGCGACGCCATTACTGGAGCGCCGCACCACGCGCTGCGACAGCCTCGATGAGCTGATGTTTGCCCTGGCCTTGCTGGGCGATGACCGCGCTATCGCGGCGACCTATGCGGCCGGCGTGCAAGTACATCAGCGCGGTGAGTGACAGAACGAAGCCCTTGACGTGAGTGAATCGGGTCGGACCCTTGGGTCACCCTGCATTGCCGGGGGTATGCACATCGGAACCCGGTAAACCTGGGTCAGACCCAAGGGTCAGACCCAAAAGCGAAAAAAGACGCCGGTTGGAGGACCGGCGTTAAAAGAGAAAGTCTGTACTTTGAAGCTTATTGGGGCCAGATTTCGGCCAGGCGCAGCAGGTTGGTGCTGCCAGGCTGGCCAAACGGCGTTCCTGCTGCGATGGCGATCTGGTCGCCAGCCTTCACAAATCCTTCACGCAGCGCGGTCCGGCATGCCGCCGCCACCATTTCATCCACGCTGTTCACGTCCTGGCTCACGGTGCTGTGCACGCCCCATGCCAATGCCAGGCGGCGCGCCGTCTCCAGCTTGGGCGTAATGCTGACGATCGGCGCCATCGGACGCTCGCGTGCCGTGCGCAGGCTGCTATGACCGGAGGTGGTGTAGGCCACCATGGCTTTTGCACCCATGATGCGCGCCGCGTCGCGCATGGCGGCGCTGATGGCGTCGCCCTTGTTTGGCAGGGGCGCCTGGTGCTGGGCCTCAATCATGGCCGGGTACAGCGGATCGCGCTCAACTTCGGAGATGATGCGGTCCATGATCGATACCGCCTGCACCGGATAGGCCCCGCTGGCCGATTCGGCCGACAGCATGACCGCGTCGGCGCCTTCGTACACGGCATTGGCGACGTCGGAAGCCTCGGCGCGGGTCGGCACCGGTGCGCTGACCATCGATTCCAGCATCTGGGTGGCGACGACAACCGGCTTGCCGTGTTTGCGGCACAGGCGCACGATGCGCTTCTGTACGCCGGGCACGCGCTCCGGCGGCAGCTCGACGCCGAGGTCGCCGCGCGCCACCATGATCGCATCGGACACGCTGACAATCTCTTCCAGCCGGTCCAGGGCTGCCGGCTTTTCCAGCTTGGACAGCACGCCGGCACGGCCTTGCACCAGTTCCTTGGCCTGCACCACGTCTTCCGGCAGCTGCACGAAGGACAGAGCGATCCAATCGACGCCCAGGCCAAGCGCGAACTCCAGGTCAGCCTTGTCCTTGGCAGTCAGTGCAGGGATGGGCAGCACGGCATCGGGCACGTTGACGCCCTTGCGGTCGGACAGCACGCCGCCGTTCACCACGCGGGTGCGAATGACCTCCGCATCGCTGGCCAGCACTTCCAGCCGGATGCGGCCATCGTCCAGCAGCAGCGATTGGCCGGCATTGACGGCTGCGAACAGCTCAGGGTGCGGCAAGCGCACGCGCGAGTTGCTGCCCAGCGCCGGCGCCTGGTCCAGCTGGAACTCCGCACCGGCTTCCAGCGTCACCTTGCCGCCGTCGAACTGGCCGATGCGCAGTTTGGGGCCTTGCAGGTCGGCCAGGATGGCGATCGGGCGGCCCAGTTCCTTTTCGATGGCGCGCACGATAGCGTGGCGGGCCTGGTGGTCGGCATGGCTGCCGTGGCTGAAGTTGAAGCGGAAAACGTCGGCCCCTGCCTCGAACAGCGCCTTGATGGTGCCGTATTCGCTGCTTGCAGGGCCGAGGGTTGCTACGATTTTTGCTTTGCGTTCACGACGCATATCGGTGTCTCTCTCTATTCTCAAAAATTCAAAGAATCAGGATGGCGCGGAAGTCGTTCACGTTGGTGCGTGTCGGTCCGCTGACCACCAGGTCGTCCAGGGCGCTGAAGAAGCTGTAGGCGTCATTGTTGGCCAGCAGGTGTTTGCCGCTGACCCCCTTTGCTTCGGCGCGTACCAGCGAGTCCGGCGCATAGACGGCCCCTGCGTTGTCTTCGGAACCGTCGATGCCGTCGGTATCGCAGGCGATTGCATGCACTCCGGAGGCGCTTTCCATGGCCAGCGCGAAGCTGAGCAGGAATTCCACGTTGCGGCCGCCGCGCCCGCTGCCGTGCACGGTCACCGTGGTTTCACCGCCGGACAGGATCACGCATGGCCGCTGGAAGGGCTGGCCGCGCGTCAGCACCTGGCGCGCCAGGGCAGCGTGCATCAAACCTATGTCGCGCGCTTCGCCCTCGATGCCGTCGGACAGTATGTATGGTGCCAGGCCTGCTTCGCGGGCCTTCTCGGCCGCCGCCTCCAGCGCGTGCTGCGCAGTGGCGATGATGTGGTGGCTATGGCCGTCGAAACGTGTATCGCCTGGCTTCGGCGTTTCGCTGGCATCCGATTGAAGGTGCGCCAGCACGCTTTTCGGAATCTCGATCCGGTACTTGCACAGGATTGACAACGCTTCCTGGCTGGTGCTGGCGTCGGGCAGGGTAGGGCCGCTGGCAATCACGCGCGGATCGTCGCCCGGCACGTCGGAGACCAGCAGCGTGACGACGCGTGCCTTGCCGCAAGCCAGTGCCAGGCGGCCGCCTTTGATGGCGGAAAGATGCTTGCGCACACAGTTCATTTCGCCGATGGTGGCGCCGCTTTTCAAAAGCGCCTTGTTCAGGGCCTGCTTCTCGGCCAGCGAGATGCCTTCTGCCGGCAGCGCCAGCAAGGCCGAGCCGCCGCCGGAAATCAGGCACAGGACCAGGTCATTCTCGCTCAGGCCCTGCACCATTTCCAACATGCGGGCAGCGGCTTTCTGGCCCGCGTCATCCGGCACGGGATGGGATGCTTCCACCACTTCGATATGCTGCGTGTCCGCACCATGGCCATAGCGGGTGACCACCAGCCCGGACAACGGGCCTTGCCAGCTACGTTCCACCGCTTGCGCCATGGCTGCCGCACCCTTGCCGGCGCCGATCACCAGGGTCCTGCCATTGGCGGGCGGCGGCGGCAGGTAGTCCTGCACCAGGTTGCGCGGGTGGACCGCAGCAATTGCTGCGTGATACAGGTCGAGCAGGAGCTCGCGTGGGGCTGGTGCGGACGTCATATCAGGCCTGCGAAATGCGGTGGTTGGACATCAGTTCGATGGCCTGGCACAGCGCGGAGTGATCGAGACCGGACAAACCGTTGGCGGCGCAGGCGTTCATCAGTTCCTGCGTGGCCGAGGTGTTTGGCAGCGATACGCCCAGCGCCTTGGCGCCTTGCAGGGCCAGGTTCAAATCCTTCTGGTGCAGTGAGATGCGGAAGCCCGGATTGAAGGTGCGCTTGACCATGCGCTCTCCGTGCACTTCGAGGATGCGCGAGGAAGCGAAACCGCCCATCAGGGCTTCACGCACCTTCGCAGGATCGGCGCCGGCTTTGGAGGCAAACAGCAGCGCTTCGGCCACGGCCTGGATGTTCAGCGCCACGATGATCTGGTTGGCGACCTTGGTGGTCTGGCCATCGCCGTTGCCGCCAACCAGGGTGATGTTCTTGCCCATCAGGTCGAACAGCGGCTTGACGGTGTCGAAGGCTTCCTGCGGGCCGCCGACCATGATGGTCAGCGAGGCCGCTTTGGCGCCCACTTCACCGCCGGACACCGGAGCGTCCAGGTAAGCGCAGCTCTTCTTGTTGATCTTCCTGGCGAATTCCTTGGTGGCGATCGGCGAGATGGAGCTCATGTCGACCACGATCTTGCCGGCGCTCAGTCCCGCGGCAATGCCGTCTTCAGAGAACAGTACCTCTTCCACCTGCGGCGTATCGGGCACCATCAGGAAGATGATGTCGGCACGCTTTGCCGCTTCCATCGCCGAGGTGCAGACGGTGGCGCCAGCTTCAACCAGGTTGGCAGGCGGGTTCTTCACGTCGTGCAGGTACAGTTTGTGGCCGGCTGCCTGCAGGTGTCCTGCCATAGGGCCGCCCATGATGCCGAGGCCAATGAATCCGAGTTTTTGCATAATGTGTCTCCTTTAGTTTAAGCAGTCAATTCTTCGCGCCAGCCAAGGCCTGCTTCGGTGCCGGACTTTGGCTTGTATTCGCAGCCCACCCAGCCTTCGTAGCCGGCTTCGTCGAGGAAGTTGAGCAGGAAGCGGTAATTGATCTCGCCGCTGCCGGGCTCGAAACGGCCCGGGTTGTCGGCCAGCTGCACGTGCTTGATGACGGACAGGTGGTTCTTGATCGTGTTGGCCAGTTCGCCCTCCATGCGCTGCATGTGGTAGATGTCATACTGCAGGAACAGGTTGTCAGAACCCACCGACTCGATCAGCTCCAGGCCCTGGCGGGTACCCGACAGGAAGAAGCCAGGGATGTCGAAAGTGTTGATTGGCTCGATCAGCAGCGGAATGCCGGCCTTTTTCAACGCGGTCGCTGCGAATTTCAGGTTGCTGACCAGGGTGGCGCGGGCGTCGGAATCGGCCACGCCTTGCGGCTTGATGCCGGCCAGGCAATTGATGCGCTGGGTGCCCAGCACGCTGGCATAGGCGAGGGCAGTTTCCACACCCTGCTCGAATTCGGGAATGCGGTTCGGGTGGCAGGCGATGCCGCGCTCGCCACCGGCCCAATTACCGGCAGGGAGGTTGTGCAGCACCATGTCCAGCTTGTGCTTTTCCAGCTGCTCGTGCACTTGCTGCGGTTCGAATTCATAAGGGAACAGGAACTCCACGCCCTTGAAGCCGTTGCGCGCGGCGGCGCCGAAGCGATCCAGGAAAGGCTGCTCGTTGAACAGCATGGTCAGGTTGGCGGCGAATTTTGGCATTGCAGTTCCTCTTATGCGGCGTCGATGATGTCGTTGAATTCGTTGATGGCGTTGATCTCGGTCCCCATCGCGATATTGGTCACACGCTCCAGGATCACTTCCACCACCACCGGGACGCTGAACTTGGCCATCAGCTCGCGGGCTTGCTCGAAGGCCGGGATAATGTCGTCCGGCTTGTGCACGCGGATCGCCTTGCAGCCCAGGCCCTCAACTACGGCGACGTGGTCGACGCCGTAGCCGTTCAGTTCCGGCGCATTCACGTTCTCGAAGGACAGCTGCACGCAGAAGTCCATGTCGAAACCGCGCTGCGACTGGCGGATCAGGCCAAGGTAGGAGTTATTCACCAGCACGTGGATGTAAGGCAGCTTGAATTGCGCGCCCACCGCCAGTTCTTCGATCAGGAACTGGAAGTCGTAGTCGCCCGAAATGGCCACGATATCGGTGGTCGGGTCTGAGGCTCGCACGCCCAGCGCAGCAGGGATGGTCCAGCCCAGCGGGCCCGCCTGGCCGCAGTTGATCCAGTTGCGCGGCTGGTAGACATGCAGGAATTGCGCGGCGGCGATCTGCGACAGGCCGATGGCCGACACGTAGCGCGTATTGCGGCCGAAGTATTTGTTCATTTCCTGGTACACGCGCAGCGGCTTGACCGGTACATTGTCGTAGTCGGTGCGGCGCAGCATGGTGCGCTTGCGGTGCTGGCACTGGGCCACCCAGCCGGTGCGGTCGCGCAGCCTGCCGGCGGCTTTCCACTCCTTGGCCACTTCGACGAACAGTTCCAATGCATAGCCGGCGTCGGACACGATGCCCAGGTCGGGGCCGAAGACGCGGCCGATCTGGGTCGGCTCGATGTCCACGTGCACGAAGGTACGGCCTTCGGTGAACACGTCGACGGAGCCGGTGTGGCGGTTGGCCCAGCGATTGCCGATGCCGATGATGAAGTCGGAGGCCAGCACGGTGGCGTTGCCGTAGCGGTGGCTGGTCTGCAGGCCGGCCATGCCCGCCATCAGCGGGTGGTCGTCGGGGATGGTACCCCAGCCCATCAGGGTCGGGATCACCGGCACGTTGACGATTTCGGCGAACTCCTGCAGCAGCGCGGAAGCGTTGGCGTTGATGATGCCGCCGCCGGCGGTGATCAGCGGGTGCTCCGCGTCGTTCATCATCTCCAGCGCCTTCTCGACCTGGGCGCGCGAGGCGCGCGGTTTGAAGGCGTCCAGCGGGGTGTAGGTCTCGGGATCGAATTCGATCTGCGCCATCATCACATCGAACGGCAGGTCGATCAGCACCGGGCCCGGACGGCCGGAGCGCATCAGGTGGAAAGCTTGCTGGAACACGCGCGGCACCTGGGCCGGTTCCAGCACGGTGGTCGCCATCTTGGTGACCGTTTTGGCGATGGAGGCGATGTCCACGGCCTGGAAATCTTCCTTGTGCAGTCGGGCGCGCGGCGCCTGGCCGGTAATGCACAGGATAGGAATCGAGTCCGCTTGCGCCGAATACAGGCCGGTGATCATGTCGGTGCCGGCGGGGCCGGAGGTGCCGATGCAGACGCCGATATTGCCCGGCGCGGCGCGGGTGTAGCCTTCAGCCATGTGGGAGGCGCCCTCGACGTGGCGGCCCAGGATGTGCTTGATCTTGCCGTTTTTTTTCAGTGCTGCGTACAGCGGATTGATGGCGGCGCCCGGTACGCCGAACGCGACCGAAATGCCTTCTTTCTGCAGTACATGGACAGCTGCTTCAGCTGCCGTCATTTTTGCCATGGTGATCTCCTGATATGCATGAAGCGTGTTGTTGATGTTTTGTATGCTATCGGCGAACCGTTCCCCTGATAAGACGACAAAAAATCGTTTCATTCGATACTCGAGGTATGGAATAATCAGATCCATGGACAAACTCAAGCAAATCGAGGCCTTCGTGGCCGTGGTCGAGAAGGGCAGCCTGGCGCGCGCCGCGCTGGAACAGAACATCACGCCGGTGATGCTTGGGCGGCGAATTGATGCGTTGGAGAAACGTTTGGGTGTGAAACTGATGCACCGCACCACGCGCCACCAGACGCTCACGGAGCAGGGCAATGTGTTCCTGGAGGATTGCCGCAAACTGCTCTCTGACATGGATATCGCCGAGCGCAATATTTCGGAAGGCCGGCACAAGGCGACGGGCCACCTGATCGTGTCCGCGCCGGCCTCATTCGGGCGCCAGCATGTTGCGCCGCACGCGCCGGCCTTCTTGGCCGCCAATCCGGACGTGCAGCTGTCCTTCAACCTGACCGACCAGGTGATCGACCTGGTGCGCGAAGGTTATGACCTGGGCATTCGCATTGGCGGCGTTATCGACCCGAGTTTCGTGGCAGTGCGGCTGGCGAAGAACCGCCGTGTTGTCTGCGGCACACCGGAATACTTCGAGCGCCACGGCATCCCGCGTACGCTGGACGACCTGGCGCAGCACAACTGCCTGGCCTTCAACCTGCAGGGCGGGCAGCAGCGCGGCTGGTATTTCCAGCAGGGCGGCAAGCCTGTCACGGTAAGGGTGCAGGGGAACCTGGATTGCAATGACGGCGAGTTGCTGCACCGCTGGGCGTGCGAGAGCCTGGGCCTGGCGTGGCGTTCAACCTGGGAGATCCAGGCGCAACTGGCGGAGGGCAGCCTGATTACGGTGCTCGATGATTTTGCGCTGCCCGATTACGACATCATGGCCGTCTACCTGCAGCAAAGGCATTTGCCGGCGAAGATACGCTTCTTCATCGACGAACTGAAGGAGGTGTATGCGCAGCCGGGATATTGGACTAGGCCGACAGCGCTTGATCGGGCAAACGCGGCTGCGAAAGGAACACGGCAACTTCCGCCATCGCCTTGAACAGGGCGGAAGTCAGCAGCGCAACTTGGGTGCGCGACGGATCGTTCTCAAGATGGTTGACCGGCGTCAGCTCGCGCATCAGGCGCGCACGCACGATCTGCAGGCCGCAATGACCGATGATGGTGGCGATGCGCGGCAACAGCTCGCGCATCTGCTGCATGGCTTCATTGCTGGCGGCGCCGATTTCCAGCACCACCCCAAGTTCACTGGGCTCCATCTGCACCACTATTTTGCCGATGTCGGGCAAGTTCATTTCCAGGCGCAGGGCCACGCGCGGCTTGCGGCGGCGCTGCTCCGGCGGCCCTTCGTCCTGGCCGGGGTCGCGCGCCACGACGCGCAGCGTGAGCTTTTCCGCGCCCCAGGCGTAGACTGCGAAACGCCAGGCATCCAGCTCCGACACCAGGCCCGGATAAGGGCGCCCATCGCGCAGCACCGGCGGTGGCGGGTCGGCCATGAACAGGCTGGAGGGGACATGGCGGCCCTCGTTCTGCTGCTGCAGCGCGGCGCGCTGCTCGCCATAGGTGCGCACCATGACTTGCCAGGACGCGGCCAGCAGATTGCTATCGGGGGTGTGCCAGACCATCTGGCGCAGGGGGAATAACTGGTTGGGCTGCATCGACAGCGCTTCCTGCGACAGCAGCGCGCCGATGGTGGCGGCAGTGGCAGCACTGCTGCGCACCAGCTGGTTTTGCTGTGCACCTTCCATCGCCTCGATCAGCGCGCCGACGGAGGCGGGCAGGCCGCTTTGCAGCGCGAACTCGGGCGCATCGCCCGGCGGCTGGGCCACCGGCGGAACCGGCTGGGCATTGACCTGGCCGGGATTTTCCCGGACCTGGCGGTCATGGATGCTCAGGCTCGCATTGGAAGAAGTGACGCGATCGATTGCCATACAAACTGATAGTAATACGGCGATATAAAAAAAGCCAACCGCGCACGGTTGGCTTTCTCAGGCCACCCGCGAAATTACTGCAGCAGGGACAGGACCAGGGAGGACTGGCTGTTCGACTGTTTCAGCATTGCGGTGCCAGCTTGCAGCAGCATCTGCGAGGAGGTCATCTTCGCCGATTCGGAAGCGAAGTCGACGTCCATGATGCGGCCGGTTGCGTTCTTGGTGTTGGTCGAGATGTTGGCCAAGTTGTTGTAGACGTGGTCCAGGCGGTTCGACACGGCACCCAGGTCGGAACGCAGGGCCGACACTTTGTCGATCGCGGTAGCAACGATGTTGATGGTTGCGTTGGCGGCTGCGGTCAGTTCGGTGGTAGCACCGCCGGCTGCGGCACCGGTTGCGCCGTCGTAGTCGGCCGATACGGCTTCCAGGGCGGTGTCGATGGCGGTCAGGCTGGTGTCGAACTTGGCGTTCAGCTTCTCAGCGGAGTCAGCACCGATCTGGAAGTCAACACCTGCAGCCACGGCCAGCTTACCGGTGGTCTTGGTCAGCAGGGAGGTGCCGCCGAACTTGGTGTTGGTCATGATGTTCGACAGTTCGCTGGTCAGGGAGTTGAACTCGCTCTGCATTGCGGTCTTGTCGTTGGCGGTCGAGGAACCGTCAGCTGCCTGGGTTGCCAGGTCTTTCATGCGGCTCAGGATCGAGGTCACTTCGTCCAGCGCGCCTTCAGCGGTTTGCAGCAGGGAGATCGAGTTCTGGGTGTTGCGCATTGCGACGTTCATGCCGCTGGTTTGCACTTTCAGGCGGGTTGCAATCTGCAGGCCGGCAGCGTCGTCCATTGCCGAGTTGATGCGGAAGCCGGTGCTCAGGCGGGTCATCGAGGTCGACAGGGTGTTCTGAGTGCGGGTGATCGAGTTTTGGGCGGACAGGGCCGCTGCGTTGGTGTGAAGGCTCAGCATGATAACTCCTGGGTGGTTGGTTCAAATCGAGCAGCGGATCTTTTTCTGCGCTCTCAGAAGTACAAGACGACCGTGGGACCGGGAGCATTAAATGCCGAGTGGAAATTCTTTTGATTTATTTTGCTCGTGCGAGACTAGCAATAAAAAAGGGAGCCGAAGCTCCCGTGGTCATGCCTTACATATTTGGATAGTTCGGGCCGCCGCCGCCCTCTGGTGTGACCCAGACGATGTTCTGGGTCGGGTCCTTGATATCGCAAGTCTTGCAATGCACGCAATTCTGCGCGTTGATCTGCAGGCGGTCCTGGCCTTCATCGGTTTTGATGAATTCATATACGCCGGCTGGGCAGTAGCGCGATTCCGGACCTGCAAATTTAGCAAGGTTGACATTCACCGGCACCGAATCGTCTTTCAGCGTCAGGTGGACAGGCTGGTCTTCCGCGTGGTTGGTATTCGAGATGAATACCGACGACAGGCGGTCGAAAGTCAGCTTGCCATCCGGCTTGGGATAGGTGATCGGGGCGAATTCCGAAGCCGGGCGCAGGCAGGCGTGGTCCGGGGTCGAGTGGTGCAGGGTCCAAGGCGCTTTGCCGCGGAATACGATCTGGTCGATGCCGGTCATCAGCGAGCCCAGGTACAGGCCCTTCTTCAGCCATGGCTTGACGTTGCGCGCCACGTGCAGTTCCTCATGCAGCCAGGATTGCTCGAAAGCGGTCGGGTAAGCGGCCAGCTCGTCGGCCGAGCGGCCGGCGCCCAGCGCGGCCACTACCGCTTCAGCGGCCAGCATGCCGGACTTGATCGCAGCATGAGAACCCTTGATGCGGCTCATGTTGAGGAAGCCGGCGTCGCAGCCGATCAGGGCGCCGCCCGGGAATACCAGCTTCGGCAGCGATTGCAGGCCGCCGGCGGTGATTGCACGTGCGCCGTAGGAAATACGCTTGGCGCCTTCGAAGAAGGTACGGATTTCCGGGTGGGTCTTGTAGCGCTGGAATTCTTCGTATGGCGACAGGTACGGGTTCTCGTAATCAAGGCCGACCACATAGCCGACCATCACCTGGTTGTTTTCCAGGTGGTACAGGAAGGAGCCACCGTAAGTCTTGCTGTCCAGCGGCCAGCCAGTGGTGTGGATCACCAGGCCAGGCTTGTGCCTGGACGGATCGATTTCCCACAGCTCCTTGATGCCGATGCCGTAGGACTGGGGATCCTTGCCCTTGTTCAGGTCGAACTTGGCCATCAGCTGCTTGCCCAGGTGGCCGCGCGCGCCTTCCGCGAACAGGGTGTACTTGCCGTGCAATTCCATGCCCAGCTGGAAGTCAGGGCCTGGTTCGCCATCGCGCTTCACGCCCATATTGCCGGTCGCCACGCCTTTAACCGAACCATCGTCGTTATACAGTACTTCGGCGCCGGTGAAGCCAGGGAAGATTTCCACGCCAAGGGCTTCGGCCTGCTGGCCCAGCCAGCGCACCACGTTGCCCAGCGAAATGACGTAATTGCCGTGGTTCTCGAAACACTTCGGCAGCATGAAGTTCGGGGTCTTGAACGCCTTGCTTTCAGTCAGGAACAGCACGCGGTCTTCGGTGACTTCGGTGTTCAGCGGAGCGCCCAGCTCTTTCCAGTCAGGGATCAGTTCGGTCAGGGCTTTCGGGTCCATCACGGCGCCGGACAGGATATGGGCGCCGAGCTCGCCGCCTTTTTCCAGCACGACCACGGAGGTATCCGCGTTCATCTGTTTGATCTTGATCGCTGCCGCCAGGCCAGCAGGGCCGCCGCCAACGATCACAACGTCGTACTCCATTGCCTCGCGCGGGCCGTACTGTTCTACAAGGTTGCTCATAGTGTTTTTGTAAGAATGAAGGGAAATTCGATGCTGGAAATAGAACGAGTGTGCTCTTTTTTCCCGGGTATTGCAACGGTGGCGCCATTGTGAGGGCTAATATTAGACGTGGCAATCTAATAAGGAGGTTTTTTGTGTCATCATGGCGGAACGGAATCAAAAGGAGTAGCCGGTGGGGATCGAAGTAAATTTTGAGGGCAAAATCGCCCTGATCACGGGTGCCTCCAGCGGGCTTGGCGCCCGGTTCGCCAAGGTGCTGGCCAAGGCCGGATGCCAGGTGGTGCTGGCCTCGCGCCGCAGCGAACGGCTGAAAGAACTGCGTGCAGAAATCGAAGCCGACGGTGGCGCCGCCCATGTGGTCACGCTCGACGTGACCGACTATGCGAGCATCAAATCGGCCATCGCCCACGCCGAAACCGAGGCCGGGCCGATCGACATCCTGGTCAATAATTCCGGTGTGTCTATGACGCAACGTCTGCTTGACGTCTCGCCGGAAGATTATGACTTTGTCATGGACTGCAACCTGCGCGGCGCCTTCTTCGTGGCGCAGGAAACCGCCAAACGCATGATTGCGCGCGCCAAGGGCGATCCGCGCAAGCAGCACCGCATTATCAATATCGCTTCAGTGGCTGGCCTGCGGGTGCTGCCGCAGATCGGCGTCTACTGCATGAGCAAGGCAGGCGTGGTGCAGATGACCAAGGCCATGGCGGTGGAGTGGGGCAAATATGGCATCAACACTAACGCCATTTGCCCGGGTTATATCGAGACCGAGATCAATGAGGACTATTTTGCCAGCGACCAGGGCAAGCGCCTGATCGATATGCTGCCGCGCAAGCGGGCCGGCAAGCCGGAAGACCTGGATGGCTTGCTGCTGCTGCTGGCGGGGGATGAAGCGCACTTCATCAACGGCGCCATCATCTCCGCCGATGACGGGATGATGGCTGGTTAAGCGGTTTTCAGCGCGCCCCAGCCAGCTTGTGCACCAGCTCGGTCGCTGTGGCAGCCCCAAACTTCCGCATCAAACTGGCCCTGTGCATCTCTACAGTTCGCGGCGACAATCCCGTATCCCGCGCGATCATCTTGCTGGTCTTGCCTTCCACCAGCAGCGCCGCAATTTCCCGCTCGCGCGGCGTGAGTGCCGCCGACACCGGCCTTTGTTCCGACACATCTTCAAACGTCCAAATGCCCGCGCCCAGCGGCTGGGCCGCATCCAGCGCGCGCCCGGTCACGTGGCACCAGAACAATTCCCCATTGGCGCGGCGCATAATGCGCTCATCCGAATAACGCCCCTTGGCATTCATGATAGGGATGATGCGGTCGCCGGTGCGCAGGTATTCATCCTGGGTGGGGTACAAGACCTGGAACGATTGCCCATCCAGTGCGCCGGCGCCGTAGCCGAACATGGCGGCCAGCGCATCGTTGCTGGTTCTGATCACGCGGTTGTCCGATACGCACATGCCTACCGGGGCGAATTTGAAGATGGATTCGTAATTGATCGGCATTGCGGTATTTCTACGGTATTGAAGTTTCGGCGCGCGTATTCTATCCTCAATCGCCTTCTGGCCATTTGAACAAGGAGACATAATGAACAAGATTTACCCGGATGCCAAGGCCGCCCTGGCCGGCATCGTGGCCGACGGCCAAACCATTGCGGTCGGCGGTTTCGGCCTGTGCGGCATCCCGGAAGCGCTGATCGCCGCCCTGCGCGATAGCGGCGCCACCGGCCTGACCGCGATCTCCAACAACGCCGGCGTGGACGGCTTTGGCCTGGGCCAGTTGCTGGAAACCCGCCAGATCAAGAAGATGATCTCCTCCTACGTGGGCGAGAACAAGGAATTCGCGCGCCAGTTCCTGGCCGGCGAACTGGAACTGGAATTCACCCCGCAAGGCACCCTGGCTGAAAAGCTGCGCGCCGGCGGCGCCGGCATTCCAGCCTTCTTCACCAAGACCGGCGTCGGCACCATCGTCGCCGATGGCAAGGAGATTCGCGAATTCGACGGCGAACAGTACGTGATGGAGCGCTCGCTGGTGGCCGACGTGTCCCTGGTCAAGGCCTGGAAGGCCGACAAGTCGGGCAACCTGGTATTCCGCAAAACCTCGCGCAACTTCAACCCGAACGTGGCTGCCGCCGGCAAGGTCTGCGTGGTGGAAGTCGAAGAGATCGTGGAAGTCGGCGCCATCGATCCGGACGCCGTGCACCTGCCGGGCATCTACGTGCACCGCATCGTGCTCAACGCCTCACCGGAAAAACGCATCGAACAGCGCACCGTGCGTGCCAACTAAGGAGAAGACAACATGGCATGGACTCGTGATGAAATGGCCGCGCGTGCGGCGAAAGAGCTGCAGGACGGCTTTTATGTCAACCTGGGCATCGGCCTGCCGACCCTGGTGGCCAACTATGTACCGCAAGATGTCGAAGTATCCCTGCAGTCGGAAAACGGCCTGCTGGGCATCGGCCCGTTCCCGACCGAAGCGGAGGTGGATGCCGACCTGATCAACGCCGGCAAGCAGACTGTGACCGCACTGCCAGGCGCAGCTTACTTCAGCTCGGCCGATTCGTTCGCCATGATCCGCGGCGGCAAGATCAACCTGGCGATCCTGGGCGCGATGCAGGTGTCGGAGAAGGGCGACCTGGCCAACTGGATGATCCCGGGCAAAATGGTGAAGGGCATGGGCGGCGCGATGGACCTGGTGGCCGGCGTCAAGAAAGTGGTGGTGCTGATGGAGCACGTCGCCACCGCCAAGGATGGCTCGACCTCGCACAAGCTGCTGAAGAAATGCGACCTGCCGCTGACTGGCGTCGGCGTGGTGGACATGATCATCACCGACCTCGGCGTGATGGAAGTGACCCCGACCGGCGTCAAGGTGACCGAACTGGCGCCCGGCGTAACGCGCGAGGAAATCGCCGCAGCGTCCGGCGTCGAGCTGTCATTCGCCTGATCCCCACATCTAGCTCGCAATAAGAAAGTCGGGGTCAGCTCCGGCAATCGGACATTTTGTCCGATTGCCGGAGCTGACCCCGACTTTCATTTACTTATTGGCCTTTGACGTAGGTGTATTTACGTTTGCGGATCGAGCTGATGTTCGGGTTGATCCGTTTCGACTGGATCGCCGATGGCGGGCCGCCGGAGCCGATCACCACCGATACACGGCGATCGGGGGCGTTCGGGTTCCTTGGGTCAGATGGTGGGCGCACCAGCACGCCGCGCGCCAGCACCGGCGAAGGCGGCAGGCCGCCGCCGGCAAACACCGAGGAGCGGCTGCCGCCGCAGAGGCCGTCGGCGCCGATGGTGCCTGAAGCATTGAACAGGTTGACCACGTAGCCGCGCGCTTCACCTAAAGCGGTGGAGCAGCTGGAAGCGTTGCCGACGATCGGGCGGTTGGTGCTGAACATCACGGTGCCGCCGGCGATCAGGGAGGAGGTCACGACCTGCTCGCCCTTTTGCAATTCCATGAACCAGCCACGGCTGCTGCCGTTCGGCAGCACGTTCGGCGAATTACAGTCGGTTGGCGAAGTGCTGTTGGTCAGGCTGGCGTCCATGTTCAGGCCGGCCTCGTCAGTCGTTGGACGGCTGCTCAAGTCGTCCAGCGCCACGTAGAAGCGGTTGGATGTCGACTCGTACGGGTATTGCCAGGACAATGGGTGTTCGCGGTCGCCGCTGCCCAGCGTCACGTAGACGAATCCCTTGTTGTACAGCAGTGCCGGGCCGAACATGAATTTGCGCGGGCTGGTGGCCTGGTTGGTGTAGGCCACGCGGTACATGCGCCAGCTGCTGGCGTTCAGGGCCGCCTTATTGGTCGGCGTATCGATGAAGTCAATGCGGTAGACGTTGCCGCCCAGGTCGGCCGCATAGGCATAGTCGACCGTTCCATCGTTGTCGATATCGATCATCGAAACGTCGCCGACGATGCTGCGCTTGGTCTTGAAGCTGGCCAGCAGCGAGCCGGTTTCCGCGTCCATGATGTAGACGAAGCCGCCTTTGCCGGAAACACAGGTTGGCGCGCCGGTGTTGGCATCTTCGCAGTTGTCGTAGCCGCCGCCCATCACGATGAGCGGGCGGGTCGCGGAATAGCCCTTGACGAAGGCCACCGATGGAATCGACCAGGTCTGGCCGATGCCGTCGAAGCCAGGGGTGCAGTTGCTGTCGTTGGCCAGGTTAGGGCAACCAACCGACCACATCAGGCGTGGACTGTCGATGCTGCTGACGTCCAGGCCGTATACCATGCGGCCGCCCCGGCGCATGGTTGGGTAGATCCAGATCTTCTTGGCTTCGCTGGCATCGATCGGCTGGTTCTGGTACACGCCGGTGGAACCGTCGAAGAAGTAGTCCTTCGGGGTGCCGACTGCAGCCACGTCGCCGGGGCCGGCCACGTTCGGGTAGTTCACCAGCGGCGTCTGGTCCTTCAGGCGCGACAGGCGGCTGAAGAATTCAGGGGCGACGAAGGCCCAGCGTTCCTTGCCATTGCTGGCGTCCACGGCGCGGAAGAAACCGTCGTTGGAGCCGTAGAACACGAAGACATTGTTATCGTCATAGGCCAGCGGCAGCGGGCGCGAGTGGATCACGTCGCCGTGGATCGAAGGGCGGGTGGTGGTGGTCGGCATATCCGCGCCGCGCTCTAACGTGACGTCCGCGCCTTTGATGAAGTTGACCAAGTCGGCCGACAGGCCGCTATTGGTGGTGTTGAAGGCTACCAGCGAAGTGCCGCCGGCTGTGCGGGTGTACAGGGTGCGGTTGACCGCGTAGCTCGGGGTGCCGGTGGTGCCAGGGTCATTACCATTGCGCAGCATCTGCGCCATTGCGCCTTTCTCAACCGATGGTCCGTCCGGCGCATCGGAGTAGGGCGAAACACCGCTCGGCAAGGCCTTGCAGCCGCTGGAAGGGTCAGGGTTGAGCCCGAGCTTTTCCCAGTACGCACCCTTTTCGACCGTCCAGTAGCTTTGCGCGCAGTCGGTGATGAAGCCGGTGTTGTCATTCACTGCCAGGTTGCCGTTGACGTCGCCCAGCTTGACCTCGGAACCGTCCAGCACCAACTGGTAGCGCTTCAGGTTGCCGAACCAGCGCGGCTTGGCGTCCGGGTCGGGACGGAACATGCCGATGAAGACCTGGTTCTGGTTCTGCGAACGGTTGGTGGCGTTCACCGGCAGCGAAGTCGACGCAAAGGTCGAGTTCACGGCCAGGACCTCGCCAATAATCTGGTTCAGTGCGTCAAGGATGGCCTGTTGGCTCTTGGCGGCAAAATACTTGCCGCCGCCGGCCCGGGCCATGCTCAGCATCAGCTTGGTGTGCTCGATGTTCTGCTGCGCGTTGTACACGTCGATGGTGTAGAACGTTACTTTGGACTTCAAGGTGCTGGCCGGGATCGGCACGCCCTTGTCGTGCATGAAGCGCGCCCATTCGTCGGCATTCCACGGATTGGCATCGGTGGTTTCGCCGCCGGTTGGCACGTTGGTCACGCTGCTGTTGACGCCATTGATTGCATATGATGCGGTGCCGACCGGGCAGATCTTGCTGCCGTCGTTCAGGGGCGAGCCGATCTTGCAGCCGTCGGTGTAGTTGCCGCAGGTGGTTGGCCAAGGCGCCATGTTCAGTTCGTTACCGGCAGCGCTCTGGCTCGAATAGCAGACCGAGGTCTGGCCGATATTGGTAACGCTCTGGACGGTCTCGGTCGAGAAGTTCGGCAGGCCGAGTTGCCTGGTATTGCCGCCCAGGCTCTGCAGCTGGGTGGTGTTGGCGGAATCGTCCTTGGTCGGACCGCTCTGGTCCGGATTGGTGACGAAGATGACGATGGTCTTGGCGCAGCTGGCGTCGTCACTCAGGGGAGACTTGAACGGCACCCAGCGGCTGACATAGCCGTCCGGGTCGGCAATCGAGCCTGGCGTGACGCCTTGCGCGGCGGAATAGCCGGGGCGGCCGCCGAGGTAATTGTAGACGTCATACAGCAGGTTGCCGTACATCGTGCCGGAGTTGCGCTTCTCGATCGGGCTGGTGATGCCGTTGTCGATGGCGTCGAGCCGGTTGTTGAAAGCGTTCTTGGCCGAAGGACTCATCGGCTGCACCTGGAAACGCACGAAGCCGCCATTGTCGTTGGCGTTGCCGTCGGTGACGAACTCGAACAGGCCGACATTGACTTTGGAGTCCAGGGTGGCGATCGCGTTCTTGATGGCGCGTACCTCGGACTGGCCCTGGGTCAGTCCGCCCGGCCATTTCTGCGCCTGGCGCGACCAGTTGGACGTATTGTCCAGCACGATCAGGATGCGTGGATTGATCGAGGTGCCGGCGGAGGCGCCGGTGAAAATATCGATGTCGTCAGCGCCAGCTGGGAGCGACAGGAGGGTGGCGCATGCGCCGAGGCTGGCGGCCGCGGCGATCATAAGCTTTTTTGGCATGGCTGGCTCTCAAAAATAAGCGGGCTACTATTTGCAGGAGGTTTCGACGTTGTCGGTGGAGACGCGCATGGCGACGCCCTGCACCATCTGCACTTCCGATTGAACCTGCTGGTCCTGGCTGGTGGCCGTCATCTCCCAGGTCGAGTCGGCGCACATCGAATCACCTTTGTTGGCTCCGACGATTCCGCTGTCGGCGCTGGAACCGACGCTGCAGCCGCGGTCTTCTTCGACGCCGAAATCGAGTTCGTTGGTCTTGATGGTGCGCACCTTGACGCATTTCGCTGCGCTCAAGGCAGTGACAATATCGACCACGCCGTCGCCATTGAGGTCGAAGCAGCGATGGTTACTGTTCAGGCAAGGCTGGTTCAATGCATCGTTTGGCGTGTCAAAGAAGCGGGTGCTGGACATCGCCTCGTCGAGCACGCTGCGGCTGGCGGCAATGCCTTCATCGCGGTTTTGCATATTGTTGACCACCTGGATGCTGGACTTGCTCAGGTTGAAAGTCGTCATGGCCAGCAAGGTGATCAGCACGAGCATGACCAATGCCACGACCATGGTCATGCCGCTTTGCTGACGGATTGCAGGGTGTTTCATCAGGATTTCCTTCCGGCCACGTTAGGCAGGCCGATCAGTGAGGTGAAGACGTGGCGCTTGTATTTGTCGTTGCTGGCACTGACGACATTCTGCTGGCCGTTCTCGTCCGAGCCGAGTACATAGGATTTGCTGTCAGTGTGTCCCACGGAAGGGCTCAAGGTGCGTGCTAGCAGGTGCAGTTTGACCGACACCACGTTGCCCCACTGCGCATCGTTGACTTTGGTGGTGAAACTGTCGGCCACGCCATCGTCGTTACTGTCAAGACCGTATTCCAGCTGCATATTTTCGATGCCTTCGGCCAGCGGCACGATCTGGACCGACATGACACCGCTCTTGCTGACCACTTCGGCACGCTTGAGGGTCGGGATGCCATCGCCGGCGACACTATTGTTGGCAACAAAGTAGATATGGGTCAGCAGGCGGCGTACCTCGGCCACGCTGCCGCTGTTATAGGCTGTGGTGCAGTTGAACTTGTGCAGGCTGAAGCCGCTGTTTGCCGCCGAGATCTGGTAGTGCTTGGTCTTGTCGTTGGAGCCAAGTTCATAGTCGTTGGCGCATTGCGAGGCCTGGAAGAAGGGGCCGCCGGCAGTGTCGTCTTCGCAATCGGCAGCGCCGACCACACAGGTGTGGGTGTGGCGCACCACCACTGCATCGGTATTGGCCTTGACGTCAGACAGGCAGCCGAGTGAATTGCTGTTGTCATAGCCTTGTACCGCGTAGGCGATCGCGCCGCGCATACTGGTCAGGTCGAGATCGCACGGGTCGGGAAGGGCGGCCGGCGCCGTCAGTTCGATCGGGTCGTATTCAGAGTAATAGCCGGCGTTGCGCAAGTCGCCAGTCATCAGCTGCATGGCATAGCGGCCATTCTCCACCTGGCGGTTGGCGCGTTCGATTTCCATTTGCGCGGCACTGTTGCTCGTGAACAGGGTCGACAAGCCGGCGAGCAGCAGGAGACCGACGGCGACGGCCACCATCAGCTCGACTATGGTAAAGCCTTGCTCGCGACGGCGATAATTCTGCATGGATGGGCTCCTCATTTGCAGTTCAGTTGAGGAATCAGGACCTGGGCGGCAATCAGGCGGCGATAGCTCTCGTCGCCGAATTGATTGAGCCCGCAGCCCAGCGATGGAGCCTGGGTGGCGTGCAAGCCTTGCCAGGTAACGGCTACCTGGACAATGGCGGGCCGGCAAACGCCGGCGCTGGGGTCGGCGACCTGCAGCACGGTGATGCAGCCGCGGGCGCCAATCATGGCGCCGACCTTGGTGCTGCTATCAATTTCCGCAGCACCTTTCAGCAGATTGCTCCACTCGCAAACATCGCGCAGTGCGCCGGCGCCAAGGGCGCTGCAGTCGGCCGGCTGCGTGTCGCCGGTGCCGATGTTGCTGGATTCGTAAGATGCGACATTCACCGGGTTGCCTTGCACGCGGGCGGTCATGTCGTCCAGCAGGATGACGGCCTGCGCCCGCTGGTAAGACTCGATCGAGCCGACGCTGGCTTTGGCCTGGAAGACGGCAATGCCCAGCAGGCCGAATGCCAGGATCACGATCGTGACCAGCACTTCAATCAATGAGATGCCGTGTTGGCGGGGTCTTAGCATGATGTGGGTTTCACGTTCGGGCGGCCGCCGAGGTCAATGTTGATGCAGCTGGCCTTGCCCGTGGAAGAAGTAATCGAAAATTGCGGACTGCTGGTGCCCTTGACGCGGCCGGCGGCGGTGAAGGTCACGCCGCTTGCGGGACCGGTGACGGTGATCGCCTGGCGCGTGGCAAAACTGGCCAGTACCGGCTCGCCGGCATTCGGGCTTGGGATGGTCCAGCCCGTGTTCCAGTTGGCGGCAGGGGAGATCGTCACGTCCTTGTTGCGCTTGATGGCTTCGCTGCGCGCGCGCAGGATGCTGGTGAACAAGTCGCTCGAGGTACTCTTTAAACGCTGGTTGGAGATAAAGTCCTGCATCGCCGGCATGCCGACGGACGCCAGGATGCCGACAATGACGACCACCAGCATCATCTCTGTCAGGCCGAAGCCGGATTGGCGCTTCATGGCATCACCACTTATCGGCTGGCAGCTTGGCGCCAGCCTGGTCGATGCTCAGGTTGCCGTCGCTGGCCTGGCCGCTGCCGGCGACAGGCGTGGCGGTGATGGTGAACTTTGGCGGCGGACCACTGTCGGTCTGGATGGTGATGGTGTACCACTTGGACACGGCTGGCGGCGTCTGCATGTTCAGGCCGGCGACCGAATCTTTGTAGACGCGCGCATCGGCCAGGAATTGCTGTTCGCGCTGCGCCAGGTCGATCAGGTGCTGCTGCGCAGCGGCGCGATTGCCGCGAATGACGTAGCGGGTGTAGTTGGGGATCGCGATTGCAGCGAGGATACCGACGATTACAACGGTGACCATCACTTCAATCAAGGTAAATCCACGGTGGCTGGGGAGTCTCATCCTGGCTTCCGTTATATGCATTATTAGTGAGTTTATTCTAGGGCTCGTGTTTCCGTATGTCAACATTCACGCCGTGACTATTCGTTACATTCTCGCCACAAAGAAAGACAGGCCCCATGCGGTATTGCATGGGGCCTGTTTTGATGATACGGGAGTTGCGGGCTTATTCGGCAGTGGCGGCCAGGGCTTCCGCGGCAACCGGCTGGGCTGGCGCATTCAGCGGGGTTGGATTGGCCAGTTCGCGCTTCAGGGTGTCCATGTCCAGCTCGCCTTCCCATTTGGCGACCACCAGGGTTGCCACGCCGTTGCCGACGAAGTTGGTCAGGGCGCGGCATTCGCTCATGAAGCGGTCGATGCCGAGGATCAGCGCCATGCCTGCCACCGGGATGCTAGGCACCACGGCCAGGGTGGCAGCCAGGGTGATGAAGCCGGCGCCGGTGATGCCGGAGGCGCCTTTCGAGGTCAGCATGGCAACGCCGAGGATGGTCAGTTGCTGCCACAGCGTCAGGTCGGTATTGGTGGCCTGGGCGACGAACAGGGCGGCCATGGTCATGTAGATATTGGTGCCGTCCAGGTTGAAGGAGTAGCCGGTCGGTACCACCAGGCCAACCACTGGCTTGGAGGCGCCCAGTTTTTCCAGCTTGCGCATCAGCGAAGGCAGGGCGCTTTCCGAGGAGGAGGTGCCCAGCACGATCAGCAGTTCTTCCTTGATGTAGGAGATGAAGCGCGCGATCGAGAAGCCGGTGTACTTGGCGATCAGGCCCAGCACGATGAACACGAACAGCAGGCAGGTCAGGTAGAACGAACCCATCAGCTTGGCCAGCGGCAGCAGGGAAGCGATGCCGTATTTGCCGATGGTGAAGGCCATGGCGCCGAAGGCGCCGATCGGGGCGGCCTTCATGATGATGTTGACCATGCCGAAGAAGGCGTGCGATACCTCGTCGATCAGCTTGTGTACCGGGCGGCCGCGCTCGCCGAGCAGGGACAGGGCGAAGCCGAACAGCACGGCAACCAGCAGCACCTGCAGGATGTCGCCCTTGGCGAAGGCATCGAACACGGTGTTAGGGATGATATTCAGCAGGAAGTCGGTGGTGGTCAGCGCCTTGGTCTTTTCCGTGTACTGGGCGATCGACTTGGTGTCCAGCGTGTGCGGGTCGGCATTGAAGCCGGCGCCAGGCTGCATGAAGTTGGCAACGGCCAGGCCGATGACCAGTGCGAAGGTGGAAACGATTTCGAAGTAGAGCAGGGCTTTGCCGCCGACGCGGCCAATCTTCTTCACGTCCTGCATGCCGGCGATGCCGCTCACCACGGTACAGAAGATGACCGGGGCAATGATCATTTTGATCAGTTTGATGAAGCCGTCGCCAAGCGGTTTCATGGCTACAGCGTCGGCCGGCAGGTAGATGCCGAGCATGACGCCGCAGAAGATGGCGAACAGTACCTGGACGTACAGTACTTTATAGAAGGGTTTCTTTTCCATGATGAGGGGGCCTCGTTTGTCTCCGAATATCCTCATCATGGCAAACGGCTTGTCTTGCCGCTATTGTGTCTATCCCCATTGTGGAAAACCACAATGGGGTGGATGCTGCAGCGCCGCACGCCATATAATCCTGGCATGACCCTGCAACCCTACCTCGATACCTTCCCCCAGCTGGCAGACGGCGTGTTCGTCCACCAGTCCGCGCAAATCATCGGCGACGTCAGCATCGGCCGCGATGCTTCGATCTGGTGCAATGCGGTTGTGCGCGGCGACGTCAATCGCATCACGATCGGCGAAGGCAGCAACGTACAGGACTTTGCCATGTGCCACGTATCGCACCGTTCTGCAGCCAAACCGGAAGGGGCGGCCCTGACGATCGGCAAGCACGTCACGATTGCGCATTCGGTGCTGCTGCATGGCTGCACCATCGGCGACGAATGCCTGGTCGGCATGGGTTCGATCATCATGGATGACGTGGTCATCGAAAAGCACGTGATGGTCGGGGCGGGCAGCCTGGTGGCTCCCGGCAAGGTGCTGAAGAGTGGTGGACTGTATGTCGGCCGGCCCGCGATGCGCATCCGCGAGCTGACCGAGCAGGAGATTGCGCATTTCAAGTACTCGGCCGAGCACTATATGCGCCTGAAGAATAACTACCTGGCGCAGCAGGACTGATTACTGAGCGACCCAGCCGCCATCCATATTCCAGGCCACGCCGCGCATCTGCCGGGCGGCATCGGAGCACAGGAAGACCGCCATGGCACCCAGCTCCTCCGGCGTGACGAATTCGCCAGACGGCTGTTTTTCCGCCAGCAGGGCAGCTTTGGCCGCTTCGTTGGACAGGCCGTCCTTTTCGGCGCGGGCATCGACCTGTTTCTGCACCAGCGGCGTCAAGACCCAGCCAGGGCAGATGGCGTTGCAGGTGATGCCGGTCTTGGCGGTTTCCAGCGCCGTGGCCTTGGTAAAGCCGACCAGGCCGTGCTTGGCAGCGACGTAGGCGGACTTGCCGGCCGATGCCACCAGCCCGTGTACGGAAGCGAGGTTGATGATGCGGCCCCAGTTGCGCGCCTTCATGTGCGGCAGTGCCAGGCGGGTGGTGTGGAAGGCCGAAGTCAGGTTGATGGCGATGATGGCATCCCAGCGTTCGGCCGGGAAGTCTTCGATGTTGGCCACGTGCTGGATGCCGGCGTTATTTACCAGCACGTCGACGCCGCCGAATTTGCCGGCAGCATAGGCCATCATGGCCTCGATGTCGGCCGGCTTGCTCATGTCGGCGCCGTGGTAGCCTGCCTGCACGCCGAATTCGGCGGCCAGCGATTCCTGCAGACGGGCGATTTCGCCCGCGTCGCCAAAGCCGTTCAATACGATGTTGGCGCCTTCCGCTGCCAGGCTGCGCGCGATGCCCAGGCCGATGCCGGAAGTAGAGCCGGTTACGAGCGCAGTTTTGCCGCGCAGAGTCGTGCTGACCATTTGGTCCCCTATAATTAGTTAGCCAATGTAGAATGTAGCGCAAAAACCAATAGTACGGGGAGCGAGGAACCGAATGCCAGAAGCTAAAATCAAGTCCGTTCAGTGTTTCTCCATGTCTGGTTTGCACCAGATGGCATACAAGGAATGGGGCGAAGAAGACAACCCGGACGTACTGGTCTGCGTGCACGGCGTTACCCGTGTTTCGGATGATTTTGACAATCTTGCACAGTCGCTGTGCAAGGATTACCGGGTGGTCTGTCCCGATGTGGTGGGCCGCGGCCGTTCCGGCAGCCTGGTCAATCCCCAGCTCTACCGATTGCCGCAATATGTCAGCGATATGGTGACGCTGCTGGCGCGCGTGCTGGCCAATGGCGAGCGCCAGACGGTCGACTGGTTCGGCACATCCATGGGCGGCTTGATCGGCATGGGCCTGGCCTCGCTGCCGGATAATCCGGTCAGCAAGCTGATATTGAACGATATCGGCCCCACATTGGATTCGCTGGCGATCCAGCGCATCGGCGATTACATCGCGCAGGAAGTGCGCTTCCCGACCTTCAAGGCTGGCGCCGAATTCGTGAAGATGGTTTCGACTACGTTCGGCGAACACACGGATGCGGAATGGCATAAGCTGGCCGCCGACGTGCTGCGCCAGGACAGGGACGGCTCGTGGGTGCGCCACTACGACATGGGCCTGGCCTTGCCGTTCCAGTCTGTGACGCCGGAATCGGCCAAGGCCGACGAAGCCATGCTGTGGGCGGCCTACGATGCGATCCGCTGCCCGACCTTGCTGGTGCGCGGCGCCAATTCCGACCTGCTGTCGCGCGAAACTGCGGAAGCCATGACGCAGCGCGGTCCGAAAGCCAGGCTGGTGGAAATCCCGGACGTCGGTCACGCGCCGACCTTCCTGCACGACGACCAGATCGCGATTGCGAAAGATTTTTTGTTGAACCACTAAGAGAGAAGCATGGAAATCAAACGTTTTCACGTAGGTAAGCGCATGTCGGAAATCGCCGTCCATAACGGCACCGTGTACCTGGCCGGCCAGATCGCCGAAAAGGCTGGCGACATCAAGGCGCAGACTGCGGAAGTGCTGGGCCACATCGACCGCCTGCTGGCCGAAGCCGGCAGCGACAAGGCGCACATCCTGCGCGCCCAGATCTACATCACCGACCTGGCCAATTTCGCCGCCATGAATGAAGTGTGGGAAGCCTGGGTTGTGGAAGGCAATACCCCGCCGCGCGCGACTGTCCAGGCGCAACTGGCGAATCCTGAATGGCTCATCGAAATCGTGGTGACTGCCGCCCAGAAGTAAGTTAGAAGTACGTAAAGGTTTCAGCAATGGTTTCAATCGCGGCTCTCAATAGCGCAACGACGGACGCGCTGGTACAAGGCTTGTCCGCCGACGATGGGGCGCGCGTGCTGGCTGCGCTCGACCACGCCAGCCAGGCGTACAGCGGACGTATCACCGGCCACGGGCAGGATGCCCTGGAGTTTGCCGTCGGGGTGGCCAGCACACTGGCCATCCTGCGCACCGATGCGGAAACCCGCATCGCGGCACTGATGTTCGAGCTGACCCTGCTCGACGCCGATACCGCCCCTTTCATCGAGCCGCGCTACGGCCAGGAAGTCAACGACCTGGTGGCTGGCGTGCGCCAATTGATCCGGCTGCGCGAACTGACGCTGGCGTCTTCCGGCAGCGCTGCGCGCACCAAGAATGCGGCGCAGCAGGCTATGGCCCAGGTCGAGTCGCTGCGCAAGATGCTGCTGGCAATGGCCACCGACATGCGCGTGGTGCTGGTGCGCCTGGCATCCTGCTGCACCACCTTGCGTTACTTCTCCGATATCAAGCGCTTTGATGAAGTGACCCGCGCCTACGGCCGCGAAACCCTGGACCTTTACGCTCCGCTGGCCAACCGCCTCGGCATTTGGCAGATCAAGTGGGAGCTGGAAGACCTGTCGTTCCGCTTCATCGAGCCGGATACCTACAAGCGCATTGCGAAGATGCTGGAAGAGAAGCGCATGGCGCGCGAGAGCTTCGTCACGTCTTCCATTGCGCGCCTGCAGTCCGAATTGGCTGCAGCGGGCATCAAGGCCGAAGTCTTCGGCCGGCCCAAGCACATCTATTCCATCTGGAACAAGATGAAGGGCAAGGACCTGGACTTCTCTGAACTGTACGATGTGCGCGCCTTCCGCGTGATCGTCGACGACGTGAAGACCTGCTATACGGTGCTCGGCGTGGTCCACAATATCTGGACCCCGATCCCCAAAGAATTCGACGATTACATTTCCCGTCCCAAGGCAAACGGCTACCAGTCGCTGCACACCGTGGTGACGGCGGACGATGGCCGACCGCTCGAAGTGCAGATCCGCACGCAGGAGATGCACGGCTTCGCGGAATACGGCGTGGCTGCGCACTGGCGCTACAAGGAGGAGGGCGGTTCCAACTTCAAAGGCCAGCAATATGACGAGAAGATCGCCTGGCTGCGCCAGCTGCTGGCCTGGAAAACCGAAGTTGCCGATGCTGTAGTCAATAACGAGGACCAGCAGCGCGAATGGGTCGAGAAACTCAAGTCCGCCACGCTGGACGACCGCATTTTCGTGCTGACGCCGCAGGCGCGCGTGATCGAACTGCCGGTCGGCGCTACGCCGATCGATTTCGCCTACCACCTGCACAGCGACGTGGGCCACCGCTGCCGCGGTGCGCGCGTCGACGGCCAGATGGTGCCGCTGAATACCGCCTTGAAAAGCGGGCAAACTTGCGAAGTTATTACCGCCAAGGGCGCGCCCGGCACGGCTGGCCCGTCGCGCGACTGGCTGAGCCCTGGCTACACGGTTTCGAACCGGACGCGTACCAAGGTACGTGCGTGGTTCCACGCCATCGACGTGCAGGAAACTGTCGCCAACGGCCGTTCCCTGGTCGAGAAATCGCTGCAGCGTGAAGGCAAGACTGCCGTCAACCTGGAAAGCCTGGCGCAAAAGCTGGGCTTTGGCAAAGTGGATGACCTGTTCCTGGCTGTTGGCAAGGATGAGTTCTCGCTTCGCCACGTCGAAGCCGCCTTGCGCGACCCGGCTGAATCGGAAGAGGATTCCACCGACCAGGTGGCGGTGAATAAGAGCCGCATTTCGAGCGTGGAATCGGGCGCCAAATCGGGCGTCTTGGTGGTCGGCACCGATGGCTTGATGACGCAACTGGCCAAATGCTGCAAACCGGCGCCACCCGATCCAATTGTCGGTTTTGTCACGCGCGGCAAAGGTGTGTCGATTCACCGCGCCTCGTGCAAAAACTTTGCCGAAATGCGTTCCAAGGCGCCCGAACGGGTAATCGTGACGGCATGGGGCGCAGCCCGCTCCGATACGGTATTCCCGGTCGATCTGTTTGTATTGGCTGCCGACCGCCAGGGATTATTGCGAGATATATCCGAGATTTTCTCGCGCGAGAAAATCAACGTTACCGGTGTAAATACCCAGTCTGCCAAAGGCCAGGCCCGCATGACATTTACGGTCGAGATCGGAGCTACCAGCCAATTGCAAAAAGCCCTCGCTGCGATCTGCGAAGTCAGCGGCATCCTCGAAGCCCGCCGTGCTTGAGTCGAGGCGACTTGCCTCCCTCTGCGGGCTTGCCTGCAACGTGCCAAGGCTTGGCGCGTTGCAGCCAGAAGCTAGTTCGCTGGGCTGCTGAACAGTTGTGCGATCAGGTCGGCAGTGCGCCGCACGCGAGGCGATTTGCGCACATCATCGTGAATCACCATCCATAGTTCGCGCTGCACCGGGCAGATAATGTCGGGGATTATCAAGCCCGCGGCGAGGTAATCAGGCAGGATTGCAATGCCAGCCGCAAAACGCACTGCCGCCGCAATTGAATTAAGGTCGTTGCTGTAAAAAACATAGGGCCGGCCCGCCGCAAATGCTTCCAGCCACTCCTGCTGCGGTGTTTCTGCGAGGTTTTCGTCGTAGCCGATAAATTCCCATTGGTCCGGGTTATGCGAGGCGAGATATTCAGGCGTGGCGCACAGATAATATTTGACGGTTGCGACGACCCGTACCGCCAGATCGGGCGCTAATGGCCGACGAAAACGGATCGCGATATCTGCCTCGCGCCGCGATAAATCCACGTGGGCCGGTTCGGCACCCAACTCGATTTGAATTCCCGACAGTTGCGCATGCAACCCTGCCAAGCGCGGCGCGATCCAATGGGCTGCAATGGCTGGTGGTGCGGAAATGCGCACCGTGCCAAATCCGTCGGCAGCGCCAGTCGCCAGCCGCAGCAATCCCTGGATTTCCTCCTCCACGCGGCGCGCCTGGGGTAGTAGCTCTGCGCCAGCAGTGGTTAATGACCACCCGCGTGCGAAGCGGTCAAATAGCCGCACGCCCAGTACTTTTTCGAGCGCCTCGATGCGGCGCGAGACGGTTGTGTGCTCAACACCAAGCGAGCGCGCGGCTGCAGACAGCGAGCCAGACTCGATGACGGCAAGGAAGTAGCGAAGATCGTTCCAGTCAGGGGTATCCATCGGTGCAATTATGCACGGGTGGCGCGAGGTTTTTGCAATATTACTGCGCGATCAAGCCAGCTATCCTCTATCGAGTGTCCAACAGAATGGAGGTTTGCAATGAGGAAATTTGTTTTGGCTACGTTGGTGCTTTGTGGCGCGGCGGCGGCCACCGATATGCCCGCTGCCACGGCGGGCCTGGCAGGCTCGTGGGAGCTGATCGGTGCCTATCGGGAGCATCGCGACGGCAGTCGAAGTAACGATTACGGTGCAAAACCGCGCGGCATGCTGAATGTGGCAAGCGACGGGCGATATGCGCTGCAGATCTACCATGCCGAAAGGCCGCCTTTCGAAGGCGACTTTCGCGCGGCCGGGGCGCAAGAGTACAAGCGGCTATTGCTCGCCATGAGCGCCCATTTCGGCAGCATCTCCGTGGAGCAGGACAAGCTGGTGTTCCGCATCACCGCTGCCTCGAATCCACAATGGGATGGATCGGTGCAGCGGCGCGGATACCAGTTGCGGGGTGACGTCCTCGAATGGCGGGTGCCGCCGCGACCTGATGGCGATGTGCCGATCTCAGTTTGGCGACGCTTGCCGTGACAAGCCTTTGCGCAATGTAAGGCGCGGCGACGCCCGCAAGGCCATCAGCCCGAGCCCGAACAAACATAAGGCGCCAGGTTCGGGAATTCCATTGAAATCCTGGATTCCGCTGATGGACGAAATAGCGACAATGCGTGCGTCGGCACAGTTGGCGGTATCGCACAAGATGCCAAGGCTGGTGTTATTGGATGCACTGAAGGCGGCAGAGTAGAACGGAACCGGGTCGATAAAGTATGCCTTACCCTCGTCGGTGAGTGTCCAGCCGAAATTCAGGTTGACGAAGGCGCCACCTAACTCGTTCAGGCCGCCAAGGCCGTGCCGTACCGCATGGCTGGAGTGCGCCAGTTTGTATTGCTGGCCGAACGTATCGACCCAACCATCCGCTGCCAGGGTGGCGGCGTGATAGATGTTGTCGGCGCCCGGATCGGCATACATATCGAAATCGAAATTGGTGATCTGGCAGCCGACGCCATGGCCAAGCAGGGAATTGCAATGGAATGTAGTCTGGAATGTGCCATACAGTCCATAGTCAAGATTGGCTCGGCTTCTTCCTGCAGAGACTGGCATGCCGTTGTCGGAAAAGCTGTCAAAGGTCACATAGCCTTTCGAGACGTAAGTGGCGCCTGCGCCGGCAGCGAGCAAGGGATTGCCGGAATAGCTGATGCGGTGTGATGAAATGCCGTTGATTGCCGTGGCGCGGAACGTCTGGCCGCCGTTGGTCAGGGCGCCGCCATTCGAATTCGGATCGATCAGAAAGGCAGGTGAGGCATTGGCGTTGGCGAGCGCCAGTGCCAGGGTCATGGCTGCCCCAAGTTTTGGAAGATTATGCATTGTGACCTCCGGGAATGATGAGGAATTAGCCGTTCGGCTAATATCCTGATGAGCATCATTTGTGCCCGGAGTGTCCCGCCTGTTACGTCGGCGCGTGCGTCAATTGCGCCGACGTTTTCATTAGAGCTGCGGTTCGGCTTGAAGCGTGATGTGATCGATTCCATGCTTTGCCAGCAGCATGGCTTTGACGTTGTGCAGGATTTGCGGCCATTCCTGCAAGTCGTCGATTTCAAGGTGGCCGATCAAGGCCGGCTGGCCGGGCGACATTTCCCATACGTGCAGATCGTGCACGGAAAGGACGCCCGGGACTTCGGCCAGGTCGGCGCCGATCTGGGCGTAGTCGGCGCTATCGGGCACGCCTTCCATCAAATGGTGGAAGGATTCGCGCAGCACGCCGATGGTCGATTTGAGAATCAGCAGCGACACCAGCAGAGAGAGAATCGGGTCAATCTGCATCCAGCCGGTTGCCATGATCACGCCTCCGGCGATCAGAGCGGCGACGGAGCCAAGCAGGTCGCCCAGCACGTGGACCAGTGCGGCGCGGGTATTCATGCTTTCCTTGTCGCGCGACAGGCTCCACGCGACGAGCACGTTGACCGCAAGGCCGATGGCGGCGACGACCAGCACCGTGCCGCCTTGCACCGGCACTGGCGAAGCGAAGCGTTGGACTGCTTCAAACACAATCCATCCGACGACAACCAGCATTGCCAGCCCATTGACGAAAGCGGCTAGCGCTTCGGCGCGGCCGAAACCGAAAGAGTAGCGCGCGGAAGGGCGGCGCTTGGCAATCAGTTGCGCCAGCAGGGCCAGGCCGAGCGCTGCGGCATCGGTCACCATATGGCCGGCATCGGAAATCAGGGCCAATGAATTGGCCATGAAGCCAGCCACCACTTCGACCACGGCAAAGCCCAAAGTCAGTGCCAATGCGGCTGCCAGCGCTGCCTGGCTGCGGTGTTCGTTGAAGTGGGCGTGCTGCGCGTCGCCATCCAAATGGGCGTGCAGGTGGGTGGAATCGTGGTTTTGCATAGGCTCTGAATATAGCAGCAATGTTTTCTTCGGAAAACACTTGTCACAGAGGGAAGTGCTCTCTATAATGCTGGCTCTCGGGCGGTTAGTTCAGCTGGTTAGAATACTTGGTCGACATCCAAGGGGTCGGGGATTCGAATTCCTCACCGCCCACCAGAATATTTTTATGTAGTACCATTGCAAAAGACACGGGCGGTTAGTTCAGCTGGTTAGAATACTTGGTCGACATCCAAGGGGTCGGGGATTCGAATTCCTCACCGCCCACCAGACATTTTGTAAGAGCGAGAAAGGCACACCGGTTATGACACCGCGAACTACCATCAAGGTTGGTGAGTGACGCTAGTCGATCGGCTTTCTTTTGCTTGTTCAATTGAAGAAAAACGCGGCTAGCCCGCGTTTTTTTTTCGTCCATTTTTTCCAGCATTACCTTTTTCTTCCGGAGATCCATAATGGTTTCAGTCCGACTGCCCGACGGTTCCGTCCGTCAATTCGATGCCCCGCTGACCGTGGCACAAGTTGCGTCCAACATCAGCACCAGCCTGGGCAAGGCGGCCCTGGCCGGCAAGGTTGATGGCAAGGTCGTCGATACTTCCTTCCTGATCGAGAGGGACTCCGACGTCGCCATCGTGACCGAAAAGGATGCGGAAGGCCTGGACGTGATTCGCCACTCGACCGCCCACTTGCTGGCCTACGCCGTCAAGGAGCTGTTCCCTGATGCGCAAGTGACCATCGGCCCGGTCATCGAGAATGGCTTCTACTACGACTTCTCCTACAAGCGTCCGTTCACCCCGGACGACCTGGTGGCGATCGAGAAGAAGATGGCCGAGCTGGCGAAGAAAGACGAGCAGGTGACCCGCAAGGTCCTGCCGCGCGACGAGGCCGTGGCTTACTTCAAGTCCATCAACGAACATTACAAGGCCGAGATCATTGCTTCGATCCCGTCCAATGAAGACGTGTCGCTGTACACCGAGGGGAGCTTCACCGACTTGTGCCGTGGTCCGCACGTGCCGTCGACCGGCAAGCTGAAGGTCTTCAAGCTGATGAAGCTGGCCGGCGCCTACTGGCGCGGCGACAGCAAGAACGAAATGCTGCAGCGCGTGTACGGCACCGCCTGGACCAAGAAGGAAGACCAGGAGCAGTATCTGTTCCAGCTGGAAGAGGCGGAGAAGCGCGACCACCGCAAGCTGGGTAAGCAGCTCGACTTCTTCCACTTCCAGGACGAGGCTCCAGGCCTGGTGTTCTGGCATCCCAAAGGCTGGACCATCTGGCAGCAAGTGGAGCAATACATGCGCCGCAAGTACCAGGAAAACGGCTACCAGGAAGTGAAGGCGCCGCAGATCCTGGACGCTTCGCTGTGGGGCAAGACCGGACACTGGGAAAACTACCGCGAGAACATGTTCGTGACCGAGTCCGAAAACCGTTCCTACGCGCTGAAGCCGATGAATTGCCCGGGCCACGTGCAGATCTTCAACAGCGACCTGCGTTCTTATCGCGACCTGCCGCTGCGTTACGGTGAATTCGGCCAGTGCCACCGCAACGAGCCTTCCGGCGCCCTGCACGGCATCATGCGCGTGCGCGGTTTCACCCAGGATGATGGACACATCTTCTGCACCAACGAGCAGATCGAGCCGGAAGTGGTGTCCTTCCACCAGCAGGCGATGGAGGTTTATAAAGATTTCCATTTCGAGAACATTGACGTCAAGCTGGCGCTGCGTCCGGACAACCGCATCGGCGACGACGAGGTATGGGATAAGGCTGAAGAGGCGCTGCGCTCCGGCCTGCGCGCCTGCGGCGTGACCTGGACCGAGCTGCCAGGCGAGGGTGCTTTCTACGGGCCGAAGATCGAGTACCACCTGAAGGATTCGCTGGGCCGTCCATGGCAGGTTGGCACCATGCAGGTCGACTTCTTCATGCCGGGCCGCCTCGGTGCGGAATATGTTGCGGATGACAACACCCGCAAGACCCCGGTCATGCTGCACCGTGCCATCGTGGGTTCGCTCGAGCGCTTCATCGGCATCCTGATTGAGAACTATGCCGGTGCGCTGCCGATGTGGCTTGCCCCCCAGCAAGTATCGATTCTGAACATCAGCGATGCCCAGGCGGATTACTGCAAAGCGCTTGAAACCAGGCTGCGCAAGCTGGGCTTCCGCGTTGCTGCTGATTTGCGCAACGAGAAGATTACGTATAAAATCCGCGAACATTCCGTCCAAAAAGTGCCTTTCATCCTCGTGGTGGGCGACAAAGAACGGGATGCCAACACCGTGGCCGTGCGTGCCCGGGGCAATATCGATCTGGGCGTCATGTCGATCGAAGCCCTGGTGGAGCGACTGCAGCAAGACGTCGCTACCAAAGCCTGATGCGTGAAACACCGCAACCGGCCGACTAACCAAAATTGAAGGAAACACCATAGCTACTGACAAGTCTTCCCATCGCATCAATGGCGAGATCACCCACCCTGAAATGCGTCTGTCGGGTGTGGAAAATGAACCGCTGGGCATCGTAAGCCTGGCCGAAGCCTTCCGCCTGGCGGAAGAGGCCGATGTCGACCTGGTCGAGATCGCGCCGAACGCGAGTCCCCCAGTCTGCCGGCTGATGGATTACGGTAAGTTCAAGTATTCGGAACAGAAAAAGGCGCACGAAGCCAAGTTGAAGCAGAAGGTGATCTCGGTGAAGGAAGTCAAATTCCGTCCGGGCACCGATGATGGCGACTACAACATCAAGCTGCGTAACCTGACCAAGTTCCTGGAAGAGGGCGACAAGACCAAGATCACCCTGCGTTTCCGCGGCCGTGAAATGGCCCACCAGGACATCGGCATGCGTATGCTGGAGCGTCTGAAGGCTGACCTGGAGGCGGTAGGCCAGGTTGAGCAGTTCCCGAAAATGGAAGGCCGCCAGATGATCATGATCCTGGCGCCGAAGAAAAAGAAGTAATCGGCCTCCGAGGCTAAGAAGGGCAGACTGCGGTCTGCCCTTTGTTTTTCCAGGAGTTATGTTATACTCCTGGGTTCCCGTGAGAGTAGGCACTAAAAGTGCAGCAGAGTTGTTGCCACCTACAATCCGGTCATTATTGGAGCATTCACATGCCAAAAATGAAAACTAAGAGCTCCGCGAAAAAGCGTTTTCGCGTGCGCCCAGGTGGCACCGTTAAGTCGGGCATGGCCTTCAAACGCCACATCCTGACCAAGAAGACCACCAAAAACAAGCGTCAGCTGCGTGGTACCCGTAACATCAATGCGTCGGACGTGACTAGCGTTCTGCGTATGATGCCAACCGCTTAATCTCACATTATTTAAGGAGCTACTATGCCTCGAGTAAAACGTGGGGTTACCGCGCGTGCCCGTCATAAAAAAGTACTGAACCTGGCCAAGGGTTACCGCGGTCGTCGCAGTAAAGTATTCCGTATTGCCAAGCAAGCAGTGATGCGCGCTGGCCAGTACGCATACCGCGACCGTCGTAACAAGAAGCGCGTCTTCCGCGCCCTGTGGATCACCCGTATCAACGCGGCTGCCCGCGAACACGGCGTGACCTACAGCGTGTTCATGAACGGTCTGAAGAAGGCCGCTATTGAACTGGACCGTAAGGTCCTGGCTGATATGGCTGTGATGGACAAGCCTGCATTTGCAGCGATTGTCAACGTCGTCAAAGCCAAGATCGCTGCTTAATTGCCAGTGATGTGTGCCGCCTTCGGGCGGTGCTCATAAGAAGCGGGACATGGCTTAGCTATGTCCCGTTTTTAATTTCCAAAACAGGAAAAAGTCGGATGAACTCGCTTGAACAACTCGTCGTCTCCGCGCAGGCTGACTTCCTCGCCGCCGCAGACGCTGCCGCACTTGAAAACGCCAAAGCCAAATACCTTGGCAAGACTGGCCAGATCACCGAAATGATGAAGGGCCTGGGCAAACTGGACCCTGAAGAGAAGAAGGCGCAGGGCGCCCTGATCAATGCCGCCAAAGTGCAGATCGAGGCCGCGCTGACGGCGCGCCGTGATGCGCTGGCCGAAGCCCAACTGCAGCTGCGCCTGAATGCTGAAGCGATCGACGTATCGCTGCCGGGCCGCGGCCGTTCCCAAGGCGGCATCCATCCCGTGATGCGCACCTGGGAGCGTGTGGAAGAGATCTTCCGCTCGATCGGCTTCGACGTCGCTGCCGGACCTGAGATTGAAACCGACTGGACCAACTTCACCGCACTGAATTCGCCTGAGAACCATCCGGCGCGCTCGATGCAGGACACCTTCTACGTTGAAGGCAACGACAGCACCGGCAAGCCGCTGCTGCTGCGTACCCACACCTCGCCGATGCAGGTGCGCTATGCGCGCAACAACAAGCCGCCGATCAAGGTGATTGCACCTGGCCGCACCTACCGCGTCGACTCCGATGCGACCCATTCGCCGATGTTCCACCAGGTCGAAGGCCTGTGGATCGCGGAAGACATTTCCTTCGCCGACCTGAAGGGCGTGTACCTGAATTTCGTCAAAGCTTTCTTTGAGACGGACGACCTGCAAGTGCGTTTCCGTCCTTCGTATTTCCCGTTCACCGAACCGTCGGCGGAGATCGACATCGCCTTCGGCAGCGGCCCTCTGAAAGGGCGCTGGCTGGAAGTGTCCGGCTCGGGCCAGGTGCATCCGAACGTGGTGCGCAACTTCGGCCTCGATCCAGAGAAGTACATCGGCTTCGCATTCGGCTCCGGCCTTGAGCGCCTGACCATGCTGCGCTATGGCGTGAATGACCTGCGCCTGTTCTACGAAGGCGATTTGCGCTTCCTGAAACAGTTCAACTAAAAGAATACGAAGGCACCCAAACATGCAATTCTCTGAAAACTGGCTGCGCACAATGGTCGATCCGAAGATGACTTCGGATGAACTGGCACACATGCTGACCATGTCCGGCCTCGAAGTGGAAGACATCGATCCTGTCGCGCCGCCATTCACCAACGTGGTGGTGGGCCATGTGCGCGAAACCGCCAAGCACCCGAATGCCGACCGCCTGAATGTCTGCCAGGTGGATGTGGGCACCGGCACGCTGCTGAACATCGTCTGCGGCGCGCCGAACGTGCGTCCGGGCCTGAAAGTGGCATGCGCCATGGCCGGCGCCGTACTGCCGCCGGGCGCCGACGGCAAGCCGTTCGAAATCAAGGTTGGCGAGCTGCGCGGCGTCGAGTCGCAGGGCATGCTGTGCTCCGCGCGCGAACTGAAGCTGTCGGAAGACCACGGCGGCCTGATCGAGCTGCCGGACGACGCGCCGATCGGCCAGAACATCCGCGACTACTTCGCGCTGAACGACCTGAAATTCACCATCAAGCTGACCCCGAACAAGGCGGACTGCCTGTCGGTGCTGGGCGTGGCGCGCGAAGTGGCGGCATTGACCGGCTCGCAACTGAGCCTGCCGCAGAACCGCATCGTGCCGGTCACGCTGGACGAGAAGCTGGCAGTGAAGGTGAGTGCACCCGACCTGTGCGGCCGGTTCGCCGGCCGCGTAATCCGCGGCCTGAACGCCAAAGCCGAAACCCCGGCCTGGATGAAGCAGCGCCTGGAGCGCAGCGGCCAGCGCCCTGTGTCGGCACTGGTGGACATTTCCAACTACGTGATGCTGGAAATGGGCCGTCCTTCGCACGTGTTCGATCTCGACAAGATCCACGGTTCGCTGGACGTCCGCTGGGGCAGGAAGGGCGAGCAGATCAAGCTCCTGAACGGCAACACGATTGAAGTCGATGAGTGGGTTGGCGTAATCGCCGACGACAAGGAACTGGAATCGCTGGCCGGCATCATGGGCGGCGACGCCACCGCCGTGTCGGACGACACTGCCAACATCTACCTGGAAGCAGCATTCTGGTGGCCGAACGCCATCCAGGGCCGTGCCCGCAAGTACAACTTCTCGACCGACGCGGCGCACCGCTTCGAGCGCGGCGTGGACTTCGCCTCGATCCCTGAGCACCTGGAGCGCATCACTGCGCTGCTGCTGGAAGTCTGCGGTACGCCTGACACCATGGTCGGCGCCATCGACGACCAGGTCGTCAACCTGCCGCAGCGCGCGCCAGTGCAAATGCGCACTGCACGTGCGGCGAAGGTGATCGGCGTTGCGCTCAACGACGACATGATCGCCGACATCTTCAAGCGCCTGGGCCTCGAGTTCAAGCTGGCCGACGGGGTATTCAGCGTCACCGCGCCGTCCTACCGCTTCGACATCGAAATCGAGGAAGACCTGATCGAAGAAGTGGCCCGTGTGTACGGATTCGAGAACATCCCGACCCTGCCGCCGGTGGCCGCGGCCGAGATGCTGATCGCCCCCGAAAATACCCGCTCGATCTTCGCCGTGCGCCACCAGCTGGCCGACCTGGGCTTCCAGGAAGTGGTCAACATGAGCTTTGTGGAAGCGCAGTGGGAGCTCGATTTCAACGGCAACGACAGCCCGATCAAGCTGCAGAACCCGATCGCTTCCCAGATGTCCGTCATGCGCTCGTCGCTGATCGGCAGCCTGGTGGCTAATGTGCGCTACAACCTGAACCGCAAACAGCCGCGCGTGCGCCTGTTCGAAGTCGGCGCCATCTTCAAGCGCGACGCCTCGGTGCAGGACGGTCCGCTGACCGTGGCCGGCTACGACCAGCCGCAGCGCGTTGCGGCCATGGCCTACGGCCCGGTCGCCGACGAGCAGTGGGGCCAGAAAGCCCGCGACGTCGACTTCTTCGACGTCAAGGCCGACCTGGAAGCCCTGTTCGCGCCGCGCCAGCTGCGCTTTGCCAAGCTGGCGCACCCAGCCCTCCACCCGGGCCGCGCTGCTTCGGTGGAGCTGGACGGCAAAGTCATCGGCTTCATCGGCGAATTGCATCCGCGCTGGCTGCAAAAGTACGACCTGCCGAAGGCACCGGTCCTGTTTGAAGTCGATGCCGTTGCGCTACAGCAACGCGACGTGCCAGAATATGAAGAGATTTCCAAGTTCCCCGGCACCGCGCGCGACGTGGCCTTGGTGGTGAAGCAAGCCGTTCCAGTGCAGGACCTGCTCGACGCCTTCCATGGCGCCGTAACGGCCCATGCTCAAGGGCGCATTGTGCAAGCCATTGTTTTGTTTGATGAATATCGCGGCCAAGGCCTGGAAAGCGACGAAAAATCGCTTGCTTTCCGCTTTAGCTTGCAAGATACTCAAAACACCCTGCAGGACGATGTCGTGGACGAGTTGATGAAGACGCTGACCGCTCACGTTGTCCTGGCACACGGTGCGAAACTGCGGGCTTGATTTAACAATCCAGTATCACCAGCGAGTCCGGCACTGCCGGACTCATGTACTTTAAAAGGCAGGGCAGCAAAATTAATAACAACGACGTCGATTCCGCCGTACTTGAATCCGCATTGGACGCCGAACTGCACAGCGCCATGCAGAATGCCAAGGTACGCCAGGAAGCTGAAAAAGATTTGCCTACGCTGACCAAGGCGGAACTGGCCGAACTTTTGTTCGAACAGGTGGGCCTGAACAAGCGCGAGGCCAAGGACATGGTCGAGACCTTCTTTGACGAAATCCGCAATGCGCTCGAACGTGGCGAGGCGGTGAAGCTGTCCGGTTTCGGCAACTTCCAGCTGCGCGACAAGCCGCAGCGTCCGGGCCGCAATCCGAAAACCGGCGAGGAAATCCCGATCACGGCACGCCGTGTGGTGACGTTCCACGCCAGCCAAAAGCTGAAAGGCATGGTCGAAGACAGCGCCGGCACGGCGCGCGCATCCTGAACTGCATAGGTGCGTGAATGACCGACCGACCTGGCAAGGCAGACCTGGTAGTGTTGCCGCCGATTCCGGCGAAGCGCTATTTCACCATTGGCGAGGTCAGCGAACTGTGCGGCGTCAAGCCGCATGTGCTGCGCTATTGGGAGCAGGAATTCACCCAGCTGAAACCGGTCAAACGGCGCGGCAACCGCCGCTATTACCAGCATCATGAAGTGCTGCTGATCCGCCGCATCCGCGAGTTGCTGTACGAGCAGGGCTTTACGATCAGCGGTGCCCGCAACAAGCTTGATAGCCGCGCTGCCGATTCGGCGCAAGGCGAGTATGATGAAGCTCCTGGCATGGCACACGAAGCGCCGCCGCTGGACCGGGAAATGCTGCGCAGCGAGCTGCACAGCATCCTCAAGCTACTAAAGTTGTAAGCAGCTGTAGCAAGGGCGCTTAGGCGTCCTTTTTTTCGGTTAGACTCGGCTAAACTGTTAAACCATTGGTGCTACAATATTAACGTTATGATTTTGCTAGTGATACTGCAGACGCTGGCTCCGTTCCCAAGCTAGGAATTCAAGAGGGAAGACAATGATTCGCGTAGCCATCTGTGATGACCACCAGATTGTACGGGCAGGTTTCAAGCAAATCTTTTCGTCGTCGGACGAATTCAGCGTAGTCGCCGAAGGGAGTACCGGGCGCGAGGCGCTCGACATCGCACGCAAGGAAGTGTGCGATGTGCTTTTGCTTGACATCGCCATGCCGGACCAGAGCGGTATCGATACTCTGCGTACCATCCGCCAGGGCCAGCCGGACTTGCCGGTGCTGATCCTGTCCGGCTATCCAGCCCAGCAATATGCGCTCAACCTGTTCAAGATGGGCGCCAACGGGTACCTGAACAAGGAATGCGACCCGGAAGAGCTGATCAATGCCGTGCGCACGGTGCACCAGGGGCGGCGCTATGTCAGTTCGCAAGTGGGTGAACTGCTGGCGCAAAGCTTCGACCGCGATCCGAATACGGCCCTGCATACGGAGCTGTCGGACCGCGAATTCCAGGTGTTCCTGCGCCTGGCACGCGGCGCCACCGTGTCCGACATCGGCACGGCGCTTTCGCTGAGCATCAAGACCGTCAGTACCTACCGCACGCGCATTATGGAGAAGATGGGCTTGCAGTCGAATAGTGACTTGACGTACTACGCAATGAAAAACAACCTGCTGGACTGATACGTCTGGTTACATTTTTGCGGTGCTGCACAATTAGCTTTCCGTGCGGCAGCATCTTGCTGCGGGTCTATAATGGGGAAAATGTACTTCACCATCGAACCAGCGCCGCGGCACCGGCTGCCGCTTTATAAAACGCTCTTGTGCGTCACCTGCGCGCTGATCCTGATTGTCAACGGTTTCAGCCTGTTCCATAACCTGCAATCGCTGAAAGGTGCCAATGAACAGTTGGCCCTGAGCTCGCGCGTGGCCGAGCGCTTGCAGTATCTGAATGTGCTGGTCCTGGATGCCGACAGCAGTGCGCGCGGCTACTTCATTTCCGGCAAGGAGACCTACCTCGGGCCGACGCGCTCGGTGGTGACGGAATCCGAGCATCAATTCCGCGAGCTGGAAAAGCTGCTCGCCAATAACCCTATCCAGTTGAAAAACCTGCAGCAATTGCAGGTGCTGGTGCGCAAGCGCGTGGCCATCCTGACCCAGGCGATCGAAGTCTACAGGCACGGCGGGCTGGACGACATCGTCAATATCGCCAGGGTCAGCGACGAGCGCAGCGGCATGGATGAAATCCGCCTGCAAGTGGTGATCATGGTGCGCGAGCAGGGCGAGGCGATGTCGGCGCGCGCCGCCAGCTTCTACCAGGAATACCAGAAGGCTGTGGTGATGGGGGCCGGCATCAACGCCATCGCGATCGTGGTGCTGGTGATGTTCTACCAGCTGGTAAGGCGCAGCTTCGTGCACCGGGCAGCGGTGGAGCATGCGCTGCAGCTGTCCAATGAAAGCCTGGAATCGATGGTGCAGCAGCGTACCGAACAACTATCGGTGCTGTCGCGCCACCTGATTTCAATCAGCGAAGAAGAAAAGATGCGCCTGTCGCGCGAGCTGCACGACGAGATGGGTGCCAACCTGACTTCGATCAGCATGGATATCGCCGCTGTCGCGCACCAGCTGCAAAAGACCAATCCGGAACTGGCCGCGCAATTGCGCCGGGCGCGCGGTACGCTGGTCGATACGGTGGAGCTGAAGCGCCGCATCATCGAAGATTTGCGCCCAAGCCTGCTGGACAACCTGGGGCTGTGCGCGGCGATCGACAGCTACTGCGAAGACTTCACGCGCATGGCCAATATCCCGTGCGAGACCGAGATTGGCCCCGACATCGATGCAGTGGCCAAGGCGGGCGACAGCAGCCTGTCGATTGCCTTGTTCCGTATCGTGCAGGAATCGCTGACCAATATCCGCAAATATGCCAAGGCCGGCCATGTCAGCGTCTCGCTCAAGCTGCAGCGCGACGACATGCTGGTGCTGCGCATTATCGACGATGGTATCGGGATTGCCGCTCCTACGCTGGCCAAGCCGATGTCGCATGGCTTGCTGGGGATGCGGGAGCGGGCTTTGTTGCTGGGCGGGATTCTGAACATCCGCCGGGGGCGGGGAGACCGGGGAACCTGTATCGAGGTTTATATTCCCCTGAAAGGCCGGGGCAAGCGCACAGTCGGCGCCGTGCCCCCGGCAATGCTGCATCCTAGCAGCACGCTACATCAGCGAGCAGGCGATCATACTCAACCTTCGCCACCTTATAGCATTCGCCCGCATATCGTTCCAGACCTTCACGATCAATGACCGTGATGTTGCCGCGGCGGTAGGTGATCATGCCGTCTTCCTGCAGCTTGCCGGCGGCGGCGGTGATGGATTCGCGGCGTACGCCCAGCATGATCGAAATCATTTCCTGGGTCACCTTCAGTTCGTTGCTGGCGGAACGGTCCAGGCGATCGAGCAGCCAGCGGCAGAGTTTCTGCTCGATCGAGCTGTGGCGGCCGCCGACGGCGTTTTGCGCCATCTGCGCAAACAATGCCGCGTTATAGCGCATCAGCAGCTGGGGCAGGGCGCCGCCCTGGTTGAAAGCGTCGCGCAGGGCTTGCGCTTTCAGGCGGTAGCCGTAGCCGGCGCTTTGCACCACGGCGGTGCTCATGGCGCGTTCACCGGCAAACATCGACACGCCTACCACGCCTTCGTGGCCGACGACGGCGATCTCGGTGGTGGCCCCGTCTTCCATCACGTACAACAGGGACAGGATGGCGGTGGTCGGGAAATACACATATTCGAGCTTGCTGCCGAATTCAAACAATTCCTTGCCGAAGGGCAACTGCACCAGCTCAAGGTGCTCAAACAGGGCTTCCAGTGCTTCACGAGGGAGGGCTGCCAGCAGTTCGTTTTGCTGGGCGCCGCTGTAGCTGACAACAGGCCGGGACGCAACTTTGAACTCGGTCGAACCAATAGGCATTGCTTGCGACAGCGAGTTCCTGGCAGAGATGCTAAGTTGAGTGTTGTTCATTTTATCCTCACAGAACTAAAGTACACGGTATTGCAGTCGGCATTCCTAGACGTGCTGCTTGCCGATCGCGTTGGTAATACTTTAATTTTCTATGTGAGAGATGAACATAAGACCTGTTACCTCCTTCATGTAGGCTGGCAACATGGCAGTTTGTCAGGCTAGTCCTACAACATTGTAATTTTAGCTGGCGCACTGTTGAAAATGGGTACCGGCAGGGCCGCATCGGACCGTGTTGCCCATCAGTTGCCAATTGTTACCTCGTGATGAATCGGGGCATAATGCGCGGTATTCAACTTATTCCAAGCCTCATGCACGTAATCCTGGTAGAAGACGACGCAGTATTGGCCGATGGCGTGCTCCGGGTGTTGTCCGGCCATGGCATGAAGGTGGAGCTGCTGCAAAACGGCAGCGAAGCCGATGCCGTGCTGCAGCGCCCGGGCCCGGTCGACGTGCTGGTGCTCGATATCGGCCTGCCGGGGCTGGACGGCTTTGAAGTAGTGCGCCGCCTGCGCGCCCGCGGCAGCCAGTTGCCCGTCCTGTTGCTGACGGCGCGCGATGCGGTGGAAGACCGCGTGCGCGGCCTGGAACTGGGCGCCGACGATTACCTGGTCAAGCCGTTTGCCACGCCGGAACTGGTGGCGCGCCTGCGGGCGCTGGCGCGGCGCCACGCACCCAAACCCAGCGTGCTGCAAATGGGTTCGCTGGTGCTGGACCTCGGGGCCAAGCGCGCCCGCGTGCGCGATGCGGTGATCGACCTGTCGGTGCGCGAATGGGCAGTGCTGGAATACCTGCTGCAGCATAGTGCGCGCGTGGTCAGCAAACAGCAGATTATCGATGCCATCTTGCCGTGGGGCGAGGATGTGACGCCCAACGCGGTCGAGGTCTACATTTCGCGCATCCGCCAGAAGACCGCCGATGCCGGCATCAGCATCCGCACCATCCGCGGCTTTGGCTATATGCTGGAACCGGCCAATGGGTAAGATCCTTGGATAGCATCCGCCTGCGCCTGCTCAAGTGGCTGATCGGCCCGGTTCTTTTGCTGAACCTGGCCGGCGTGACGCTGAGCTATGCGCTGGCCTGGATCCCGGCCCAGATTGCCTTTGACCAGTCGCTGAGCGACGCCGCCGCCATGCTGGGCGCCCATGTCAGCGAACGTGAAGGGCGGCTGGTGCTGGACTTGCTGCCGGCCGCCGAACGCGTGCTGCGGGAAGACGAATTCGACAAAGTGTATTTTTCCGTGCGCGACAGCCAGGGCCGCCTGGTGGCGGGCGACCGCATGTTGCCGCGACTGCCGGCGCGTGCCGGTGCGCCCGCAGTCGACAGCGTGGTGGAAATGAACCCGGTGCGCATGGTGGCGCTGCCGGTGCTGACCGGCCAGCAGCAGGGCATCGTGGTGGTGGCCAAGACACTGCGCAAGCGCGGCCAGGCCCGTACCGCCATCGTGCGCGCCATGCTGCCGCTGGCGGCCGTGTTCACGCTGGCCTCGGTTGGGCTGGTGTGGTTGTCGGTGACCAGCGGCCTGGCGCCGCTGCATAAGGTAAGGGCCGGAATCCAGGCGCGCAGCGCCGAAGACGTGTCGCCGATCCCGCCGGCCGACGTGCCGCTGGAAGTAATGCCGATGGTGCGCTCTTTCAATGGCCTGCTGGAACGCGTGCGTGAAGGCGCGCAGGCGCAGCAGGACTTCCTGGCCAACGTGGCGCACCAGTTGCGCACGCCGCTGGCCGGCATGCGGACCCAGATCGAACTGCTGGCGGCGCAGCAATGCACGCCTGCCGTGGCCTCGTCGCTGGCGATGATGCAGGCCTCGATCGAGCGAATGATCCGCCAGGTCAACCAGTTGCTGGCGCTGGCGCGTGCCGAGCCCGGCCCCTTGCGCAAGACGCGCATGGAGCGCATGTCGCTCGACCAGTTGCTGGAAGAGTCGATCCAGCATTTCGTGGAGCAGGCGCTGCGCAAGGATATCGACCTTGGCTTCGACTTGCAGCACACCAAAGTCACCGGCGACCGTTTCCTGCTGCGCGACCTGGTCGATAACCTGGTCGACAATGCCATCCGCTACACGCCGCCCCAAGGTACGGTGACGGTCAGCTGCTTCCCGCACCTGGGCGGCGGCATGCTGACGGTGGAAGACTCCGGCCCCGGCATCCCGCCGGCCAAGCGCACCGCCGTCTTCCAGCGCTTCCAGCGGCTCGATGAAAAGACCAATGGCAGTGGCATCGGCCTGGCCATTGTGCGCGATATTGCCACTGCCCATGGCGCCAGCGTGGCCATCGACACCCCTGCCAGTGGGCGGGGCGCACTGTTTTCCGTGTATTTCCCCTCATAAAACTGCTCCTGTCAGGTATTTGTCAGGTTTTCCTCAGGGTAATGCAAGCTTGCTTGTCTAGACTTGCATTATCAAATACCAGTTTTGGAGCAAATACATGGACCAGCACCAGGCCAGCGCATCCCGCCAGATGGGCTTCACGCTGATTGAACTGATGGTGACAGTGGCAATCATTGCCATCCTTGCCGCGGTGGCAATCCCCGCCTATTCGGATTACATCAAGACCGGCCGCCTGCCGCAGGCGACCAATAACCTTTCCGCCATGCGCGCCAAGCTGGAGCAATACTTCCAGGACAACCGCACTTATATTGGCGCCTGCGCCGCCGGCACCATTGCCGCGCTGCCAGCTGCGGATGACTTCACCTATACCTGTCCAACCCTGACCGCCACCACCTATGTCGTGAAGGCCGTGGGCAGCGGCGCGGTCGCCGGTTTCGCCTACACGATCGACGAGTCGAACAACAAGAAGACCGTTGCCTTGCCAACTGGCTGGGGCACGGCCTCCGACTCGGCGCCGATTACCTGCTGGGTGCGCAAAAAGGGTGGCGCATGTTAAGCCGTCGCCAACAGGGCATGACGCTGATCGAGGTGATGGTCAGCGTTGCCATCCTCGCAGGCCTGCTGGCGATGGGCATTCCGGCGTTCTCCAGCTGGATCCAGGACACGCATAACCGCACTGCCGCCGAATCGATCCTGAACGGCTTGCAGACTGCGCGCGCCGAAGCGGTGCGGCGCAATACGGTGGTGCGCTTCAGCCTGACCGACGTGGACGGCAAGGTAAGCTGGACTGTCGGCTGCCCGACCGTGACTGCCAATTGCCCTGCTGACATCCAGAGCCGTCCGGCTGCTGAAAGCGGCGCGATGGCCAAAGTGACCGTCAGCGCCGACCCGATTCCGGTGCCGGCGCCCGCCGGCTATTTCACGGCCCTGATCACGGACGCGGGCGCACTGCCGGCCGAAGTCAATTTCGATGGACTGGGCCGTGTGTTGACGCCGCCGGCGGGATCCCTGTTCAACCGCGCCGACGTGACCAGCACGGCCAACGCCAGCGCGCGCCGCTATGTGGTGGTGGTGTCAAGCGGCGGCCAGATTCGCATGTGCGACCCGAAGATCGCGTTTGCCACCGACCCTCGCGGCTGCAGCTAAGGAGAAATTCATGAAATCTCAACGCACATTGCGCAAGCAAAGCGGCATAGCGCTGGTAGAGGCCCTGGTTGCCATCGTCATCTTTGCATTCGGCGTGCTGGCCATTGTCGGCTTGCAGTCGGCTTCCGTGCGCCAGGTAAGCGACGCCAAGTACCGCATCGACGCGGCCAATCTCGTCAGCCAGTCGCTGGGCGCGATTTGGGTGGATCGCGAGAACGTCCAGGCGTATGTCGTCAGGGACCAGGCAGTCAGCACTTTGCCGAACGGGAAACTGACCATCGCGGTGTCGGGGCCATGGAACGCTGCGGCAGGCGTTACGGTCACGGTGTCCGTCAGTTGGAAAGCGCCGGGCGAAAGCCAGGCTCACACACAGACCAGCGTGCAGTTTATCGCCGGTTAAAAAAGGAATAATCCAATGCACGACAAGCAAAACGGTTTCGGCCTGGTCGAGATCATGGTGGGCCTGGGCGTCGGCATGCTGGCCATGGTGGTCGTAATGCAGGTGTTCAGCCAGGCGGAAGGGCAAAAGCGCACCGCCACCGGCGGCGCCGATGCGCAGAGCAACGGCGCGATTGCCCTGTCCATGATCGAACGCGATGGCAAGATGGCAGGCTGGGGCATGGCCAATTCGATGTTCTCCGGCTGCAATACGACCTACAGCTACTGCGACGGCGACATCAGCTGCGGCGGTACGGCCGGCCCGCTCACTGGCTTATCGATGGCGCCAGCCGTGATCACCGATGGCGGCGACAACCCCGACAGCTTCCTGGTGCAGTACTTCGCCAACCCAAAGGAAGGTTCGTTCCGCTACCCGTCCAGCACGGAACTGCGCAGCAATATGCCGCAGCCATCGGCCGAACTCAATGTCGGCAACACGGCAGGCTGCCGTGAGGGCGACATGATCCTGGTGCAGCAGAACGGTAAGTGCACGCTGATGCAGGCGACCCAGATCCAGGACGAGGCCCTGAAAATCCAGCACAATCCCGGCGCCAGCGGACATTACAATCCACCGGCCGCCTACCAGACTGCCAACAACTGGCCTGCCTACACGAAGACGGCAAAACTGTCCTGTTTCGGCGCGCCGCCGGGCGGCGCCTTGTACCAGCGCTCCTATAGCGTGAATAACCTGCACCAGTTGCTGCGTTCCGATAATTCGGCCAACCCGGCAATCGTGAACGATGTGGTGGAGCCGGAAATCGTCGACATGCAGCTTCAGTACGGGATCGCGCTTGCCGACCCGAAAAAGGTCGATTCCTGGGTCTCGGCCACCGGTACCTGGGCCCATCCAACGCCGGCGCAATTCCTGCTCGTCAAAGCGGTGCGCGTCGCCCTGGTGGCGCGCAGTGTGCAGTACGAGAAGCCGGCTGCCGGTGCGCAATGCACCACTACGACCGATACCATGGTCGCTAACTGGTCAAGCTGGGCAACCTTCAAGACCACCAGCTATCCGGCCGACTGGAAGTGCTACCGCTACAAAGTGTTCGAGACGATTGTGCCGTTGCGCAATGTCATTTGGGGATAAGACCATGAACCACAACAAACAAGCCGGCGCAGTCCGGCAAGCATGGCAGCAGGGCGTGATCCTGCCTGTCACCCTGATTGTGCTGGTGGCCATGACGCTGGCCGGCATTGCATTGCTGCGCTCGGTCGATACCACGGCCGTGATCGCCGGCAACCTGGCCTTCAAGCAAAGCGCCACCGCCAGCGGCGACGCCGGTGTGGAAGCGGCAATTACCTGGTTGACCCAGAATGCGCCAACCGGCTTGCTGGACCAGGATTTGCCAGCGAGCGGCTACTATGCAACGCGCCAGGACGCCCTGGACCTGACCGGCAACAAACGCGATCCGGAACCCACTGCGGCCGACGACCTGGACTGGGATGACGGCGGCGCTGTCACCAAGCTGCAGAAGGACGCGGCCGGCAACGACGTGGCCTATGTCATCCACCGCATGTGCGATGCCGCCGGTGCGCTCGATGCCCGGACCTGCTCCACGCAGCAGGTGTTCATGAAGGGCAAGAACGACGGCGCGGAAGCCCAGATGGGCGGCTATCACGAAGGCGAAATCGACAATTCGTCGATCCGCGCTTTCTACCGCATTACGGCACGGGTAACCGGGCCGAGGAATACCACCAGCTACGTTCAGGCTGTGGTCTCAATCTAACGCAGGAGATATCAAATGGACTGGACCAATGTCCCACAGCCAGGCCTGCGTGCCTCGCTTGCCGCGCTCGGGCTGGGCCTGATGCTGGCCATGCAGCCGGCCGCTGCCGCCCCCACCGAACTGGCGGATATTCCGCTGGCCAACGCCACCACCGCGCCTATTTTGCCCAACATTATGTTGGACCTCGACAATTCGGGCAGTATGGCGTGGAGCTATATGCCCGATTACGTGCGCTACACCTCGCTTGGCAACTTCGGCACCATGTGCCGCGGGCCGAACAGCAGCAATACGCTGGTCGTGTGCGAACCCGGTGACGCGCCATTCTTTGCCAGCGCCTTCAACGGCCTGTACTACAACCCGGCGATCCGGTATTCGTGGCCGACCAAGGCCGACGGCAGCTTATTGCCCGACCATAACGGCAAGACCGCCTATGGCTCGCCCTGGAGTACCGTGGCCAGCGATGGTTACGGCGTGCAGGCGATCGACGAGACCAGTGCCGAACAGCCAAGCGCCAACCCCTGCAAAGGGGTGGTCTCGGGCGGCAACTGCCCGCGCCTGTCGAGAACCGCCACGGTAAATCTGGTGACAGGGTATCCGGAGCGCATGTGGTGCAAGAGCTCCAATGACGTGCCGCCGAGCACCAATTGCAGATCGGAGGTGGTGGGTGGCAACTATTCCTATCCGGACGGCACATACAGGAACCTGGTTTCGGTGGATGGCGCACCTTACTACTACAATGTGAGCGTTGAGTGGTGCAACACAGCGGATAGCACGCCGAACCAGAATTTCGGCAAGGCCGGCACCTGCCAGGCCAAGAAGACCGCCACCTACAAGTACGTGCGCTACTTCAACTGGTCGCGCGTCGACATCAAGCCGGGCACGGTGTTTCCGACCAAGGCTTCCGGTCGCAGCGATTGCGCCGGCGCCACCTGCACGTATGCCGAGGAAATGTCGAATTTCGCCAACTGGTTTGCGTGGTACCGCACCCGTACCCAGATGACCAAGAGCGCGATTGGACAGGCATTCAAGGACGTGCGCGGCACCCCGGTGTCCACCGATCCTGATGACTCTGCCTATCTGCACGCCCGTATTGGCTTGACCACGATTAACAACCCGATCGCACTGAATATCGAGAACTTCGACACAACCCAGAAGGAATCGTTTTACACCAACCTGTACAGCTTCGATCCGCTGGGCGGTACCCCACTGCGCAATTCGCTCGATTCGCTGGGCAAGATGTACATGGGCACGAGCACCACCTACAGGGATCCGGTGCAGTATTCCTGCCAGAAGAACTTCACCATCCTGGCAACGGATGGCTATTGGAACGACGGCTATAGCGGAGTAGGCGACACCGATGGCGCCGCGGGCGTGTCACTGCCATCGCGCGATGCCCTGAAGACCGGCAACACGCTGGCGGACGTGGCGTATTACTACTACCACACCGACCTGCGTTCATCATGCACGACGAAAGATGTGTGTACCGACAACGTTGCGCCATCGGGCGCGAATGCGGACGTGGACGACGTGGCGCAGCATCAGCACATGACCACGTTCACCATCGGCCTCGGGGTAGATGGTACGCTGACATACGATCCGAACTACAAGACCAATAGCTCGGGCGACTACTTCAACATCAAGCAGGGCGTCACCAGGTGGCCGGCGCCAAGCAGCAACTCGCCCGAGACTATTGACGACTTGTGGCACAGCGCAGTCAACGGCCGCGGCACCTACTTCAGCACGCGTGACCCGGAAGCGCTGGAAGGCGGCCTGCGCCGCGCGCTGCGCAGCATCGACAGCGTGACCGGCAACGGCGCGGCGGCGGCAACCAGCGCCCTGCAGCCTACCGCAGGCGACAACTTCATTTACGTGGCAACTTACCGCACCGTGAAATGGGACGGCGACGTCAGCGGCTATTCCATCAACCTGTCCACTGGCGCAGTATCGACCACGCCGCTGTGGCAGGCGGAACCGCTGCTGCGCAACAAGATCGCTGCGGCGGGCAATTCCGACAGCCGCGTTATTTACACTGCCAACGGCACCACCCGCACCCTGTTCGCCAGCGGCACCGGCGGCCTGACTGCCGCGCAGCTTGCGCTGTTCGACACCAGCCGGCTGAGCCAGGCGAGCGAATGGTCGGCTACGCAGCGCACGGCTGCCACCCCGGCTTCTCTGGTGAATTACCTGCGCGGCCAGGACCGCAATGAAGACCAGGATCGCACCGTCGCGTACGGCGCCTATGAGCGCCTGTACCGCGACCGCGAAAAAGCCCTGGGCGACATCGTGCACTCGCAGCCGATCTATGTGAAGGCGCCGCCGTACAATTTCAGCGATGACGGCTACCTGGAATACAAGGCTGCCAATGTGGATCGCCAGCCGACCCTGTATGCGGCCTCCAACGACGGCATGCTGCATGCGTTCGATGGCGAAACCGGCGAGGAACGCTGGGCCTATGTGCCGCCGGCGGTGCTGCCGGACATGTGGCGCCTGGCCGATGCCAACTACGGCAGCCAGCACCGCTACTACCTGGACGGTCCGTTGACCATGAGCGATGCCAAGATCAACGGCAGCTGGAAAACCATCCTGATCGGCGCCATGGGCAAGGGCGGCCGCGGCTACTATGCGGTCGATGTAACCGACCCGGCGGACCCGCGTCCGCTGTGGAACTATACCGCCAACGACAATCCGCGCATGGGCTACAGCTTCGGCACGGCCTTCATTACCAAGATGGCCAACGGCACCTGGGTCGCCGTGCTGGCTTCGGGCTACAACAACGTGCCGGAAGGGACGAAATATGCCGGCGCCGATGGCCGCGGTTATATCTTCATCCTCGACCTGGCCAGCGGCACGCTGCTGAAAACCATTTCGACCGGCGTCGGCAGCACTGCCAACCCGAGCGGCCTGGCGCGTATCAATGTGCGCTCGCCTGACTTCACCACGAATAACACCGCCATCGGTGCTTATGGGGGCGACCTGACCGGCGTCATGTGGCGCTTCAACCTGGAAGCCGGCACGGCGACGAAGCTGGCGGAATTTGCGGACAAGCCAATCATGGTTGCGCCGGCAATGGGTGAAATCCAGGACAAGTTTGCCGTGTTCTACGGTACTGGCCGCTACCTGGGCCAGGGCGACCTGGACGACACTGGCACCCAGACCATCTTCGGCATCAAGGACGATGGCAGCACCACGGTCACTGCCAGCAGCCCACTGGTTTCGCAGACGGTGACGACGTCGGGCACCACCCGCAGCATCACCAACGCCGCAGTTGAGTGGAACACCAAGATGGGCTGGCGTGTCGACTTGCCGGACACCGGCGAGCGCGTCACGATTGCGCCGCAGCTGTTCCTGGGCACGCTGGTGTTTTCCTCCACGGTGCCGTCGGTGTCGGCCTGCCAGCCAGGCGGTTATGGCTGGCTGTACCAGATCGACTACAGGACTGGCGGCAACGTCCAGACCAACATCCCGGCCGGCCTGAAGTACGCAACGCCGATCGTTGGCACCAGTGTGGTCAAGCTGCCATCCGGCACGCCGCTGATTTATCCGGTGGGTGCGTCGAAAGGCATCGGGGTGCCGGCTGTCATGCGCCTCGGGCCGCCTGGTGACAATGACGCCAAGGTCCGCGTCCTGTGGCGCGAGATCTCGGACTGACCGGCCTGTGATGGTGAGCCGTCTCCGCCCCTGGCTGGCGCTGGCCGTATCGGCGCTGGTGCACGTCGGCCTGGCGCTGTTCCTGGTGGGCCATGCAAGCCGCGTCGCCAGGGAAGGCGGCAACGCGGCGCAGCCAGGTCCGGCCATGATGGTGCGCCTGGTCGGTGCCGTGCGGCCGGCAGCGCAAGACAGGGTGACGCTGGCCGCGGCGGATCTGACGGCGGCGGTGCCGGCCAGCAGGCCGGCACCAGCTGCCGAGCTGCGGCCTCAGGCGGAAGCGGGCGGGAACGACGGCGTCGAAGTGCAAGAGAGGCATTACTTCGGCGCCAGCGCCATGACGCAGCAGCCGGAAGTAGCGGAAGGCCTGGTTGGCGGCAAACTGCTGGTAGTGCCGGGCATTACCCCGCAAGCGGTAGACCTGCAAGTCTGGATCAGCGATGAAGGCGCCGTCGAACGCGTCGCCCTGGATTCGCCAATGTCCGAGAAAGAAAAGCAGATGCTGCTGGCGGCTTTCGCCAGCGTTCGCTTCCAACCCGGCCGTATCGGGCGTATTGCCGTGCGCGGCCACGTGGCGCTGCAAGTGATGCTCGATTACGCCCTCCGGATGTGAGGGGAGTGGTGGTAAAATAGCGGGTTTTCCGTCTGCGCCAACCGCTGGCTGCCATCATGTCTGACGATATCCAAATTCAATCTTCGAGCAAGACCCCCGCGCTGATTGCGCGCGAAGTCGCTCGCCGCCGTACTTTCGGCATTATTTCCCACCCGGATGCGGGTAAAACCACGCTGACCGAGAAGCTGCTGCTGTTCTCGGGCGCGATCCAGATGGCCGGTACCGTCAAGGCGCGCAAGAGCGGCCGCCACGCCACCTCCGACTGGATGGAAATCGAGAAGCAGCGCGGCATTTCCGTGGCTTCCTCGGTGATGCAGTTTGAATTCCGCGACCACATTATCAACCTGCTCGACACCCCCGGGCACCAGGACTTCTCGGAGGACACCTATCGCGTGCTGACCGCGGTCGACTCGGGCCTGATGGTGATCGACGCCGCCAAGGGTGTGGAAGCGCAGACCATCAAGCTGCTGGACGTCTGCCGCATGCGTCATACGCCGATCGTCACCTTCATGAACAAGCTGGACCGCGAATGCCGCGATCCGCTGGAGCTGCTGGATGAAGTTGAGTCTGTGCTGAAGATCCAGTGCGCGCCGGTGACCTGGCCGATCGGCATGGGCAAGAACTTCCGCGGCGTGTACCACCTGATCAACGACGAGATCCTGCTGTTCCGCGCTGGCGAAGAGAGCTTGCAGGGTTTCGAGGTCATCAAGGGCATCGACAATCCGCGCCTGCAGGAGATGTTCCCGATGGAGATGGACCAGCTGCGCATGGAGGTGGAACTGGTGCACGGCGCCTCCCATCCATTCAGCCTGGAAGACTTCCTGGCTGGCAAGCAGACCCCGGTCTTCTTCGGTTCCGCGATCAACAACTTCGGCGTGCGCGAGATCCTGTCCGCGCTGGTCGACTGGGCGCCTGCGCCGGAATCGCGCGACGCTTCGGTGCGCACCGTGCAGCCGACCGAAGAGAAGTTCTCCGGCTTCGTGTTCAAGATCCAGGCCAATATGGACCCGGCGCACCGCGACCGTATTGCTTTCCTGCGCGTTTGCTCGGGCAAATTCGAGCGCGGCATGAAGGTCAAGCACCTGCGCCTGAACCGCGAGGTGAAAGTGTCGTCCGTGGTGACGTTCATGGCGTCTTCGCGCGAACAGGTGGAAGAGGCTTACGCGGGCGATATCATCGGCCTGCCGAACCACGGCAATATGCAGATCGGCGACTCCTTCTCGGAAGGCGAGATGCTGCAGTTCACCGGCATCCCTTACTTCGCGCCGGACTTCTTCCGCCAGGTGCGTATCCGTAACCCGCTGAAGATCAAGCAACTGCAGAAGGGTTTGCAGCAGTTGGGCGAAGAGGGCGCGGTGCAGGTGTTCAAGCCAGTGCTGGGCGGTGAAGTGGTGCTGGGCGCGGTCGGCGTGCTGCAGTTCGAAGTGGTGGCTTCCCGCCTGTTGAACGAATACGGCGTGGATGCGGTGTTCGAAGGCACTTCGATTTCGACTGCGCGCTGGGTTTCCTGCGACGACAAGAAGATGCTGGCCGACTTCGAGGCGGCACTGGGCCATAACGTGGCTTATGACGCTGCGGGCAATATGGCTTACCTGGCGACTTCCGGCGTCAACCTGCGCCTGACCCAGGAGCGTTGGCCGAAGCTGACCTTCCACGCAACGCGCGAACACGCGACCAAGCTGGACTAAAACCGGTAAGGCGGGGTCTGACCCGCAGCCGTTTGTTGGGTTTGAGGCCTTTGACTCTCGACGAAAATCAACGGCCTAAAACCAACCCCTAGCGGTTGAGTTGACAGGGCTGACCCTGCGGGTCAGACCCTGGTTTACCGGTTTCCTAAGCCGCCCACAGGCGGCGTTCGCGCAGCAACGCCTCCAGTTGCTCCGCCGGCATAGGCCGCGCAAAGTAATACCCCTGCATCACATCACACCCCGCATCCGACAGGAAGGCCACCTGTTCCTCGGTCTCCACACCCTCCGCCACCACCGTCATATTCAGCGAATGCGCCATCGCAATGATCGCCTTCGCAATCGCCGCGCCATCGCCCGGCACTGCATTGACAAAGCTGCGGTCGATCTTGAGCTGGTCGATCGGGAAGCGTTTCAGGTAAGCCATTGACGAATACCCGGTCCCGAAATCGTCGATCGAGAGATGGATGCCGGCCGCCTGTATCTTGTGCAGCAAGGCGATATTGGCGTTCACGTTCTCCATCAACACGCCTTCGGTGATCTCCAGCTCCAGCAAGCGAGGCGGCAGGCCGGTCTCCATCAACAAGGCCTGCACCTCGTACATCAGCTGTGCATCCTTGGTCTGGCAAGCAGACACATTGACCGCGACGTGCTCGATGTCCTCCATCAAGCCTGCTTTGCGCCAAGCGGCGGCCTGCCGGATCGCCATTTGCAGCACCCAGCGGCCCAAGGGCACGATCACGCCGCTTTCTTCCGCCACCGGAATGAACTCCGCCGGGCTCACCATGCCGCCCAAAGCCGCGCAATGCCAGCGCACCAGCACCTCCATGCCGCACATGCGGCCAGTGCGCACGTCGATCTGCGGCTGGTAATGCAAGGACAGCTCGTTGTTCTGCAAGGCCTTGCGCAGGTTGGCCTCCAGCGCCAGGCGCTTGCTGGCTCTATGCGCCATCTCCTCGTGGAAGACTTCGTAGGCATTCTTGCCCTTGTTCTTGGCGTGGTACATCGCGATGTCGGCGCAGCGCACCACCGCCGCCGCATTCGGGGCATCCTTCGGATACACGCTGACGCCGATGCTGGCGCTGACAAACAGTTGATGGGTCTCGACCATGAAAGGATCCGCCAGCGCGCGCAGGATCTTGCGGGCCACCTGGTCCGGTTCCAATTCATCGTCGGCCGGTTCAACGATCACCACGAATTCGTCGCCGCCGATGCGGCAGATGATGTCGGTGCTGCGTAGCATCTGCCCAAGTCGCTCGGCAACCTGGCGCAACAGCATGTCGCCAATATCATGGCCCAGGGTGTCGTTGACGACCTTGAAGTTGTCGAGGTCCAGCAGCAGCAGGCTGACGCTGGTCTCCTGGCGGTCCGCGCGCTTCAGGGCATGGGCCAGCCGGTCGTTGAACGCATTGCGGTTTGGCAGGCAGGTGACGGGATCGATATGCGCCAGCACGTGCAGGTTCTGCTCCGCCTGCGCTACCGCGACCCGCATGCGCCGCACCAGCAGCCATGCCAGTGCAAACGAACCCAGGGTGGCAAATGCAGTGAAAGTGGCGAAGGCCAGCGAACGCCGGTATAACGGCAGCAGGGTGGCTCGGATCGAAACGCTGCCGATAAGCTTGTGGTCGACTGTGATTGGCTCCTGCACTTCGATGTAGTCCATGCCGTATTCGTGCAGGGATTCGCCGGCCTCGCTGATCGGCAGCTCCGGCACTGGCGCGGCATTGCGGCGGAACTGCGCCAGCGGCGTGCTGCCGACAATGATGTTCGCGCTTTGCACGCTGGGCGAGGCGGACAGGCCGTTGAGAATTTCCTCCGCTGCGCGGGCGTCGCTGAAAAGCAGGGCGGCCGTGCTGTTGTTGCCAACAATGCGGGCTTGCACCTGCAGGTCGCGCAGCAAGGTGCTGCGCAGGGCCATAAACTGGAACACCACCATCAGCATGCCGGCCAGGCATAGTGCGGCGCCCGCCGCCAGCATGGTGGAACGGACTACCTTGCTGCCGATTGGCAACAGCGCGGTTTTGGCGCGCGACTTCATTGCACACTCCTTGCCAGCCGCAATAGCTTGGAACTGAGGGTCAGCCGCGCCTGGCGTACGGGCACCATGTCCACGTCGAAGCCCACGCGGCGATTATCGATACCAAAGGAAATCATGGCGCCGTTGGCGCCAATGATCCGGTCATCGGCGATGGTCAGCACGCTGCTGGTTGCCAGGTCATGCTTCAGCAGCGCCCACCGTTCGCGGTCCTGCGCGTCCAGCACCAATAAATGGCAGGTCGCCAGTTGCGCTCCGCCAGGCGTGGCCGGCAGCGTGCGCACCAAAACGCGATGCCCGTTGACCTGTTTCTCCTGCAAGCCGCTCAGTGCCGTCAGCAAGGCGTTGCCCTGGAAGACGCACAGGCGCAGCGGTGCATTGGCGGGCAGGGTGTCCGCAGGCCATTCGGTGAACAGCGCAAAGTTGAACAGTATGGCTGCTTTCAGTTCCGCCTCGTCCGCGCCAGCAGGAAGCTGGGCGCGCGCCTGCTCGCCTCCTATCACCAGCAGGAGCAGGAGGGCGAAAAGGTGGCGCATCATCAGTAGGCCGCCTTCAGCTTGAAGTAGACGCGGCGTCCATCCTGTTCCATGGAGCGTTGCCGGTAGCCCAGCGAAACAGGATCGGCGTAGTGGCGGTCGAACAGGTTTTGCACGCCGAACGAAGCGTCGAGGTGGCGCGTAAGACCGACGGAAAAGAGGTTCAGGTTGGCCAGCACAAAGCCGCCTGCCTCGCCGCCGCCAATCAGGCCGCGCGCGCTGACATACTGGCCTTCCACGCCTGCGTGCCAGGCGCCGGATAGGTGCCCAGTGGTATTCAGCTTTGCCAGCCAGCGCGGTGAATTGACTTCGCCGGCGGCGTTGCTCACCTGCTGCCGCGCCAGGCTGGCGCGCATCCTGGCCCCGTTGTTCCAGGAGCGTTCATATTCCATCTCCAGTCCGCGGGCGCGGTTGCGGCCGACATTGCGGAAGATCGGCAAGCCCAGCTCCTCGTCATCGACTTCGGTGATCAAGCCAGACGCCTGATTCGCATAGACGGTCAGCGTAAAGCGCGCGTTCGGGCCAAGCTGGCGCACCAGAGACAGCTCGTGGCTGCGAATTCTCTCGCGGCCGAGGTTTGGATTTGCCAGTTGGCCGCCTTGCCCGTCGATGCCGTAGAACAGCTCATAGCTGTTCGGGGCGCGGAAGGCGCTGCCGTAGATGGCCTTGAGCGTTGTCTCGCGCGCCACTTCGGCAATCAGCGCCAGGCGCGGGCTGAACACGCCGCCGGTGCTGGATTCCCTGTCATAACGCACTCCGGCGTTCAGCAGCAGGCCTTCTGCCAGCGTGATTTCGTCTTGCGCATAGATGCCCAGGCGTTTGCCGTATGCCACGTCGTCGAGGTAGACGATGCGCGGTTCGATATCGTAGTTCTGCAGCGTCAGTTTGCTGTTGTACTGGTATTCGGCGCCGACGACCAGTTTCTGCGTGGCCGTCAATTGCAGGAACAGGCTGGCTTCCGCGCCCCACCAGCGGGCGCGAGTCTGGTCAAGGTTGATCGAGCCGAATGGTTCGTTGTTGACGAAGAGTCCTTCGTAATGATAATCGCCGTGGAAGATGCGGCCTGTCAATTCGCCGTGCATCGGCAGCACCTGGCTGCGATAGCCAACTTCCGCCAGGCGCAGGCGATCCAGCGTCTGGCCGCCGGGGACGTTGAACGGTTGCCCGTAGGAGGCCGTGGCCATGCCCTTGGTGCGGGCGCCGTCCAGCAGCGTCATCGACCATTCGCCAAACTGTGCGCGTGCGAAGAGGTGGGTAATGCGTTCCCAGTCAAGCCCTTGCGCCGTGCCCTGGAATTCTGGGAAGTACAAATCGCGGCCATCGCTCAGGCCCCGGCTGGCCGACAACAGCAATTCTGCATCGCCATCGCGCCAGCCATAAGTTGCGCTGCCGGAGCGCGTGCCGGCCTGGCCCGCCTCCAGCATGGCGCGCGGTCCTTCCAGGTCCGCAGCGCGGCGCGTAATGACGTTGATCACGCCGAAAAATGCGTTGGCGCCGTAAATCGATGATCCCGGGCCTGGAACGAATTCGATGCGGTCCACCAGCTCCAGGTCGAGCGGAAATTCGCCGCCAAGCTGGGCCTGGTCGAATACCGGATCGTTGATGCGTGTGCCGTCAATCTGTAGCAGGAAGCGCGTGTTCAGGTCGCCCGAACGCAGGAAGCCGCGCGCGCCCAGGTAGCTGTAGCTGCGATCGTTGCTGGTGTACAGGCCGCGAATGCTGCGCAAGGCGTCTGCGAGCGTGCGCCATCCGTAGGCGCGAATATCGGCCGAAGTAAGGATGGTTACATTCGAAGGCGCTTGTGTCGCTTTCTGGTTAAAGCGCGAGGCGCTATACACCTCCATCGACATCAATTGCTCAAGCGGCAAAGTAGTCAAGTCGGCATCTTGCGCGCAAGCGTTCGCCGCCGCGAGCAGCAAGACTGCCAGCGGCCTGTAGAGGAGGCCTTGCAGTGCTGTGATTCTCATCCCGATGGTTTGTTTTTATCGTGTGTTCACATGGTGGCATTGCCCTGCGGGAATGTACAGCCCAGCAGGCCTGGCCGGCACCTTTAAACAACAACCGTTAGCTGTCGATCAACGCCCGCCACGTACTTGGCGCCTGGCCTGCGACCTGCTTGAAAGCGCGCCGGAAAACCACTTCATCGCTGAAACCGGTTTCAATCGCGACACGCCGCAAACTCACGTTAGGTTTTGCCAACATGCGCTTGGCCTGCGCGATGCGGCACTGAAGAATGTACTGCACCGGGGTGACCCCGAGCGCCGCGCTGAAACGCCGCGCCAGGTTGCGCTGGCTCATGGCGATGTGGCGCGCCACGTCATCGGGCGTGATGCCGGCGCAGCTATGTTGTTCGATATACCTTTGCGCCACCAGCATGCGTGCATCGCCATGTTCCTGCTGGCCGCCGGCGACGCCGATGCCCGCCAACTGGCGCGCCGAGTTCGCATAGCGAGCGAATTTCAAAGCCGCCGTCTCGCCATGGAAGCGGCTTACCAGATGCGCGCATGCATCGATGGTGGGCGTAATGCTGGCTGCTGTAATCAGCCTGCCATCGATAACGAGCGCTGCCTGCGGTGACAGGCGCACTGCCGGCCGCGTTGCTGCGATCGCGCGCCGGTCGGCCAGGTTGCAGGTGGCGTCGCGTCGATCGAGAAGGCCGGTCTCCGCCAGTATCCGCACGCCGCTTGCAGACGCCAGGATGCAGCCGCCGGCATCGTAATGCCTGGTGATCCAACGCAGCAGGGCAGGGCTTGCGGGCACGTCCCCGTAGAAGGAGGGCAGCACCAGTATGCCGGCCGGGAGGGCGTTGCGCAGGCTGCGTTCGGGTAGCAGAGCCGGCCCAGTAAAGGAACGCACCGGTTGCATGGTCGGTCCAACCAGCGATACCTCGAACATTGCTGCCGCTCGCAAATCAGGCTCACGAGCATTCAAAGTGCCAGCAACCGCCAACAACTCGCGAATCAGCATGACGCCGCCCGCCCAGCAATTGTGGTCAATGTAAATGCTTGTCGTGATGGCTGAAAAAGTATGTGACATGGCGAATAATGTACCATGCGTCCGACATGCCGGGGCTAGGATGGCTGCATGAACATCCTCTCCTACATTGACAAGCAAGAGCTCCGTGCCTTCACCACGGCCGACAACTGGCGCGCCACCGGCGTCGTGATCGTCAACGTGGCGCTGGTCGCCGCAGGCTTCGCGCTCCCTGCGCTGTGGCATCACCCGGTTGCATGGATCCTTGCCAGTGTGCTGCTCACAGGCCGCGCGCTTGGCTTCGCGATCCTGACGCACGATGCCGCACACGAAAACTTCTTCACCTCGCGCGGCGTGAACCAGTGGATGGGGAAATGGATTTTCGGCGCTTTACCGAATGTGCCTTACGCCGCTTACCGGCGCGGTCACCTTGATCACCACCGCAGGGCAGGCACCGGTGATGACCCGGACCTGGCCTTCGTCACCAGCTATCCCGCGACGCGGGCCAGCCTTCTGCGCAAACTGCTGCGCGACATCTCCGGAGTCAATGGTGTGAAAGGGATCGCCTACCAGTTCCGGCCAACCGATCGTGGCGCGCTGTATCCGGTGTTCGTGATGCACGGGATGATTTTCACCGTACTGTGGGCGCTGGGAGTGCCCCAAGTCTATGGTTGCTGGTGGCTGGGGCAGTTGTTCGTCTTCCCGCTACTGGTCCGCCTGCGCGTGATGGGGGAGCATGGCGGCGTCCCCGACCACATGGACCGCGACCCGCGCCGGAATACAGCCACCACTTTAGCTGGCCCGCTTGCGCGCTTGCTGGTCGCGCCCAATTTCGTCAACTACCACGTCGAACATCACATGGCCGCAACCGTACCTGGCTACAAACTGCCAGCGCTGCATAAGGTGCTACGTGAACGTGGTTACTTCGAAGGCACCTCGTGCCTCGCCACATCGTATTGGGCCGTAATCCTCCGCTGTACTGCCACAAATGGAAACGCGGCGGTACGCCGCATTAGCGGCGCCCGCGGCGCCTTGGACAATATGCGCTGATGAACTTTGACTTAAACCGAACTACTTTCAATAGTCGGGGAATCGTCTTTTCGAACATTAATGTAGACGCCGACGGGTCAATATGACCGCTGCCGGCGACTGTCAGAATATCTTCGTCATAAAGTTATTCGCCAGGGTCGTTACCGACTTCTGGCTCGCGCATTACCGTTGGCGCGGGCGAATCGTGAGATTCAAACTCGCCTGGATCGTTCTCTACTTCAGGGTCCACATCGAACTCTACCGCATCGGAATCCTTGAAGCGGATTGTCAGACTTAAGACTTCTCTAAAAGTATTGGCATCTGTCAACACCATTACTTTTCCGCTTTGGCTAATGGTGGGTGGACTGATTTGCTCGGGCTTCTTGCCAGTAACTTTAACCGATTTGAACTTCACGCCTGACGGGGTTGGCGTCACGAGTTCATAGCTCAAAATAGTATCGGGTTGGGTCGCTTTGATCTTTTCCGGGGTAAAGGTTGTAATGTATTTTACTTTTTTCGACGTTGGGTCGATCTCAGGAGTCGCAACAACTTGGACCTGAATAACCGGTGCCGTAGCCGGTGAGTTTTGGATTTTTGTCATGGGAGTCCCTTTTCTTTGTTTATTGCGACGATATGATTCGAAGATAGCGCTCGTCACGGTACGCTATTTGATTTAATTTCTCCCTGTCTTCGGCAAGCTCTTCGCGGTTTCCCAAGCATTGGTTGGCGATCGCCGATGGAACGATGAAATGAAAATCGCGAAGATCGCCATTCGAAGATTTCAAAGTGCTCAGCGCCTTACGGCAGTCGTCTTGAGACTCCGATGTTTTCCAGCCACGAGCGTGTGCTTGCCCAAGCAGCGCAAGAACGTAGTTTTCAAGTAGCAGCGCATCAGATTTGTTTTTTCCAAGCAGGCCCTCAAGTTCGGTTATTGCTGCGCTGAAACGGTTCGTTGCATCGGGAGCTTGCTTGGCCGCAAGCAACACCTCGCCCTTGAGCGCGTTGATTCTTCCTTTGAGTGCTCCTGCTCGGGCCATTTGCGGTTCATTGCTATGGATGCTTGAAATGCTCTTGAGTAGCGTATCCAGGCTAGACATTGTAGGGTTGAGTTCGCCCGCAATTAGCCCTTCGCGAATGATTCGCAACTGGTTTTCCGCCAAAGTGTAAAACCAGTCTTGGTTGCTTGGATCTTGTTGAACCAGATGGGTGAGAAGCACATTTGCTTCCTGATACTTCTTGATTCCCTGGACTGAATGGCCCATCGCCACGCTAAGTTCACCTTGAAAGCGTAACGTGTTACTAAGCCTTAACCGCCAAGTTGCATCGTTCGGAGACTGTGCAAGCAATTCCTGAAGCAATTGCACAGACTGAGCATACAGCTCGTATGCCTTGGTGAGGTGTCCGAGCCTAACCTCCACCGCCGCGAGTCCGACAATGCTGTTGGCTAAACCACCCGAAAGCTCGGCGTTTTTTCGCCTTTTCAGTGCCTTTTCTTTGAGTTGCACAGAAGTGGAAAAATACGACGCAGCGCTTTCCAAGTTGCCTTGACGTAGCGCAAGGGTTCCAAGATTGCTGTGGCTGTAAGCTAGCTCGATTATTGCATCGACGTTTTCAGGCGCGATCGCAAGCCACCGTTCGCTTACCGTTCTGTATTCGTTGAAATAGCGTTCGGCGTTTCCGAAATCTCTTTGCTTCAGGTGAACCAACCCGAGCCAATAAGCATTCGTGCCTAAGCTTTTGAGATGTGCTTCCTGATTTCGGTCCGACAAACCCTGTGATTGCAAGAGCTCGCGTGCAGTTAACAATGCCTCTTTAGCTTTCGCAGGCGTCGCCCGTGAGAGGTTTACCTCCGCGATGACTTGTAACGCTTTTGCGCGTTGTGCCACGGATTCTGGAGTCGTTGCAGAATGTTTGGTAGTTGTAAGGTACTGAAGCGCCCTTGAACTAACGTCATCCAACAGCTCCAGTCTTCCTAGCGGCCTTACTTTCTCGACGAAGTCGCCAAGCATATACCCCATTAATCCTTCTGCTTCAATTCGGTGCTCTTCAGACTCACGTTGTGAATTTCGCGCGCTAATTCCAAGAACTGCGGAGAGGATGGCCAGCAGGACAATAATTGAAATCACTGTGATATTGATGCGTTCACGGATCTTTGCGCGCGCAATGGATTGCCGAATGAAATCGAGCTCAAGTGGTGCAAGCGCAAAATCTTGTAAGTGCAAAAGTTCTGCAGCTTGGTGCGTTTGCATACCTTGGGGTATGAGAAGGTCTGAACGGCGCTCTGCATGTTGCCATCGCTCGGCCTGCCCATGTAATCGAGTTCGTAGTTGCAGTGCTTGACGGTGACCATCGATCCACGCAGATACTCGCGGCCAGCGACGCAGTAAGGCTTCATGGGCTACGCCAAAGCTTGGAACTTCGCCAGCCAATTCACTTACGAAGAGGCGTGCCTCAACCATCACTCGCACCAGTTCACGCTCATCTTCGGTGCGTAGCATAGAAAGCGGGCTGCGACGAGAGGTGACCGAGGCCTGATCCTCGCCAATATTTACCAACAACGAGAGAACGCGAGGCAGCGCGCCCAGCTGTACTTCGGTTAGGCCACTAACCACTTGTTCGGCCCGGACTCCGACTGCGCCGTCGATCCCACCGAGTTCTTGATACACGGAAAACTGTAGTTGCCCATTCTCATTTCGTTGCCGATACAGCTCGTTTAAACAGTATTGAAGTAGCGGTAAAGTGTCAGGGTTCCCACGGGCAGCATCACAAAGTACATCGTCAAGGCTGGCTCCGGTCGCTTCGTCTTTTTCGAAAGTCAGGCTGGCCGCCAACGCTGGTTGACGAACGATCTGAGCAAAATCCGCGCCGTCCGGTGCCAGTACGTCGAAATGGCCGCCGCGTGATTTCAGCGCAAGCAAAATTGGCTGCGCCATCACCTCGGGATAGAAGTCGTTTCGGCAGGCCATCAGCATCAGCAGGCAATTCGATTTCGCGAGGCATTCGATAACTTCCATGAAGCGGTCGGCTTCACCGGGTTGCGCACGGAAGACTGCTTCGAGCCGGTCGATGAATACCCCGACCGAAGCGCGGGGACATGCGCGTGCTTGTAACTCGGCGGCCACGGCGTCAGGATCGGAAACCAAGCGCTGGCCCAGGCTGTCGGCGCTGGCCCCGGGGAAAAGCGGCTCGCCGTTAATGTCGGCGTCGATCAAGGCGCCAGCCAGCGCCTGGAACAGGGTACCGCTGCCAAGGTCGGCGCAGTCGAGGTAGACAGTGCTGGATAGCCCGACCGGTTCGTCGGAGCGGATGGCGCCGGCCATTAACTGTGGCAGCAGCCCAGCGCGGACCAGCGAAGTCTTTCCGGAGCCGGAAGGTCCGAGTACCAGTGCCATGGGGCAACCATGGGCGGCTTGGGTCAGAACCAGCTCACGCAGCTGGGCAGTCGCTTGCACGCGGCCGAAGAAAATGGCTGCGTGGTTTTCCTGAAATGACTCAAGGCCACGGAATGGTGAACCGCCTTCCCAGGTTGTAGAGGGCGGGGCGGCGAAGGTGATGACGGGCGCGATGGCGCGATAGCCGCGCTTGCGGATCGTTTCAATATAGCGCGGTTCGGTGCTCGAATCGCCAAAGGCGCGGCGCAATTGGGTGATGGCCTTGTGGACCGGATTATCGCCCAGTTCATTGCTTCCCCAGCAAGCCTGCAGGATCTCTTCCGCCGGAATTACCGCCCCCGGATGGCGGCAAAGATAGCGCAACACCGCCATCACGCGCGGTTCGAGTTGCGTCTTGGCATCCCCATTGCTGACGAGATTGGCTTCTGGACTGACTAACCAGTCGCCGAATTGAAACTCCATGGCCTGTTCAACCTTCTTCTTATCTGTCTCTTATAAATCAATGACTTAGAAACCTTCCGGAGCAATTCTTCCGGTCCGGAAGGTTTCCTTCCGGCCTTCGGAAGATTTCCGGAAGGCGAGGGAAGGCTTTTTTTCTTACATTGCAGTCATTGCCAAACGGCCAAATCTTAACATTCTTAAAAGCAAAAATGGTCACAACTAAAGCGGTATTTTTTGAAATCGGGGCTGACACCACGACTTCAGTGCAACAGCTCTCCGCCAGCTGGTTCACCTCTGGAAAGTTGCTGGAAAGCACGATTGACGCCATGCGCGCCGCCGGGGAGTTTCCTAATGAGATACGTTACGGCAGCATGGAAGTGGGCAGCCTGGCGCTTGGCGGGGAAGGCGAGGATAAGGTTGAGCTGCGTCCGGTCGAGATCCGTTATGACTCCTCGGCACCAAACACTGCCCATCTGACACTGACCCTTTCGTCCGGGAATTTGCGCTTTTACAACGCCTATGGCCGGCGCGAGATCCTGCGTCAGTCGGTCGCTGGCTGGCGCCTGGAGTTCACTGCTGCGGTCAATGAATATGGCGGCCTGGTGCTGCAAGCGGCCCTGTGTGATGTAGATAAATCTCACATGCCGTGCGACAACGGCCCGCTGAAGGAATTCTTTATCACTGCAGTTGGCAACTGGTTGCGCACCCTGGCGCCGGCCGTGCTCAACAAAACGGCAATGCGCCGCGCGGTGATCGAACGCGACAGCTTCCTGCGCCAATACATTTACCCAATGGTGGTGGAGAAGCTGCAGCGTCGCCTGGACTCCTTGCCAGACTATGTCGCCTCGCGCGAGGGAGTGGCTCAGGTCAATTCGCAGGACTGCCAGAACGAGAAATCCGGCGTCGAGGCGTCACTCAGGAATGGCTTGCGCGCCCGCTTCATCCGTAATAGCAATGGCTGGATCTATCGCGACCACGTGCTGCTGAACTGGCAGGAGGCCAACCGTACCTTGCATGACCGCGAGTCGGAGCAGGACTTGCAATGCATGGTGACCATGGGCCGCCAAGCCGGCCCGGACGGCGTGCCGCGCCCGACCATCGATATCAGCAGCGTGCTGGGCCGCTATGAATGGGACAGCGTGAAGCAGGAATTGCCGCTGTCGCGCCAGCGCAGCTATATGGGCAAGGCCTGGGCGCGTGCCACCCTGCAATGGTCGCTGCGCTTGCAGTGGCTGGTGGAGAACGGCCGGGTAGGCGTTGCCGCGCTGGCGCGCAAGGGTGTGCCGGCCACCGATGCCGGGACCACGGGCATTTACGTGGTGTCGGACCCGCTGCCGCACTTGCTGAATGTGCAGCGCATGAACCTGTGGTGGGAAGGCAATGCCGCCAGCCTGGCCGCGGTTCAACAGGATATTGCCGGTTTCCTGGCAACGGCTACCGGCGACATGTTTGCCGCCGTTGCCGAGGGACTGGCCCCAGGGCGCAAGCTGGGTTGCCGTGACTTGCGCATCAACGAGTCTGGTGACATAGAAATCGAACTGGGGGAATGAAGCATGTCTGTGCTGATGACATCTGCGCCTGTGGCGCAGGTCCGGAAATGGGGTGGCGCCAATGCATCGGGCGCCCTGAGTTTTGCTGCCGCGCGCGTGGCGCGCATTGTGCTGCAACGGGAGCCGATGGCGAGCGAAGCGCTGTCGTGGACTACTTTGTATAGTTGCCAGGGCGAGGCCGTGCGCGGCCGCGCCGAGTTGGCGCTGCAATTGCTGGCGCGCCCGGAACTGGCGGAGCTGGATGTGAAGGAACGCCTGCTGCGGGCCTATAACGCGGTGTTCGACCGCTACGATGCGTCGCAGCCGGCTGACATGGCGTACTGGCGCAGCCAGGTGACGTCCGGCCGCGACCTGCCGGCACTGGTGCGGCAGGAGCTGGTGCCGCTATACGAATCGGGCTATCGTTCCAGCCCTTGCGCAGCGCCCGCCATGGCGCGTTCACCGCTGTTCGTGGTGCGCGACGCCTCCGGCTTGCCGCTGGTGTTCACGGTCGGAGCCAATCGTTCGCTGTATATGTTCCGTCGCACGCCATTCGGGCGCTGGTCGCAGACGGACCTGAGCGGCATGTTGCCCTTGAACAAACCGGGCAAGGTGCAGGCGCTGGACGTGCAGCAGTCGCCCGATGGCACGATCGCACTGGCGCTGGCGGTCGCGCCCTGGGCCAGCGGCGGCGGGCCGACTTTGCATGTGGCGGTCGGCATCCCTAACCACCTCGACGAAGCTGCCTGGGTGGAGACGATGCGCGGCATGGCGCCGCGCCATGTGCCGGAAGTGGAGCACGATGTAACGCGCATTTCGTTTGGCTTGCTGCAATCGGGTGCGGTCCCGATGGTGCTGGTGACGGCAGCGAACACCTGGTATTTCAACGCTGCGGTCGAAGGTCCGCTGACAGCATGGGAGGAGCAGGATGGCGCGGATTCGCTGGCGACGGCAATCGGCAGCTATCGCGTTCCGGGCGCCTGGCGCTTGAACGATACGCCTTGCGGCCGCACGCTGCGCTTCAATAGCTTTGCGCGCGCCGCGTCGTGGGGTATTGCGATCGACTACCAGGGCTTGCCGCGCCGTGCGACCAACCTGCACCTGGCACCGTCCAACGTTCCGAACGTGCCGGATGTGTTTGTGGCAGGCGAGAGCATCGTGGTCTATCGCGGCGGGCAGTCGGTCCCGCAACCGGTTGCCAATATCGGCGGTGCTTGCGTGGTGTGGAGCGAAGCGAGCCCGATTGGCGAGCACCTGGCTTACGGCGACGGTGCTGGCGGGCTGTGGCTCGTGTGCCGGAAGCAGGGCGGCCACTGGGGCATGCCGGTACCGATTGCCACCACGCTGGTGATGGCAGCCCTGATAGCGGCGCCGAACCACGGCGGGGTGCATGCAATCGGCATCACGCCCGGTGGCGCTCTGGCCTGGCTGCGGTTTAATTCCGATGGCGCCCAGGTTGGAGCGGAAGAAATTACCCAGGCCGCAGTCTGGGATGACGAAGCGCAGGATGTGCAGCGCGCTGCGCGGGTGGCGCGCAGCGTAGCTTAAGGCTTGTCGCGCACCAGGAGTGCGTCGGCGATGCTGGCGATCCAGCAAGCGAGCAGGATCCAGCCTGCAATGGAGGCGCCGGGTACGATGCTGGCTTTGGTCAGGCGCTGGGTAATGGCGATGGGGTCGGGCGCCAGGACGCCGCTCAGGGCTTCATCCATCAGCACCGAGGTGGCTTTCCACAGGCCGTACATCAGCCAGGAGAACGCCGCCAGCGCCGGCAGCATGAAGACCAGGCCGCGGACAGTGCGTTTCTGCACGAGCAGTTGGCCAAGGCCGGGGAAGCCAAGTCCTGAAAACAGGGCTGCTTTATTAGATTGCTTCATTCAGATTCCATTAAAAAAACGCCGGCACCTCACGGTACCGGCGTTTGGCGTTTCAGGCAAGCGTTCGCTTATGCGTAGTCGCTGACCGGGATGCAGGCGCAGAACAGGTTACGGTCGCCGTACACGTTGTCGGCGCGGCCGACTGGCGGCCAGTACTTCTGCTTGCGCAGCGATGGTACCGGGTAGGCTGCCACTTCGCGGCTGTACTTGCGGTCCCACTTGTCGGACAGCAGCACTTCCGCCGTGTGCGGGGCAAACTTCAGCGGGTTGTCCAGCTTGTCGAACTCGCCCGATTCCACTTTGGCGATTTCGGCGCGGATGGCGACCATGGCGTCGATGAAGCGGTCCAGTTCAACCTTGGACTCGGATTCGGTCGGCTCGATCATCAGCGTGCCTGGAACAGGGAAGCTCATGGTCGGCGCGTGGAAGCCGAAGTCCATCAGGCGCTTGGCCACGTCTTCGTTGCTGATGCCGGTGGCGTCAGTCAGCGGACGCAGGTCCAGGATGCACTCGTGCGCTACCAGGCCGTCGTGGCCCGAGTACAGGACCGGGAAGTGCGGCGCCAGGCGGCGTGCAACGTAGTTGGCGTTCAGGATCGCGGTTTCTGTTGCGGCGGTCAGGCCTTCACCGCCCATCATGGCGATGTACATCCAGGAGATAGGCAGGATCGATGCGGAGCCGAACGGTGCGGCCGAAATCGAGCCGATGCCGTCTTCGCTGCGCACGTAGCCGTTGGAGCGCTGGTTAGGCAGGAACTTGGCCAGGTGTGCGCCAACGCCGATCGGGCCGACGCCTGGGCCGCCACCGCCGTGCGGGATGCAGAAGGTCTTGTGCAGGTTCAGGTGCGATACGTCGCCGCCGAACGCGCCTGGGCCGGCTACGCCAACCAGTGCGTTCATGTTGGCGCCGTCAACATACACCTGGCCGCCGTGCGAGTGGATGATTTCGCACAGTTCGGTGATGCCGTCTTCGAACACGCCGTGGGTGGAAGGATAGGTCACCATCACGCATGCCAGGTTCTTGGAATGCTGTTCCGCCTTGGCTTTCAGGTCGGCCAGGTCGACGTTGCCCTTGTCGTCGCAGGCAGTAACGACAACCTGCATGCCCACCATGGCGGCCGATGCAGGGTTGGTGCCGTGTGCCGAGGATGGGATCAGGCAGATGTTGCGGTGGCCTTCGCCACGGGACTCGTGGTACTTCTTGATCACCAGCAGGCCGGCGTATTCGCCTTGCGAGCCGGCGTTAGGCTGCAGCGAGACAGCGGCGTAGCCGGTCACGGCGCACAGCATTTCTTCCAGCTGGGCGATCATTTCTCGGTAGCCGACGGTCTGGTCGTTTGGCGCGAATGGGTGGATGGTCGAGAACTCCGGCCAGGTCACCGGGATCATTTCGCTGGTGGCGTTCAGCTTCATGGTGCAGGAACCCAGCGGGATCATAGTGCGGTCCAGCGCCAGGTCCTTGTCGGCCAGGGAGCGCAGGTAGCGCAGCATTTCGGTTTCGCTGTGGTAGCGGTTGAAGGTCGGGTGCTCCAGGTACGCGGAGGTACGCACCAGCGCTTCAGGGAAGCTGGTGCCGACCGCTGCCTCCACTGCGTCGAAGTCAGGGGCAGCCTTGCCGCCGCTGAACACGTTCCACAGTGCGGCCAGGGTGTCGCGGTCGCAGGTTTCGTCGAGCGATACGCCGACGTGCTTGGCGTCGATCTTGCGCAGGTTGATGCCGGCGGCAACAGCGGCGGCGTGCAGCGCGTCGGCCTTGTCGGTGGCGACGGTCAGGGTGTCGAAGAAGGATTCGTTGACCGAGTAGCCCAGGGACTTCAGGTTGGCAGCCAGGATGCCGGCGTAGCGGTGGGTGCGTTCGGCGATCTGCTTCAGGCCATTAGGGCCGTGGTAGACGGCGTACATGGAAGCCATCACGGCCAGCAGCACCTGTGCGGTACAGATGTTGGAGGTCGCTTTTTCGCGGCGGATGTGCTGTTCGCGGGTCTGCAGGGCCAGGCGGTAAGCCTTATTGCCGTTCTGGTCCACGGTCACGCCCACCAGGCGGCCCGGCATGGAGCGCTTGTACTCGTCGCGGGTCGCCATGTAGCCGGCGTGCGGGCCGCCAAAGCCCAGCGGTACGCCGAAGCGCTGCGAGTTGCCGACTACCACGTCGGCGCCCCATTCGCCCGGAGGGGTCAGCATGGTCAGGGCCAGCAGGTCGGCGGCAACGATCACCATGGCGCCGGAAGCTTTAACGGTTTCAACGGCGGCGCGGTAGTCGCGCACAACGCCGTTCACGCCCGGGTACTGCAGCAGCACGCCGAAGGCGTCGGTGACGCCGGCCAGTTCGGACGGGTCGAAGGTCTTGACGGTGATGCCCAGCGGCTCGGCGCGGGTCTGCACCACTTCCAGGGTCTGCGGCAGCACGTCGTTGGCGACGTAGAAGGTGTTCGACTTGGACTTGCCGACGCGCTGGATCAGGGTCATGGCTTCGGCAGCGGCGGTGCCTTCGTCCAGCATGGACGAGTTGGCGATGGCCATGCCGGTCAGGTCGATCAGCACCTGCTGGAAGTTCAGGATCGCTTCCAGGCGGCCCTGGGAGATCTCTGGCTGGTACGGGGTGTAGGCGGTATACCAGGCCGGATTTTCGAAGATGTTACGCAATACCACGCCCGGGGTGTGGGCGTTGTAGTAGCCCTGGCCGATCAGGGATTTCAGCACCTTGTTCTTGGAGGCGATGCCTCTCAGCTTGGCCAGCGCTTCGTTTTCCGGCAGCGGCTGGATGAATTGGCCAAGGGGCAGGGCGCTCTTGTTGCGGATGCCTGGCGGGACGATGGCGTCGATCAGGGCGGCGCGGCTTGCGTAGCCGAGCACGTCCAGCATCTGCTGCTGTTCTGCGGCTTCCGGGCCGATGTGGCGGGCGATGAAAGCATCGCGGGCTTCAAGTTGGGTCAGGCTGGTGCGGGTCATGGTGGGAAATCTCTTGGCCAGAATGTGAAAAGGGCCCGCACACAGCGGGCCCGATAATGCAGTAATTAGTGCGCTACGTTGCCGTAAGCAGTTGCGTCCAGCAGGCCGTTGATGGCGCCGGCATCGCTAGGCTTGATCTTGAACAGCCAGTTCGCGTAAGCGTCGGCGTTGATCGATTCAGGTGCGCCGACCACGGCGTCGTTTACGGCAACCACTTCGCCCGAAACCGGGGCGTAGATGTCGGAAGCGGCTTTCACCGATTCCACCACGGCAGCGTCGTCGCCGGCGGTGAAGGATGCGCCTACTTTTGGCAGCTCGACGAACACGATGTCGCCCAGGGCATCTTGCGCGAATTCGGTGATGCCGACGGTCACGGTGCCGTCTGCTTCAGCGCGTACCCACTCGTGGGACTCGGTGTACTTCAGGTCTGCTGGAATGTTGCTCATATTGGCTCCAAGGCTAAGGTTATTGTTTGGTTCTGCAGAATTCTGGCTCAAGCAACCAGGATTTTACCGTTACGGACGAAAGGCAGCTTCACGACGGTGGCGGCCAGCTTCTTGTCGCGGATTTCCACGTGCACGGTGTCGCCCACGGTCACGCCCATCGGCACGCGCGCCAGCGCGATTGCCTGCTGCATGGTCGGGGAGAAGGTGCCGGAAGTGATTTCGCCAGCTTCGCCGTTGGCGGCGATGACTTTCTGGTGGGCGCGCAGCACGCCGCCTTTTTCGCGCAGGATCAGGCCGACGAACTGGGCGTTCTGGCCCTTGGCTTGCAGGGCTGCCTTGCCGATGAAGTCGCGCTCGGAGACCAGGTCGATGGTCCATGCCAGGCCGGCGTCCAGCGGGTTCACGGTTTCGTCCATGTCCTGGCCGTACAGGTTCATGCCGGCTTCCAGGCGCAGGGTGTCGCGCGCGCCCAGGCCTGCCGGCTTGACGCCGGCGGCATTCAGGGCGTGCCACAGGTTTTCAGCCTGTTCTGCCGCCACGCCGATTTCAAAACCGTCTTCACCGGTGTAGCCGGTGCGGGCCACCATGGCTTCGCCGAAGGCGGTGCCTGGCACCAGGGCCACGTTGAACGGCTTCATTTCTGCGGTAGCCGCTTTGGCTTGCGGAATAACTTCCCATACCTTGGCGCGGGCGTTCGGGCCCTGCACGGCGATCAGGGCCATGGCGTTGGCGCCGTCGCGGCGTTGGGTGATGGCCAGGCCGGCGCCGGTGGCTGCGTTCTGCTTCTCCATCCAGGCGATGTCTTTTTCCGCGGTGCCGGCGTTGACCACCAGGCGGAACCATTCTTCGTTGATGAAGTAGATGATCAGGTCGTCGATGACGGTGCCTTCCGGGGTCAGCATGCAGGAGTAGAGGGCTTTGCCCGATACCTGCAGCTTGTCGACGTTGTTGGCGACCAGGCCGCGCAGGAAGGAACGTACGTTGGCACCCTTGATGTCAACCACGCACATGTGGGCCACGTCGAACATGCCGACGTCGCTGCGCACGGCGTGGTGCTCTTCGATCTGGGAGCCGTAGTTGACCGGCATGTCCCAGCCGCCGAAGTCGACCATGCGGGCGCCAAGGGCACGATGAGCGTTGTTGAGTGGGGTTGCTTTGAGCGTCATTGATACCTCAGGGCAGAGAATAGGGGTTAATAAACGTAAACATGAATACGCCTACCCCTCTGTCCTTGGTACCTGAGAGATAACGGGAAGGTATTCCCGCACGCCCCTTCGGTGGGCCCCGCGCCATGGCGGGCCGCTCTCCAGAGTTTTAGCCCCACCCGCCAGCTTGCTGGCGGGGTTGGCCCCCTGACCGGTCCTTTTGCCTGAGAGTTTCTGGGTAATGCCCCTTCGGCGCCAGCGTACGCTGGTCTCTCCCGATCAAGACTTGCGACTATATGACAGGAGGACAATAAAGTCAATCTTGACGCCCCTTTGGAACCGCCTGCGCTAGAATGGCCGGACATCCATTTACAGAGTGGAGCGACCATGAGCGAAGAAAAGCAAAAGCGCGATACGGAGGCCTGGTTCACCCTGTCCGGCGACGTGAACAGCGATATGGTGCACCGCATGTTCGACGCGGTGGCGGACATGACGGAGGACGGCATTGAAATCGCGCACATCCTGATCCAGTCCAACGGCGGCTACGTCAGCGACGGCCTGTGCCTGCACAATTACCTGCGCAACTTGCCCATCAAGATCATCACTTATAACGGCGGCGCGGTAGCTTCAATTGCCGTGATCCTGTTCCTGTCCGGCGAGGAGCGCTATGCCAGCGAAACAGCGCGTTTCATGGTGCATAAGTCCCACGCCAGCGCGCCGCATGGCGCCCGGCCGGATGCGCTGCGCATCATTGTCGAGGGCTTGCAGGCTGATGATGCGCGCACCGAGGCGATCCTGCGCAAGCACGTGCAGCTGACCGACGAACATTGGAATATCCACGCCTATTCCGACCTGCACCTGACCGCCCCGGAGGCTGCCAAAGTGGGCCTGGTAAACGCGGTCGCCGACTTCAAGCCGCCCAAAGGCAAGCGCGTGACGAATATCTGAAACGACAAGGGCCTGGAAGCATGCTTCCAGGCCCCTCGTGCGCCGCGGCTCATCTAGCGATTGCCGCTGCGGCTGGCCGGTGTTTTCTTGTCCGTCTTGCTTTGGCGGCCGGTATCGGACTGCTGGCTGCCCGATTGCGCGCCCGAACGCGAACCCTGGTCGGCACTTTGGCGGGTGCCTGGGCTCGAACTCTGTTTGCTGGTTTTTTTCCTGGATTTCATGACAGTTCCTTTCTGAAGGATCGGAACTTCATCTTGCTTTGTGTAATAGTAAAGGTGAATCGGAATGCAACGGCCAGGTTTGTAGGATTTATCCTGCACCATCGTGGTGCAAACTCAACAATTTCTCCACAGCACCCTAAATATTTCGAAATTCTCTTCGTTTACCTATTGCCACTTGGCAATAATCTGCGACAATGTGAATAACCACCAAAGCCAGGCCAGACCATGCTTCCAGAAAACCCAACATCTTCGGCGCCTAAAAAAGCGGTCACGCCGCGGCATGCCTTGCTGGAAAACCTGATTGGCCTGGTGAATAAACACATCAGCGAGCAGTTCGTCGCCTTGTCGACGACCTGGGCCGGCGAGCTGGTCGATGCCGACCATGCTGTCGACGTCAAGACCCTGCAGGCGCGCCTGCGCGCCGGCAATCGCCTGCGCACCGACCATTACGCCTTCCTCGGCATTTTCGCCAAGCAGCTCGAAAATGACCTGCGGCTGGAAATCGCCCAGCTGGCGCCTGGCCAGAAGGCGCCGGCCCGCAAGTTGACAGACGCGCTGTCGCTGGTATCCATGGAAGAGATGGATACCAAGGTCACCCTGAACAGTTTCAGCAAGGCGTTCGAGGTGAAGTACTCGGACGGCCTGGCTACGCTCAATGTGCGCCTTGCCTTCCTGCTGGACCGCGACATCCTGCGCATCAACCAGAATCCTTTCCGTCCCGAAGTCTTCCTCGGCGCCTTCCAGCAGGCGTGGATCGATTTCATCAAGGATGAGGAAGCGAATGAGCTGATCAAGCCATTCCTGCGCCCGGAACAATTCTTTGATTTCGGCAGCATGCTCGAAGAGCTGAGCAGCGCGCTCGAGCGCAAAGGCGTCGGTCCCGGCTCGGTCGAAAAACACAAGTCGCGCCGTGCCGATTCGCACGATGCATCGCAAGCTCCTTCGCGCAAGAAGAACCAGCAGGCTGCACTGGCGGAACAATTGCGCCAGTTCTTTTCGGGCACGGGCGAGGCGCCAGGCGGCGCCGCGGCCGGACCGAGTGGATTTGAACAATTGGGCGACCTTGACCTGTCGCTGCCGACCTTGAGCGTTGCGCCGGGCCTGTATGGCGCGCCGGCGCACACCGCGGATTCCGCCGCGGCCGCAGCACCGGCCATGGGGGCGGCGCCGATGGCTGCTCCTGGCCAGGCAATGCAGGCTCCGGGATTTGTTCCGGGCGCGATGCCCGGCATGGCAATGCCTGCTGGCGTTGGCATGATGCCTGCAGGCGCCGGCATGATGCCAGGTGTTCCTGGCGCTGCGCTGACGGGCGGCATGATGATTCCTGCCGGCGGCGTTGTACCCGGCGGCGGCCTGCCGATCATCTCAGCCCCCGGTGCCGGTGTTGCGGACATGGGAATGCAGGGTGGGGTAGTGGCTGCGGGCGTCCCGGGCGGGATGATGGGCGGCGTTGCGGTGCCGGGCGTGCCGGGCGGCGTGGCCGTGCCTGCGGGTGGCTGGGTGCAAGGACCGGCACAGGGTTTCCATGGCGGCGCCAATAACGAAGCAGCCCAGCGCGCATCGTTGATCAACGCCAAAGAGCCGCTGATGAATTTCCTGGCGCAGTTGCAGCGCGGTGTGCCGTCGGGCGCCGTGTTCACCAGTGCCGATAGCGGCGCGATGCCGGCGCCGGGCATGGGCCTGGCATCCGGTTTCGCGGCTGGCCCCATGCAGGCTGGCGGCGGTGCGATGCCGGCTCCAGGCCTGGCAGCGGCCGGCGGCTCGATGGGTAATGTATTCCTGCTGCCGCAGATCAAGGAGCAGGCGCCTGCGGGGAGCCTGACGCGCGCCGACGAAGGCACCATCGACCTGTTGTCGGCGGTGTTCGATACCGTCTTCCGCGATACCAGCATTTCGCCGGAAATCCGCAACCTGATCCGCTTCCTGCAGATTCCTGTGCTGAAGGCTGCGCTGGTCGACAAGAATTTCTTCTTCCAGGAAGCCCACCCTGCGCGCCGCATGATCGACCTGCTGTCGCGCATGGGCTGGGAGCAGCACAAGGATCCTGACGATCCGCTGTATAAAGCCATGCAGCGCAGCGTGGAAATGGTCAGCCAGGACCACGAAGAAGAGATGACGGTGTTCACCGAGGCGGTGAACGAGCTGGAAGCGTCCATCAAGGCGGAGGAGGCCGCAGCGGCCGCCGCCATGGCGGAGCCGATTGCACAGGCGCTCAAGCAGGAAAAAATGTCGGTGGCCGCGAAGTCGGCCAAGGATGCCGTGGCGCTGCGCATCGGTACCGGCGAAGTGGTGGCGATTGTCGAAGCCTTCCTCGAGAACAAGTGGGTGTCGGTGCTGACCATCGCCTATAGTGTCGAGGGTGAAAAGCCGGGCGCCGTCAACAACGCCACCCAGACCATGGATGACCTGATCTGGAGCGTGCGTCCGAAGATTACCCAGGACGAGCGCAAGAAGCTCATTTCCAAGCTGCCTACCTTGCTGTCCACGCTGAACAAGTGGCTGGATGTGGTCAAGTGGCAGGACGCCGACCGCTTGCAATTCTTCGCCGAACTGGCGGAATGCCATGCCTCCATCGTGCGCGCTCCGATCGAAATGTCGCCTGAGCGCCAGGTCGAACTCGCGATGGAAGTGGCGAAAAAGGATGCCGAGCGGCGCATGCAGCTGCAGGTTGTCGCCGAAGTGAAGTCGGAAGAGGCGCCGCCGCCGGATGACGATGCGGCGATCGAGGTGGATAGCCTGGCGCGCGGCATGTGGCTCGAATTCGACCAGCAGGACGGCAGCCAGCGAAAAGTCAAGCTGGCCTGGATCAGCCCACTGAAGACGCTTTATATCTTCTCCACCACGGGCCGCCAGGAGGCCTTCTCGATCACCGGCGAAGCCATGGCGGAGCAATTCCGCAAGGGTACCGTGCGCCTGATCCGCACCGAGGGTGTGGTGGCGGCCGCCCTGTCGATGGCCATGGGCGGGGTCGCAGCTGTCAACGACGACCACCACGACCTGCCGGCCAACGGCACTTCGTCTTAAGTCTTGCGCAGGGCGGCCAGCAGGCCGTCCGATGCGTCCTCGATGTAGTCCAGCACCAAATCGAAGCCGTTCGCGCCTTCGTAATACGGATCGGGCACCACGTCTGATCCGGAGTGCGAGGCAAACTCCATGAAAAGCCTGACCTTATGGCGATGTTGCGCAGGGCAGGCGCGCAGCAGCGCCTCCAGGTTGTCGTGATCCATCGCCAGCACGTAATCAAAGCGCTCGAAGTCTTCGGCCGCGACTTCGCGGGCGCGCTGGGGGCTCAGGTCGTAGCCGCGGGCTGCCGCATGCCGGGTTGAGCGCGGGTCAGGCGGGTTGCCAATATGGTATGCATGGGTGCCCGCGGAATCGATGTGCAGATCGAGTCCGGCGGCCTGGGCGCGGGCGCGGAATACACCCTCCGCGGTCGGGGAGCGACAAATGTTACCCATGCATACAAACAGGATGGCGGTTCTGGTCTTCATTTTGTTCTTGCTATACAGGGAAAATGGTATGATTAGCCACTTTTTTAACACGTCCCAGCGGGCGAAGTACAGATAAAACGTGCGTCTATCTTCCATTAAATTGTCGGGATTTAAGTCGTTCGTCGATCCCACCAATTTCCAGGTACCCGGACAGCTGGTCGGCGTGGTTGGTCCAAACGGTTGCGGCAAGTCCAATATTATCGACGCGGTGCGCTGGGTGCTGGGCGAATCGAAGGCCTCCGAGCTGCGCGGCGAGTCGATGCAGGACGTGATTTTCAACGGTTCCACCCATCGCAAGCCAGCCGGCCGCGCTTCCGTGGAACTGGTGTTCGACAACAACGAGGGCAAGGCGTCCGGCCAATGGGGCCAGTACGCCGAGATTGCGGTCAAGCGCACGCTGACGCGCGACGGTACCTCCACCTACTACATCAACGGCCAGCCGGTGCGCCGGCGCGATATCCAGGACATCTTCCTCGGCACCGGCCTCGGCCCGCGCGCTTACGCGATTATCGGCCAGGGCATGATCTCGCGCATCATCGAGTCGCGTCCGGAAGAACTGCGCGTCTTCCTGGAGGAGGCGGCAGGCGTATCGAAGTACAAGGAACGCCGCCGCGAAACGGAAAACCGCCTGCACGATACGCGTGAAAACCTGCTGCGGGTGGACGATATCCTGCGCGAGCTGAATAGCAACCTGGAAAAGCTGGAAGGCCAGGCGGCGGTGGCAACCAGGTTCCACCAGCTGCAATCCGACCAGGAAGAGAAACAGAAGCTGCTCTGGCTGCTGCGCAAGAACGAGGCGCAGGCCGAGCAGGCGAAGTACTTCCGCGACATGGAACAGGCGCAGAACGACCTGGAAGAGCAGACCGCGAAGCTGCGCAATGTGGAACTGACCCTGGAGCAGATGCGCCAGGCGCACTTCGCCGTCGGCGACCGCCTGCACCAGGCGCAGGGCCACCTGTACCAGACCAATGCCGAAATCGGCAGCCTGGAAGCGCAGATCAAGTTCGTCATCGAGTCGCGCAGCCGCCTGCAGCAGCAGCTTGCCACCCTGACCGCGCAGCGCGACCAGTGGGCGCAGCAGGCGGAGGAATATGGCGGCCAGGTCGCTGAAGCGGAAATCAACCTGGAAGAGCTGTCGGCGCGCGTGGAAGAGGCGCGCATGCTGGCGGAGCAGAAGGGCGAATTGCTGCCGGTGCTGGAGCAGGAGTGGCGCGAGGCGCAGACCCGGAGCACCGAGTCGCGTGCGCGCATCATGCAGGCGCAGCAGCAGCTGGAGCTGGAATCAGCGCACCAGCGCAATGCATCCAACATCCTGGCTGGCCTGGCAACGCGCAAGGAGCGCCTGCAGCAGGAGAAGGGCGGGCTGGCGATGCCCGATTCCTCGCACCTGTCCAACCTGAAGATGCAGCTGGAAGAAAAGCAGCAGTCGCTGGAAGAGCAGAACATGATGCTCGAGGAAGCGCTGGAGCAGCAGCCAAAGCTGGAAGAAGAGCGCCAGGCGGCGCAAGCTGGCGTGCAATCCGAGTCTGCCGCGACGCACCAGCTGGAAGCGCGCCTGAATGCGCTGCGCCAGCTGCAGGAGCGGGTGCAGACCGAGGGCAAGATCACGCCCTGGCTGCAAAAGCATGAGCTGAACGAGCTGCCGCGCCTGTGGCAGAAGCTGGATATCGAGGAGGGCTGGGAAACCGCGCTCGAAGCCGTGCTGCGCGAACGCACTTCGGCACTGCAGGTATCGAACATCGAGTGGGCCAAGCACTTCTTCAACGATGCCCCGCCCGCCAAACTGGCCTTGTTCGCGCCTGCCGCTGCGGGCGCCGCGCCTGCGCCTGCCGGCGACGCGGCCCTGCGCCCGTTCATCGACTTGCTGAAGCTGAACGACCCGGGCTTGCGCGCCGTGCTGCAGGACTGGCTGCACAACGTGTTCCTGGCCGACGACAATGCCGGCGCCTTCGCGGCGCGCGCGACGCTGCCGGCAGGCGGCTGTTTCGTCACCAGGCAGGGCCACCTCATCACCCAGTCGTCGGTGCGCTTCTACGCCGCCGACGACGAGCAGGCCGGCATGCTGGGCCGCCAGCACGAGATCGACAACATCACCAAGCAATTGCGCGCGCAATCGATGCTGGCGGAGGAGGCCCGCAGCCGCGCCGTGCGCGCCGACGCCGCGCTGGGCAACCACAGCCGCCTGTTGACCGAACTGCGTGCGAAGGTGCAAAGCCTGACCGCCAGCGTGCACACGCTGCAGCTCGAAGTGGTCAAACTGTCCGAAATCGAAGCGCGCTTCAACCAGCGCAGCAACCAGATCGAGAGCGACCTGGCCGAAATCTCGGCGCAGGAAGAAGAACAGATGCAGGTCAAGCTGGAGTCGGAAGAAAAGTTCGAACAGCTCGACATGGAACTGGGCAACCTGCAAGGCGAACACGAAGACGGCCAGACCGCCTTCATGGCGAAAGAGCAGCGCCTGGCCGACGCCCGCGAAGCCTTGCGCGAACTGGAACGCAAGGCGCAGGAAACCGAATTCGCCGAGAAGTCGGGCCGCAACCGCATCGACGAATTGCGCCGCAGCATTGCCACCGCCACCGCGCAGGTGGCGCAAGTGACGGAAAGCCTGCAAGCCGGCAAACTGGAGCTGGAAGGCCTGGAAGCGGGCACCGCCAACGAAGGCTTGCAGGACTTGCTGGACCGCCGCACGCAGCAGGAACGCGCGCTGGCCGACGCCCGCCATGAACTCGACCAGATCACGCAGCAGCTGCGCCAGTTCGAAGACGCGCGCATGCAGGGTGAGCGCAGCCTGCAACCGCAGCGCGACAAGATCACCGAGATGCAGTTGAAGGAGCAGGCTGCGCGCCTGAACCAGGAACAGTTCGCGCAGCAGCTGGCTGAGGTGCAGGCCGACGAAGCCGCATTGGCCGAAAAACTGCACCCGGACATGAAGGCATCCTACCTGCAGGGCGAAGTGACGCGCCTGACCAACGCCATTGCCGGCTTGGGCGCCGTCAACCTGGCCGCGCTGGACGAACTGGCCACCGCATCGGAACGCAAGAACTTCCTGGATGCGCAGAACCGCGACCTGAACGAAGCGATTGCGACCCTGGAAGATGCGATCACCAGGATCGACAAGGAGACGCGCGAGCTGCTGCAGGATACTTTCGATCGCGTCAACCAGAGTTTCTCCGAGCTGTTCCCGATCCTGTTCGGCGGCGGCCAGGCGAAACTGACCATGACCGGCGAGGAAATCCTCGACTCCGGCGTGCAGGTCATGGCGCAACCGCCAGGCAAGAAGAACGCCACCATCCACCTGCTGTCCGGCGGCGAAAAAGCGCTGACCGCAACGGCCCTGGTGTTCTCGATGTTCCGTTTGAATCCCGCGCCATTCTGCCTGCTCGACGAGGTGGATGCGCCGTTGGACGATGCCAATACCGAGCGCTTCTGCCGCATGGTCAAGCGCATGTCCGACCAGACCCAATTCCTCTTCATTTCGCACAATAAGATTGCGATGGAGATGGCCAATCAACTGATCGGTGTGACGATGCAGGAACAAGGTGTGTCGCGCATCGTGGCGGTGGACATGGAATCCGCCGCGTCATTTGCTACAGAGGCTCAAGCCGCATGATTACAGATTTCCAAATGAGTTTGATTGCCGCCGGCGGCGTGTTCGTCGTTGGCGTCATCAGCTACAACAAATGGCAGGAGTACAAGCTGAAAAAACGCGTCGAACGCGCCTTCGACGGCCTGCACGATGATGTCCTGATGCGTACCGATGACGGCGTGCGCGCCGAACCGCGCTTCCACCTCGACGATGTACCGATGCCGGATGCCGGCTCTGGCGCGTACGGCGTGCCGGAACATGTCGGTGGCCACGTAGGCAACGTCGCTGCGCCGAACATTGCGCCGGATAGCGACGAAGCGGGGCTGCCGACCCGCACCGCCGATGCCGGTGTGCCGGCCGAAGAACTGGCCACTTGCCTGGTCGACCCGCTGATCGATTGCCTGCTGCCGCTGGAACTGGAAGCGCCTGCGCGCGGCGAGAAACTGCTGCCGGCCCTGCAGAAGCTGCGCTTTGTCGGCAACAAGCCGATTCATTTCATCGGCCTGGCCGTGAGCGGCGACTGGGAGCCGGTGCGCCATGGCGTGGTCTACACCAAGCTGCAAGGCGGCGTGCAGCTGGCCAGCCGCAGCACCGCACTGAACGAACTGGAATACTCGGAGCTGGTGACCCGCCTGCGCAGCGTTTCCGACGAGATCGGCGCCGAACCGCAGATCCCCGACATGATCGAAGTCATGCAGGATGCCAAGAACCTGCACCGCTTCGTGGCCAACCACGACGCGCAGCTGGGCGTCAACCTGGCTTCCAACGGCGCCCCGTGGAATATCGCGACCCTGCTGGGCGCGCTGGAAAAACTGGGCTTCGACGTGCGTCCTGACGGCCGCTATGCAATGCCGGACGGCGAGGGCGGCTACCTGTTCTCGCTCTCGACCAACGTCACGCTGGCCGAGGAAACCACGTCGCGCCTGACGCTGTTGCTGGACGTACCTTGCGTCGCTCCGGCACGCGACGGCTTCGGTTCGATGATCGGCTGCGCCAAGAACCTGATGGTGCGCCTGGATGCGACCATCGTCGACGATGCCAACCAGCCGCTGGCCGACGAAACACTGGCCAGCATCGCCGGCCAGGTGCGCGAGTTCTACGACGATATGGCGGCATCGGATATTCCGGCCGGCTCCACCCGCGCGCTGCGCCTGTTCAGTTAAGCAGAAACATGAGCAACACCCAACACGCAACACCCGCCGAACGCGCAGCCTGGCTGGCCGCGGAGCTGAACCGCCACCTGCACGCCTACCACGTGCTGGACGCGCCTACCATTCCGGATGCCGAATACGACAAGCTGTTCGGCGAGCTGCAATCGATCGAAGCGGCGCACCCGGAACTGCAGGCGCCCGATTCGCCGACCCTGCGCGTTGGCGCGCCGCCGCTGGACGACTTTGCCTCCGTCACGCACGCCGTGCCGATGCTGTCGCTGAATAACGGTTTCAACGGCGAAGATATCGAGAACTTCGACCGCCGCGTGCGCGAAGGCCTCGATGCGGTCCAATTGGTCGAATACGCCACCGAAGCCAAGTTCGACGGCCTGGCCATCAACCTGCGCTATGAAGACGGAGTGTTCGTGCAAGCGGCTACGCGCGGCGATGGCTACACCGGCGAGGATGTCACCGCCAATATCCGCACCATCAAAGGGATCCCGCTGCGCCTGATTGGCGACGCGCCGCCTGTGCTCGAAGTGCGGGGTGAAGTGCTGATGTTCAAGGCCGATTTCGCCGCCCTGAACGCGCGCCAGCGAGAACTGGGCCAGAAGGAGTTCGTCAACCCGCGCAATGCCGCCGCCGGCGCATTGCGCCAGCTAGATTCGCGCATCACCGCGCAGCGCAAGCTGAGTTTCTATGCCTACGGTATTGGCGAGCTGTCCGGCGCCGAGCTGCCCGCCACGCACAGCGCGCTGCTGGACTGGTATGCCGAACTTGGCCTGCCGGTGTGCGCCGAGCGCGAGGTGGTGCGCGGCAAGGATGGCTTGCTGGGCTACTACGAGCGTATCGGCAAGGCCCGCCCGGCGCTGCCATACGAGATCGACGGCGTGGTGTACAAGACCAACCGCTTCGAAGACCAGCGTGCGCTGGGCTTCGTCTCGCGCGCGCCGCGTTTCGCGCTGGCGCATAAATTCCCGGCTGAAGAAGCGCTGACCACGGTGCAGGCAATTGAGGTGCAGGTTGGCCGTACCGGCGCGATTACGCCGGTGGCGCGCCTGGCGCCGGTGTTCGTCGGCGGTGTGACGGTCACCAATGCTACGCTGCATAACGAAGACGAAGTGCGCCGCAAGGATGTGCGCGTGGGCGATACCGTCATCGTGCGCCGCGCCGGCGACGTGATCCCGGAAGTGCTGTCCGTGGTGCTGGAAAAGCGCCCGGCGCCGGAACCGCTGATGTGGGCGCTGCCAAGCGAATGCCCGGTGTGCGGTTCGCACGTGGTGCGGGAAGCGGATGAAGCCGTGGCGCGCTGCTCCGGTGGCCTGTTCTGTTCCGCCCAGCGCAAGGAAGCGATCCGCCACTTCTGCGGCCGCCGCATGATGGATATTGAAGGACTGGGCGACCGCTACATCGACAACCTGGTGGAATGCAAGCTGGTTGCCGGCGTGGCGGACCTGTACCGCCTGACCTTGGACGACCTGCTGAAAATGAAGCGCCTGGCCGACGAGCGTGAGGGCACGACGCCGGAAACGGCGGCGCAGGGCAAGGTGCCGACCAAGTGGGCCGAAAACCTGCTGGACGCCATCGCGGCCGCCAAGAACCCGCCGCTGGAGCGCCTGCTGTTCGCGCTGGGCATTCGCCACGTCGGCGAGTCGACCGCCAAGACGCTGGCCGACTGGCTGGGCAAGCTGGACCTGATCCGCAAGGCGCCGGTAGCCGTGTTGCGCGTGCTGCCCGATATCGGCGGCACCGTGGCTGAATCGATTGCCGACTTCTTCGCCGAAGAGCGCAACCAGCAAGCGCTGGACGCCTTGCTGGCTGCAGGCGTGGCGCCGAAAGGCGAGCGCGCACCGAAAGCAGCCCTGCGTGAAAAGCTCGAAACAGTCGCACTGCTGGCTGCCATCGGCATCCCGAAACTGACCGAACCGCGCGCGCGCCAGTTGGCGGAGCAGGTCGAGCAGGTCAAACCGGGCGCCACCCTGCTGGCACTGGCCCACCTGCCGGTGTTCAACGTCTTCGGCCTGCCGGCCAATGTGGCCGAAGCACTGGATGAGTGGATGCGCGAACCGGCCAACCGCGATTCGCTGGTAGCCCTGCATGAATTGCGCGAAGAACTGCTGGCGCAACTGCCGGAAGTGGCCGAAGCGGAAGGCGCCATGACCGGCAAGACCTTCGTCCTGACCGGTACGCTGCCGACCATGAGCCGCGACCAGGCGCAGGCCATGATCGAAGCCGCCGGCGGCAAGGTTTCCGGTTCGGTATCGAAGAAAACTTCCTATGTCGTCGCCGGCGCGGAGGCGGGCAGCAAGCTGGCCAAGGCCGAAGAGCTGGGCGTCGCCATTCTTGATGAAGCGGGCTTGCTCGCATTGCTGGGAGGCTGAAGATGGCCGTGCGTGAAATCCTGAAGATGGGCGACCCGCGCCTGCTGCGCGTGGCCGAGCCGGTGCGCGAGTTCAATACCCAGGAGCTGCATGCCCTGATCGTCGATATGTTCGACACCATGCATGCGGCGAACGGCGCCGGCCTGGCTGCGCCGCAGATCGGCGTCAACCTGCAGCTGGTGATCTACGGCTTCAAATCCAATGCGCGTTATCCCGACGCGCCGCAAGTGCCGGAAACGGTGCTGATCAACCCGCTCCTGACTCCCATCGGCGACGAGATGGAAGAGGGCTTCGAGGGTTGCCTCTCGGTGCCGGGCCTGCGCGGCAGCGTGCCGCGTCATACCCGCCTGCATTACGAGGGCTATGACCAGTTCGGCGAGCGCATCGTGCGCGATGCGGACGGTTTCCATGCCCGGGTGGTGCAGCATGAGGTCGACCATTTGCTGGGGATCCTGTATCCAGCACGGATCCGCGACTTCTCCAAGTTCGGCTTTACCTCGGTGTTGTTCCCGGACCTCGATCCCGGCGAGGACGACTGATTTGTTTGGCGGCGCCGTGAATCTGGCGTAATATCCCGGCCACTTTGCATCCTTATCAACACAACGGATTACCCAGATGAGCAACCAGTCGCAGAATAACCCGCTCGAATTCAGTGTCCGCGGCATCGTCCTCGGCATCTTCATCACGCTGATCTTCACCGCAGCGCAGGTCTACCTGGGCCTGAAAGTCGGCCTGACCTTCGCCACCTCGATTCCTGCCGCTGTGATTTCCATGGCCCTGCTCAGCGCATTCAAGGATGCCACGATCCAGGAAAACAATATCGTGCAGACCATCGCCTCGGCGGCGGGCACGCTGGCATCGGTGATTTTCGTGCTGCCTGGTTTGCTGATGATCGGCTGGTGGTCCAAGATTCCATTCTGGCCGACCTTCGGCGCCTGCGCCATTGGCGGCGTGCTGGGCGTGATGTATACCATGCCGCTGCGCCGCGCACTGGTGTCGCAATCCGACCTGCCATATCCGGAAGGCGTGGCCGCTGCCGAAGTGCTGAAAGTGGGCACCCAGTCGCGCGCCGGGGCGCAAGAGGGCAAGGCCGGCTTGCGGGCTGTGATCTGGGGTTCCGTGGCTTCCGCCATCTTCGCCTTCCTCGGCGCGGCCAAGCTGGTCGCCGCTGAAGTGGCGCATTTCGTCAAATTCGGCAATGGCGCCACCGGCCTCGGGGCATCGAGCTCGCTGGCCCTGGTCGGCGCCGGCCACCTGATGGGTATCGCGGTCGGCATGGCCATGCTGGTCGGCCTGGTGATTGCCTGGGGCATCCTGGTGCCGCTGCTGACCATGGCCAACCCGGCCGCTCCCGGCGTTTCGCTGGCCGACCACGCGCTGGGCATCTGGAGTACCCAGGTGCGCATGATGGGCGCCGGCACCATTGGTGCTGCTGCAATCGTGACCCTGGCGACCCTGGCCAAGCCGGTGATGGGTGGCCTGAAGTCGGCGATGGAGTCTGCCCGCCGCGCCAAGGCCGGCGGCGCCGACGTGCCGCGCGAAGACAAGGACCTGCCGCTCTTCATCGTCGGCCTGGTAACACTGCTGTCGATGGTGCCGGCCGGCTGGCTGCTGTCGTCCTTCCTGTCGGGCGGCCCGCTGTCCTCGATCGCTACTCCGCTGATGGTGGTCGGCGTCGGCTACATCCTGATTGCCGGCATGCTGGCAGCGGCGGTCTGCGGCTACATGGCCGGCCTGATCGGCTCTTCCAATTCGCCGGTTTCCGGCCTGGCCATCCTGTCCATCCTCGGCGCCGCGACTTCGGTGGGCTGGGTCGGCCGCGAAATCATGGGGCCGGACACCGCCCAGGCGCTGATCGCTTTCGCGCTGTTCGTGACTACCGTGGTGCTGGCTGTTGCGGTGATCGGCAACGACAACCTGCAGGACCTGAAGACCGGCCAGCTGGTCGGCGCCACCCCGTGGAAGCAGCAGGTCGGCCTGATCATCGGCGTGTTCGCCGGTTCCTGCGTCGTGCCGCCCGTGCTGGAGCTGCTGAACCATGCGAACGGCTTTGCCGGGGCGCCGAATGCGAATGCAATTTCCGACCAGCCGCTGGCCGCCCCGCAGGCGACCCTGATCTCGACGCTGGCCAAAGGCGTGATCGGCGGCGACCTGAAATGGGACTTGATCGGCTACGGCGCCCTGATCGGCCTGGCGCTGGTGGCACTCGACTTCATCCTGAAGAAATCCAGCCACCGCAAATACAGCTGCGCGCCGCTGGGCGTTGGCCTGGCGATCTACCTGCCGTCGGCGGTAACCTCGCCGGTAGTGGTGGGCGCGATCGGCGGCTACTTCTTCGAGCGGGCAATGCGCGGCAAGAAGCATGGCGAAGCCGCTTCGCGCCTTGGCGTGCTGGTGATGTCCGGCTTCATCGTCGGCGAAAGCCTGTTCAACGTTGCCCTGGCCGGCCTGATCGTGTTGACCAACAAGGGCGAACCGCTGGCAATCGCCAACAGCATGAGCGAAGCGACCACCATGCTGATCGCACTGGCCGTAGCTGCTGCCGTAGTCGTAGGACTTTACCGCTGGTCCGCAAAATCTGCCAGCGCCATCGAGGCTTGAAGGGACATTTCCGGAGTGTGACATGACGCTATCGAGAATCGGCCAGGGCACCTGGAATATGGGCGAGCGCGCTGCCGACAAGGCAGCCGAGATACGCGCCCTGCAATTGGGCCTGGATCTTGGCATGACGGTGATCGATACAGCGGAAATGTATGCCGACGGCGGTGCCGAAAAGGTGGTGGGCGAAGCGCTGGCCGGCCGCCGCGGCGAGGCCTACCTGGTCAGCAAGGTCCTGCCGCAGAATGCTTCGCGCAAAGGTGTGGTGGCGGCCTGCGAAAAAAGCCTGAAACGCATGAAGGTCGACCACATCGACCTGTACCTGCTGCATTGGCAGGGCAGCGTGCCGTTTGCCGAGACCCTGGAAGGGCTGATCGCCTTGAAGCAGTCCGGCAAGATCCATGAATTCGGCGTCAGCAACTTCGACCTCGCGCAAATGAAGGCCGCGACCGCGCTGGCTGGCGGCGAGTCCATCGAAGCCAACCAGGTACTGTACAACCTGCGCCGGCGCGGCATCGAATGGGACCTGCTGCCCTGGTGCCAGGAGCACGGCATCCTGCTGATGGCTTACTCACCCCTGGAGTCCAATCGCAAGGAGCAGGAACGCCTGCTGGCTGAACCGGCCTTGCAGGCTGTCGCTGCACGCCACCAGTCTACCCCTGCGCAAATTGCGCTGGCATGGCTGCTGCGGCAGGATGGCGTCATGCCGATTCCCAAAGCAACCAGCGAAGCGCACGTACGCGCCAATGCGGCTGCCATGACCTTGCGGCTGGACCAGGAAGACCTGGCCCAGCTGGACAAGGCCTTTGCAGCGCCAAGGCGCGCAACCCCGCTGGACATGCTCTGAGCGCGGCCTAGTAGCGGTAGCTTGCGTAGAAGGCTGCCGTCGGCGCCGTATTGCGCCGCGTGAGCGGGCTGCGTGCTGCTTCGCGCACCAGCGTACTTGATCCCAGCATGCCGGTGAGCGTCCAGTTCTGGTCGACCCGGTGTGCCCAGGCAAAGTTCAGGACGGCTTGGTACATGCCCGCCTTCGGCGTGTATTTTTTGTACGCTGTGCGCGCGGCTTGCGCGGCCGTCACGCCGTGGTACGTCTGCATGTATTTGCTGTCCGCGAAATTCGCGCCCAATGACAGCGCCACTTTGTCGCTCTTGTCCTCGTGCAGCACGCCACTGATTTCGAGTCCAGCCGTCTTGCCGTTCTCCTTATGCGACAACGGCAGCGAAGCGCTGGCGCCGATTACCAGGCCGGGCACGATGCTGAAGCCGGCGCGCAGGTTGGCGGTGGCACTGGCCTTGACGTCGCCCATGCCGCGCAGCTCGGTGCTGCCGCGGCTGCCGATAACGCTGGACTCGTTCTTCTCCAGGCGCTCACCGCGCACGCCCAGTGCCGCATCCAGGGAAAAATCTCCCAGCGCGGTACCGTAGCCCAGTCCGCGCATGCTGCTGGCATAAAATCCATTGGCCATCTGGTAGTCGAGAACGACGACCGGCACGAGTTGCATTTCCCTGGAGCCGGCGTAGCGCGACGTGGCGGCCAGGCCGCCGCCCAAGGTGAAGGTATTTTCCTGCGCTTGTATGCTGGTGCAGCAGGCGAGGATCAGGAATGAGACTGGAAGTTTCATGACTTGTTCTGAAAAAGTGATGGAGCCGGCAGTTTCCCAGCGCAGCATGAAGATTGGATAAAGCGCATCTTCATGCTTCCTTCAGGTAGCTGTGATTAGAATGGCGGGCATGAAGATACTTCTGATTGAAGACGATATGGACCTTGGCAACGGCATCCGCATTGCGCTGGCCGACCAGGGCATGGAGGTAACCTGGGTGCGCCAGCTCGCCGATGCCAGGAACCAGCTGGCGCAGCGCGGCTTCGACCTGCTGTTGCTGGACCTGGGACTGCCGGATGGCGACGGCATCGACCTGGTGGCCGGCCTGCGGCGCGGGCGGGAGGGCGTGCCGATACTGATCCTGAGTGCAAGGGACGCGCTGTCGGAGCGCCTGCTCGGCCTGGACACGGGGGCGGACGACTACCTGGTAAAACCGTTCGAGCTGGCCGAGCTGCTGTCGCGGGTGCGGGCCCTGGCCCGCCGCAGCTATGGCTTTGACGGCGAAACACTGGAGCTGCGCGGCATCGTGCTGCATGTGCCGACGCGGCGTGTCACGGTCAGCGGACGCTTCGCCGACCTCACAGGCAGCGAATACGAACTGCTGCGCATCCTGATGATGCGTGCCGACCGCGTGGTGACAAGGCGCAGCCTGGAGGAGCAGGCTTTGCCGGGTGCACAAGCGAATGCCAGCAATTCACTGGACGTCCATATGGCCAACCTGCGCCGCAAGGTCGGGGAAGGCTTGATCCGCACCGTGCGCGGCGTAGGGTATGTGATCGACCAGTGCGAGGCGGGCCGGTGATGCGCAGGCTCTGGCGGCGGCTTGTCTCGCACAGCATGGTGGCGCGCCTGCTGGTGGCGCAGATGTTCGTCCTGTGCCTGCTGTGGCTACTTGCACTGGTGTATGTGGTGCATGACGCAACCCGGGACAAGGTCACGCTGGAGCTGGAATCGATCTCCGACGCGATCATTGTGGTCGCCGAAAACGAACTGGCGCAACCGGCAAAGATGCAGGAGTCGATACGCAAAGTGGAAGTTGCGCTGCGCGAAATGGCTGGCGTCGACATAAACGCTTTTCCCGGCCCGAGCTTCATCGTTGAAAACGGCGAAGGCATCCTGTACCGCTCCGTTGAAGTACCTGAGGGGGCAAGAGCTGGTCCGCTCGGCGAACTGCCCGTGTTTGAAAGTGGCGGCACATCGTGGCGCACGCGCACGGTGCAATCGCCGCGCTCGGACGTGCGTGTCACCAGCATCATGCCGGCCGACGGCGTCAACATTTTCTTGCGGCTGGCGTCGCGCGGCACGCTGCTGCTGCCCTTGTTGATCAGTTTCCCTTTCCTGGTCTTGCCGGCCTGGCTGTCGATCCGTCTGGCGCAGGGCCCCTGGACCAGGGCCATGGCCGACCTGGCGACGCGCGGCCCGCAGGACTTGCGCCCGTTGCCGGTCGAGGGGCGTCCGCGCGAGCTGGTCGCCATGTTCAGCCGGATCAATGCCTTGCTGGCCCGGGTCAGCGACAGTGCGCAGCGCGAGCGGGCCTTCATCGCCGATGCCGCCCATGAACTGCGCACGCCGCTGGCGGCCATGCGAGTGAACGTGGAAGCGTTGCAGCGCCAGGCCAGCGACCCGCGCCAGCAGCAGCTGTTGGATGGCATCGTCAGCGGCAATGTGCGCGCGACGCGGCTGGTGAGCCAGCTGCTAAGGCTGATGCGCAGCGATGCAACCAGCGGCGAGCAGGATGAGAACATCTGTTTCGACGCGCTGGTGCAGGAAAGGATGGCTGCGCTGGCCGGCATTGCCGACACCAAGGGCGTGGAGCTGGAATTGAGCGGCGATGATGGGCTCTACCTGTCCGGCCGCAGGGAAGGTCTGGTGTCGCTGGTGGATAACCTGCTGGATAACGCCATCAAGTACAGCCCGGAGCAGGGCAAGGTGCTGGCTGATGTGCGGCGCTCCGATGGCTGCGCCGTGCTGCGCATTTCCGACCAGGGCCCGGGCATCGCGCCCGAGTTGCGCGAACGCGTGTTCGACCGCTTCTTCCGTGATCCGCGCCAGGCGCAGTCGCATTCAGGCAGCGGCCTTGGATTGGCGATCGCGCTGGCGGTGGCACGCCAGCACGGCGGCAGCATCGCACTGGATGCTGCCGGCAGCATGGGCCTGTGCGTGACGGTGCGGCTGCCGCTTAAGGCCTAGCGTTCGCCGCGGCTGGTGCCGAGGCGTTCCAGGATGCGGTGCAGCTCGTCCTGCATCATTGGCGACAGGTTCTGGAACTGGCAGCCGATCTGCACCTGCTCGCCGAGCAGGAAGGAGCGGAAATGGCGCGACAGGCGGATCTCCAGGTCGCAGATCAGCACCGAGCCTGGCCCCATGTCGAGGCGCACGCGCTGCAGCTTGCGCCCGACGTGCAGCCCGACCGCATCGCGCGGCGAGCAGCGCATGCCGACGCCGCCGACAGCGAAGTCGTACAGCTGCATTTCATATGGTTTGCCGTTCAGGACAAACGATGCGGTGTGGTAGGTGCCAAGCGGGGTCTCCAGGCGCGGCGCGGCACGCCGGTTGAGCACCTGGCAACGCTCCGGGAATTGGGCCGGGACCAGCGTCGGCTGCTCGGGCAGGGCATTCCAGTGCGGATCGTTCAGCTTGAACTGGAACTTGGCGCCGCGCAGCCATGCCACAAAGGTGCATTCGCCAGGCGGCAGGGTGGACCCTTCATTGAGCTGGATGACAAAGTGCGGCAGTTCGGGATCAACCGACAGCAGGCGGGCCATGACCGCTTCGGCATTGTCCCGGTGGTAGATGGAAACCGCATCGCCCGCATCGGCCAGCGCCGTCAGCGCGTCGCCGATTTCATCGGGGTCGACGATATCGTGTGGATGCGTCCCCGCAGCGATCGGTTCCACCGCGTCTTGTGGACGGGGCGGCCCCTTGCGGAAGTCGTTTGGCATTGGATCGTTCACAGCTCAGGTTCTCGTTTTTTAGGAGAGGACGCCAGTACTTTACCGCGTTCCGCCGCCGAGCGCTTGCTAAACGGCAATGAATGCTGCTTTTGTGTTGCGCGATGCCGACTCAGAAGCGCTCGTCCGGGCTCAGGTAGCGCCATTGCCCTTCCGGCAAGTTTCCAAGTTTGACACGACCGATCCGTACGCGCTTCAAGCCTAACACGCGCAGGCCGACCATTTCGCACATGCGGCGGATCTGTCGCTTCTTGCCTTCGCGCAGGGTAAAGCTGAGCTGGTCGTCGTTTTGCCAGCGCACTTTCGCCGGCAGCAGTGGTTTGCCGTCCATCCACATGCCGTGGTTCAGCTTCTGTAATTCGCTGTCCGGCAGGCGGCCACCCTTGGTGTACTCAACGCGGACCAGGTATTCCTTGTCAACGTTGGTGTTCTCGCCAATCAGCTGCTTGGCCACGCGGCCATCCTGGGTCAATACCAGCAGGCCGACCGAGTCGATGTCGAGGCGCCCGGCAGGCACCAGGCTGCGCAGCTGGTTGCGGTCGAAGCGCTCCGGCGAACCGTCTTCGGCCCAGCGGTTTTCCGGCTTGATCAGGACCACGGCCGGCTGGTAGCCGTCTTCGGCCTGGCCGGATACATAGCCGACCGGCTTGTTGATCAGGATCGTGACACGGCGCGCCTGTTCGGCCGCAGCCTGGCGCTCCACGGTGACTTTCTGGCTTGGGTAGACTTTGGTGCCCAGCTCGGACACCACCTGGCCATCCACGCGCACCCAGCCCTTGGCGATCCATTCATCGGCTTCACGGCGGGAGCACAGGCCCAGTTCGGACATGCGCTTGGACAGGCGTAACAATTCTTCGGACATCAGATTTTCAATACTTCGAGTAAGTCGGTTTCCAGCTGCAGCTGGGTACGGGCATTGGCCAGGGCAGGGCCGTCGACAATGAACACGTCTTCCACGCGTTCGCCGAGGGTCATGATCTTGGCCGTATGCAGGTTGATCTTGTAGGTGGTCAGTACCTTGGCGATCGAGTACAGCAGGCCGGTACGGTCGTTGGCCGCCACCGACAGCAAGTAGTACTGCCCGCGTTCGTCGGAGCGCAGGTCCACCGTCGGCTGGATCGGGAAGGTGCGCGACAGGCGCGACAGGCGCCCCTTGCTTGGCGATGTCAGCGGGCCTTGCGTCACCAGCAGCTCGCACAGCTCATGTTCGATCAGGTTGATGATATCGCGGTAGCTCTTGGCGAAATTCTGTTCGGTGACGAGGAAGGTGTCGAGCGCATAGCCGTGCTTCGTCGTATGGATCTTGGCATCGAGGATGCTGAAGTTCTTGCGGTCGAAGTAGGAGCAGATGCGCGCGAACAGGTCCGGCTGGTCCTTGATGTAGACCGCCACCTGGAGGCCTTCGCCGATCGGCGCCAGGCGCGCTTTCACCACCGGCTGCTCGCTGTCCAGGCGGTCCCACAGCGCGCGCGTTTGCCAGGCGATATCGCTGGCGTCGTGGCGCAGGAAGTAGGCCAGGTCGAGCTGCTTCCACAGCGCTTCGTGGGCATCGGGCGGCAGGCCATACAGGCGCAGGGTCGCCAGCGCTTCCTGCTGGCGGTTCTTCAGTTCGCGGTCGGCCGAATGCGGTTCGCCGCCCAGCACGCGCAGCGTCATCTTGTACAGGTCTTCCAGCAGCTTGCCTTTCCAGGCGTTCCAGACTTTCGGGCTGGTGCCGCGGATGTCGGCCACCGTCAACAGGTAGAGTGCGGTCAGGTGGCGTTCATCGCCCACTGTTTTTGCAAACGCCTGGATCACGTCCGGGTCGGACATGTCCTGCTTCTGCGCCACGTGCGACATGGTCAGGTGCTGCTCGACCAGGAAGGACACAAGCTCGGTGTCTTCCTGGTTCATGCCGTGCTCCTGGCAGAACTGCTGCACGTCGGCCACGCCCAGCTTCGAGTGGTCGCCGCCGCGGCCTTTGGCGATGTCGTGGAACAGCGCCGCCACGTACAGCAGCCATGGCTGCGGGAAGTTCGCCATCAGCTGCGAGCAGAACGGGTATTCGTGTGCATGCTCGGTCATGGTGAAGCGGCGCATATTGCGCAGCACCATCATGATGTGCTGGTCCACGGTGTAGACATGGAACAGGTCGTGCTGCATCTGGCCCGTGATCTTGCGGAAGCTGGGCAGGTAGCGGCCCAGGATGGACAGCTCGTTCATCCGGCGCATATTGTGGATGATGCCCTGGGGCGCCTGCAGGATGCGCAGGAAATAGGCTTTGTTGACCGGATCGGCGCGGAAGGCGGCGTCGATCTTGAAGCGTTCGTGCCACAGCGCGCGCATGGTGCGTGCGGTCATGCCTTTCAGGGCAGGGCGCTCGCACAGCAGCACGAAGATTTCCATGATGGCCGACGGCGTTTTTTCAAACGTATCGTCGTCGTTCATGTCGATCATGCCGTTCACTTCGCTGAAGCGCTCGTTGATGCGCACCGGCTCTTCGTCGTGCGGGAACAGGTAGGACTCGATGTTCTGCAGCAGGATGGTGTTGAGCTGCACCACGGTCTTGGCAGCCCAGTAGTAGCGCTGCATCAGGTATTCGCTGGCACGGCGCATGTGGACGCCGCTGCCGGTGGCTTTCAGGCCCAGGGTTTCGGCGACGGCGGTCTGCACGTCGAACACCAGGCGGTCTTCGCGGCGGCCGGCCACCAGGTGCAGGCGCACGCGGATGTCCTTGAAGGCGCGCTCCTTTTCCATCAGCTGGCGCGCTTCGGTCTGGGTGATCAGGCCGCGCACGGCCAGGGTGCGCCAGGAGTTGGCCAGGCCGGCAGCCTTGGCCATCCACAGGATCACGTGCAGGTCGCGCAGGCCGCCCGGGCTTTCCTTCACGTTCGGTTCCAGGCTGAAAGGCGTGTCCTCGTACTTGGCGTGGCGCTGGCGCATCTCGATGGTCTTGGCCTCGAAGAAGGCGCGCGGGTCCATGGCCTTGTTGTAGGCGTCCTGCAGTTGCGCGAACAGCACCATATTGCCGGTGACGATGCGCGCTTCCAGCAGGCTGGTTTGCACGGTGATGTCGGCCTTCGATTCGGCCAGGCATTCGTCGATGGTGCGGATGCTGTGGCCGACGTCCAGCCCCAGGTCCCACAGCAACTGGACGAATTCTTCCAGCTTGCCGCGCGTGGCATCGTCCGGCGCCTGGTGCAGCAGGATCAGGACGTCGACGTCGGAATACGGGAAAAGCTCGCCGCGGCCGTAGCCGCCCACCGCCACCAGCGCCGCTTGCGGCGGCAGGCGGTTGCCGGCCCAGGCTTGCGTCAGGACGTCGTCGACACTGCTGCGCAGGTTGCGCAGCAGCTTCTCCGGCATGCCGTCTTCATGGAAGTTGGCAATGATGAGCTGGCGGTCCGATTTGAGCCGGGCCTTGAGCTGTTCCCGGAGGTCCTTCTTCATCGCGGCGTGGGGCATGCGTGTGTCGGCTGGATTAGGCTGCGGCTTTTTCGGTGATGAACGCTGGCGGCGGCGGGCTGCCGGCGGACAAGGTGAACACTTCGTAGCCGGTCTCGGTCACGACCAGGGTGTGCTCCCATTGCGCCGACAGGCTGCGGTCCTTGGTCTTGATGGTCCAGCCGTCAGGCATTTCCTTGATTTCGCGGCGGCCGGCGTTGATCATCGGTTCGATGGTGAAGACCATGCCTGCTTCCAGCACTGGGCCGGTGCCCGGCTTGCCGTAATGGAGGATCTGCGGCTCTTCGTGGAACACCTTGCCGATGCCGTGGCCGCAGAATTCGCGCACCACGCTGTAGCCGTTTTTCTCGGCATGCACCTGGATGGCGTGGCCGATGTCGCCCAGCGTCGCGCCCGGCTTCACTTGCTCGATGCCCAGCCACATGCACTCGAACGTCACGTCCGACAGGCGCTTGGCCAGGATCGACGGTTTGCCGATGAAGAACATGCGGCTGTTGTCGCCGTGATAGCCGTCCTTGGTGATCACGGTGATGTCGAGGTTGACCACATCGCCATCCTTCAGCACTTTGTCACCCGGGATGCCGTGGCAGATCACATCGTTGACGGAGGTGCAGATGGCTTTAGGGTAGGGCGTGTAGCCCGGCGGGCAGTAATTCAATGGCGCGGGAACGGTGCCCTGCACATTGGTCATGTACTCGTGGCACAGGCGGTCCAGTTCACCGGTGGTGACGCCGGCCTTGACGAAGGGGGTGATGTAGTCGAGTACTTCGGAGCCGAGACGGCCGGCCTCGCGCATGCCGGCGATGTCCTCGGGGGTTTTGATATTGATAGTCATGGATTCTGCTATGAGTGCGTTGTCCCCGTGATTATAAACGACAACGCTATGCCTTCCTGGCGCTGGGGCCTGGTACGCCTTCCATGCCATCAAGCTGTCATAAATGCGACTTAGGATCCTGCTTTCCGCATTTGTTTTCAGCCGAAAGCTCAATGCCGCCGAATTCCGGCGTATTCGTAATCTGATGGCATGCATATCTTTCGAAATATGTGCGGAACTGTTGTTGGCTTTCGTTTAATCGTGCAAAACGTAACTTGCTGGCATGCCGGCGCATGATTTCTTGCCATAATCAATACACCCAACCTGACCATAAGGAACCCCGATGTCCACCAGCCGCCGCAAGTTCCTCGGCTTCGCCTCCGCAGGCGCCGCCAGCACCTTTTTCCCCGACCTGATCCGGCAAGCGCTTGCCGTCCCGGCGTATAGCCCGACCGGCACGCTGGCCGACGTGCAGCATGTTGTCATCTTCATGCAGGAGAACCGCTCCTTCGACCACTATTTCGGCACCCTCGCCGGCGTGCGCGGATTCAACGACCCGCGCGCCATCACGCTACCGGGCGGGAAAGCGGTCTGGTACCAGCCCAATGGCAGCGGCGGCCATGTGCTGCCGTTCCACTTCGACGCCAAGAACACCAGTGCGCTGTCGCTGGGCACCAACCATAGCTGGAAAGGCTCGCAAACCACCTGGCAGGGCTGGGACGCCTGGGTCAAGCAGAAAACGGCACAGAGCATGGGCTATTTCGACCGCGGCGACCTGCCGTTCTACTATGCGCTGGCCGACGCCTTCACCATCTGCGACGACTACCATTGTTCGATCTTCGGCGCCACCGACCCGAATCGCATGTATTCGCTGACCGGCACCAACCAGAACTGGCTGGGTGCAATGGGCAGCCTGTACAACATCGACTCCGCAGGCTATTACAACAACGACCCGAAGTACGACAACGTCACCGCGAGCGTCACGGCGAGCGCACCGAACTGGCGCACCTATGCCGAAATCCTGGAAGCGAACAGCGTGAGCTGGAAGGTCTACCAGGAATGGGATAACTACGGCGACAACTACCTGGCCTATTTCCGCAACTTCCGCGTCAATGCCGACGGCACGCGGCTGTCGGAAAGCAGTCCGCTGTACCAGAAGGGCCGTGTCATTGCGCCCGGCTCCACTGAATCGAACACGCGCGGCACCAAGGGCGACTGGCTGGTGAACTCCTTTGCCGACGACGTGCGCAATAACCGCTTGCCGCGCGTGTCCTGGATCGTTGCACCGAACGACTATACCGAGCACTCGCCGAACTCGCCGAATGCCGGTGAAAACCTGACTGCGCGCCTGCTTGCCGCTTTGGTCGCCAATCCGGATGTCTGGTCGAAGACCGTTTTCCTGCTTACCTACGACGAAAACGACGGCTTCTTCGACCATATCCCTTCGCATATGGCGCCGCTGAATACCGGCATGGGGCGCAGCACGCTGGCCGACAACGGCCAGTACGAGAACTACAACGGCGTGCCGGTCGGCCTTGGCCCGCGCGTGCCGATGCTGGTGATCTCGCCATGGAGCAAGGGCGGGCGGGTCTGCTCGCAACTGTTCGACCACACCTCGAAACTGCGCTTCCTGGAGGAGTGGCTGGTGGCCAGCCTTGGCAAACAGCGCGGCAGCATCGCCTGCGAAAACATTTCTCCGTGGCGTCGTGCCGTCTGCGGCGACCTGACTTCCGCCTTCGACTTCAAGGCGCCGAATGCGAGTTGGCCGTCCACAGTGCCGAAGTCGACCACCTACCAGCTGGTGTCAGGGAAGCCTTATCCGCAGCCGCCGGCAGTGCAGGCCTTGCCGGCACAGGAAGGCAGCAGTCCGCGCTACTCCTGCGCCTTGCCTTACGCCTTCGCAGCAACTGCGCGCGTCGCGTCGTCGAAGCAGGTCGAGCTGTCATTCTTCAACCAGGGCGCGGCAGGCGGCGCGTTAATCGTCTATTCCAAGGCCCGCAATGACGGCCCGTGGTATTACACGGTGGAAGCAGGCAAGAAGATCGAGCGCGAGGTGTGGAACTGGAATACGCCTGACTATCACCTGAACCTGCTCGGCCCGAACGGCTTCCAGCGCGAATTCGGCGGCGTGCTGGCGCTGGCCACGGCGACAGGCGGCGCCCGGCCGGAAGCATGGCTGGCTGCAAATCCCGACGCAATGTCGGTTAATGTCGTGCTCTCCAACATTGACGGCGGCCGCGCTGCTACTTTCCGTGTTGCCGATAACGCGTATGGACGCGCGGCGACGACCCACACAGTGGCAGCCGGCCAGCAGGCGACCGTGAGCGTGCCGGTGAGCGCGAGCTACGGCTGGTATGACCTGAGCGTTACCTGCGACTTTGACGCTCAATACCTGCGCCGCATGGCAGGCCGCGTCGAAAATGGCCAGGCAAGCCGTACCGACCCTGTGCTGGGGCGCACCCCGGCCGGCCCGCAAGCAAGTATGTCAGCCAGCGCGGCTTCGGTTGTACGCGGAACGCCGATCAGTTTCACTTACACGGTGCCTGCGGCCCAGGTGAACAGCAAGAATTGGATCGGTATTTACCGTAGTGGCGTAATGCCCGGCTCTACCGCTTCGCTGTCCTGGCAATACGTCACCACCGGCAGCGGAAGCGCGAGCTTTGCCACTTCCGGACTGGCTGCCGGCACCTATGCGGCATGGCTGCTGTACAACGATGGCTACGTGGCTTTGACCAGCTCCGTGGTGTTCTCGGTGACGTGATAAAAAGTGTGCGATTGTGCCGATTTCCGCACCGCACACATATAAATTCATCAAGACTTGCACAATCGTGCGTGATTTACTTTCGTTTCTTTACAACAAGAAACGGAGAGATCCAAATGCGATTGAAAGTTGCAACTGCAGCGGTAATGTTAGTAACCAGCCTGTTCGCACAGGCTGGTCTTCCCTATAAAGACAGCATTTATGAGTTCAAACAGCCGGGCGGTGAAAAGCTGCGCGTACACCTGGACGGTAACGATTACTATGCCGAACAGCGCACCGATGACGGCTCGCTGATCGTCTATGACAATGCCAAGAAAGGCTTCTGCTACGCCACGGTGAGCGCCGCCGGCGACGAGCTGGTATCGACCGGCGTACTGGCGACCAATGCCAAGGTGCGCAGCCTGGGCGGCGGCACCGCCAAAAAACAGGAAGGCCTGAGCCAGGATGCCCGCGCCCGCAAGGCCAAGGAGAAGTTCGAGAAGATGAATAACCGCTCGCTGGAAAGTGCCCGCAAGTCCGCGAGCATCGCGGCGAGCGCGCCGCAGGCGCTGGCGGCGCCAGTGACCGGGCAGGTGAAGGGCCTGACCGTGATTATCGACTTCCCAGACGTGCCGGGCACGATCACCCAGGCGCAGGTCAATTCCTTCCTGAATGACATGCCGTACACCGGCTTTGGCAATGCGCAGTCGGTGCGCGGCTACTGGCAGTCCGTCTCTGGCGGCAAGCTCGATTACACCAATGCCACCACGGTCTATTACCGCGCCAAGAAGAACAAGGCGTATTACGCTGACAGCAGCCTGGATTCCGGCGTGCGCTCGCAAGAGCTGATCTCGGAAGCATTGAACTGGCTGGAGTACACCCAGGGCTTCAATTTCGCTTCATTAAGCGTGGACGCCAACAAGCGTATTCGCGGCCTGAATTTCTTCTACTCCGGCGGTTCGGACAGCGCCTGGTCGAAAGGCTTGTGGCCACACATGGGCTGGCTGGGCAAGCAGTTCTGCGCGGACGGCGTTTGCACCGGCTACTACCAGATCACGAACATGGGCAACAGCCTGGCCATCGGCACCTTCTCGCACGAGACGGGCCACCTGGTGATGGGCTGGCCGGACCTGTACGACTATGACGGCAGCTCCGAAGGTTCGGCTGCCAGCTACTGCATCATGGGCTTCGGCAGTATCGGCGCGCAAAGCCAGTATCGCCCGGTGCCGCCGAATGGCTTCTTCCGCTACCAGGTTGGCTGGGATACCGTGACCGAGCTGAATCCGGCGTTGAATGCCAGTGCTCCGAAAGGGCGCCTGAGCCATACTTCCGGCTCGCATAACCTGTACCGTTGGACCAACCCGGCCAAGACCGACGAAGCGTTCTACGTGGAAGCGATCTACAAAGCGGACCAGAACCTGTACCAGCTCGGTTCCGGCCTGGCGGTATGGCACATCGACCCGGCAGGCAACAACTCCGACGAGTGGCACCCATACGTGCAGATGGAGCACGCCGACGGCCGCCGCGACCCTGAGTACAACGCGAACCGTGGCGACGGCACCGACCTGTACGACGGCGCGATCTACAAGGCCTTCTACGACACGGTGCCGAACAACTACGCCAGCCGCGGTACCAATTCGCGCTGGTGGAGCGGGGCCGGCTCCAACTTCGGCCTGGCCAACATCAGCGCCGCTGCGAAGACGATATCCTTCGACGTGGTGAAGGGCGACGGCACGGCGGTCGGCGAGACCTATACCGGCTACCTGTCCGGCACCAATGCCTCCGCCATCCATCCATCGCCATACTTCTTGTACAACGGCGGCACGATCAAGGCCAACCTGGCCGGCCCATCGAATGCCGACTTTGAGCTGAAGCTGGAGAAGTGGGATGGCAGCACGTGGGTGCAGGTGGCTTCATCGACCAGCCCGACGTCGACTGAAGCGATCAGCTACAGCGCCGCTTTGGCTTATTACCGGATCACCGTGTACTCGTATAGCGGCTCCGGCAACTACACGCTGAGCGTTACGAAGTAAGCCGCCTAAGGCGATGGTGCCTGCTGGCCGCCGGCTTTCGGCATGGCGGCCAGTCGGGCAGCTATGGCGTTCGGCGTTTCTTGTCGACGAGCGATTTCTCGATCGCGGCAAGGCGCGCATCCATCTGCACAAGAACCGCGCTGGACTTCTGATTTTGGACCGCCATTTCGTGTTGCAGGGTGGCGTGGCGCTGGCCAATTTCAAACGCGTTATGGAAGTTCTGGATGATTGCGGCGTTGAGGCCGGCTGTGCCGAAAGGATGGTGAGCGTGGCCGTAACGCCGGTAGCGATGATGACTTTCCGAGTGCCCCGCGACTCCTTGCGGAACTCATCAAGCTGCCTCTGAACTTCCTTGTGCTGAATGTCGTCGGCGCGTTGACGGGCGGCGTCCCGTTCTTCCATTCGGACGAGGGTGGCCGTAACAAGAGTCCTGAACTCCGCTACCAATGTAGCGCTGCGAGCCTCTGATGACTCGAGCTTGGTGTCGACATAGTCTTTGATGGCGGGATCCATAATTTTATCTTCGGTGGGCAGGTGGGGAATGTCAACCAGGCTCATGAGGGCACCTGTACGTGTTACCTCATTGTGGTGACGCTCCCTGCCCACCGCTTAGATACGGATCAAGCTTTGCTGCCTTCCGCCTTGAAGTGTGCAACGAGGGCATTGGCATGGCCATGACCCATGCCGTGGTCGGTTTTCAGCGCCGCCACCATATCCATATGCTTCATGGCCTTCATGCTTTTGAGCAGCTTGAGCCAATGCTCGACCGGCTGGCCATACTTCGCTTCAATCGAAGGGAAATAGGAGGAGGGGCTTCCCATGGCCGTCTCCTTATTGCTCGACCAGCAAAGCCAGCAGGGCCAGCGACTGCTGCCAGCCCAGGTAGCACTGCTCGGCAGGAATCACGGCCGGCACGCCTTCCTGCGTGATCTCGACTTCGGTGCCGCAGGAAACCGCACGCAGGTTGATGGTGGTCTGCATCTGCCCCGGCAGGTTCGGGTCGTCGAACACCGCGCTGTAGCGGATCTTCTCGCCTGGATGCAGTTCGAGGTATTCGCCACCGAAGGAATGGGTGAAGCCGGTGCCCAGGTCGACAAAGGACATGCGGTACTTGCCGCCCACGCGCGCATCCATTTCGTGCACCTCGCCCAGGTAGCCGTTCGGCGGCAGCCATTTGTTGAAGGCCGAGGCGGTGGTCCAGGCCTTGTAGATGCGGTCCGGGGAAGCGCGCAGTACACGGTGCAGTTTGATGGTATTGGTTGCCATTTCAGTAGTCTCCATGTTTGGGTGGGTTGGTATAGGCACGACGCGCCAGCTCGGCCAAAATCGACACGGGCGTGACAAAAAATACAAAATATTTCGAGATTCTTTGTATTTCTTATCAAGCTTGCACTAAAATGCGGCCCGGCGCACCGTGCGGATGACTGCAACACGCTTGCATGAGCCCCCTCCGATACGCTAAAATTTATGGTTGCCTGACCTAGCGTCTTGCAAATAGCAGCAAATTTTCTTATTTTATAAACCCGAATCCCCCCTACAAGGGTGCCCGCAAGGGTCACTGGGTGGATTCCAGACCAAACCCTGGAGTAAACAATGTCTGTAACGATGCGTGAAATGCTGGAAGCCGGCGTCCATTTCGGTCACCAAACCCGTTTCTGGAACCCAAAGATGGCTCCGTTCATCTTCGGCCACCGCAACAAGATTCACATCATCAACCTGGAAAAGACCCTGGCCATGTACCAGGACGCGATGAAAACCATCCGTCAAATCTCCGCTTCCCGTGGCACCATCATGATGGTTGGCACCAAGCGCCAGGCTCGCGACATCATCGCTGCTGAAGCTCAGCGCGCCGGTGTTCCGTTTGTTGACCAGCGTTGGCTGGGCGGCATGCTGACCAACTTCAAGACCATCAAGACCTCGATCAAGCGCCTGAAAGACATGGAAGCTTCGATCGAAGACGGTTCCGTCGAGAAGCTGTCGAAGAAAGAAGCACTGCTGTTCCGTCGCGAACTGGAAAAGCTGCAGAAATCCATCGGCGGCATCAAGGATATGGGCGGTGTTCCTGACGCAATCTTCGTGGTTGACGTTGGTTACCACAAAGGCGCGATCACCGAAGCCGCCAAGCTGGGCATCCCAGTGATCGGCGTGGTCGATACCAACCATTCCCCAGAAGGCGTGACCCACGTCATTCCTGGTAACGATGACTCCTCCAAAGCGATCACCCTGTACGCTCGCGGCGTAGCAGACGCGATCCTGGAAGGCCGTGCCAACGCTACCACTGAAGTCCTGGAATCCATCAAGACTGCAGCTGGCGACGAGTTCGTAGAAGTTAACGAGCAGGCTTAATTGCCTGGCCGTCGCAAGACGGCTTCAGCTTGAGAAAGGGGTGGCCCACCAGCTCCCCCTTTTTTTTAAACAGAATCCCCCGGATGAGCAGGCTGCCCTTGGCGCCGCCCCGGACTGAATCCCAAACCGAATACAGGAGAATCACATGGCAGCAATTACTGCAGCAATGGTAGGTGAACTGCGCGCTAAGACCGACGCGCCAATGATGGAATGCAAAAAAGCGCTGACCGAAGCCGGCGGCGACATGGACAAAGCAGAAGAGCTGCTGCGCGTTAAGCTGGGCGGCAAGGCTGCCAAAGCTTCCGCACGTATCACCGCTGAAGGCGTGGTTGCTTCCTACATCGCTGGCAACATCGGCGCGCTGGTGGAAGTGAACTCCGAGACCGACTTCGTGGCCAAGAACGACGATTTCCTGGCCCTGGCTGCCCTGGCTGCCAAGCTGGCCGCCGAACAGAACCCGGCTGACGTTGCTGCCCTGCTGGCCCTGCCAGCTGGCAACGGCCAGACCCTGGACGAAGTGCGTGCTGCCCTGGTTGGTAAAATCGGCGAAAACATGTCGATCCGTCGCTTCCAGCGTTTCGAAACCACCGGCAAGCTGGCTTCCTACCTGCACGGCACCAAGATCGGCGTGATCGTCGAGTTCGACGGCGCCGACGAGCAAGTGGGTAAAGACGTGGCCATGCACATCGCTGCAATGAAGCCGGTTGCCCTGTCGTCCGAGCAGGTTCCTGCCGAACTGATCGCCAAAGAGCGTTCGGTTGCCCAGGCCAAGTCCGACGAAGACGCAGCTGCTGCGCAAGCCGCTGGCAAGCCAACCCAGGCAGCAGACATCGTTGCCAAGCGCATCGATGGCGCCGTTGCCAAGTACCTCAAAGAAGTGTCGCTGATGAACCAGGCTTTCGTGAAGAACGACAAGCAGTCCATCGAGCAGATGCTGAAAGCCGCTAACACCACCGTCAAGGGCTTCACCATGTACGTGGTTGGCGAAGGCATTGAGAAGAAAGTTGACGATTTCGCGGCGGAAGTCGCAGCCCAGATGGCTGCCTCCAAAGGCGCATAATCAAGAGAACGGGCCGCAAGGCCCGTTTTTTTAGCTGTACCCGGCCTGTTAAGTGTTTTTTAAGACTTGCAGGCTGCGATTTAAACGGTGGACAATGGCATTTCCGTTATCATTGCCGCCGAAGCCACACCGAACAAAACATTTAAAAGGAGCCCCAGCTCATGTCAAAACCAGCATTCAAGCGCGTCCTCCTGAAATTGTCCGGCGAAGCCCTGATGGGTGATGATCCGTACGGCATCAACCGCGGCACTATCGAACGCATGGTGGCGGACGTCGCCGAAGTAGCAAAGCTGGGCGTTGAACTGGCGGTCGTCATTGGCGGCGGCAACATCTTCCGTGGCGTGGCGCCTGGCGCCCAGGGCATGGACCGAGCCACCGCCGACTACATGGGCATGCTGGCCACCGTGATGAACGCGCTGGCCCTGGCTGATGCGATGAAGCACGTGGGCGTGGTTGCGCGCGTGATGTCGGCCATCGGCATCGAACAGGTGGTCGAGCCTTATGTGCGCCCGAAAGCGCTGCAGTACCTGGAAGAAGGCAAGGTCGTCATCTTCGCCGCCGGCACCGGCAACCCGTTCTTCACCACCGACACCGCAGCGGCGCTGCGTGGTTCGGAAGTGAGCGCGGAAATCGTGCTGAAGGCCACCAAGGTCGATGGTATCTACACCGCCGATCCGAAAAAGGACCCGAACGCCACCATGTATCACAAGATCAGCTTCGACGAAGCGATCGCCAAGCACCTGCAAGTCATGGATGCCACCGCCTTCGCGCTGTGCCGTGACCAGAAACTGCCGATCAAAGTATTCTCTATCACCAAACCTGGGGCGTTGATGAACGTGATCATGGGCGAGGAAGAGGGTACACTGGTCCACGTTTAAAATATTTCAAGTTAAAGCAACAGGAGAGTAGGAATGTCTACTGCTGACATTAAAAAGAACGCCCAGGACAAAATGGGCAAATCGCTGGAAACCCTGAAGGCCGACCTGGCCAAGGTGCGTACCGGCCGTGCCCACGTTGGCATTCTGGACCACGTCATGGTGGATTACTACGGCAACCCGACCCCGCTGAACCAGGTCGCCAACCTGACCCTGGTCGACGCGCGCACCATCGGCGTAGCCCCGTTTGAAAAGAAAATGGGCGCCGCCATTGAAAAGGCGATTCGCGATTCCGACCTGGGCCTGAACCCGGCGTCGCAGGGCGACATGATTCGCGTGCCGACCCCGCCGCTGAACGAAGAGCGCCGCAAGGAGATGGTCAAGCTGTGCAAGGGCGAAGGCGAAGATGCCAAGGTCGCCGTGCGCAATATCCGCCGCGATGCCAACGAAGGCTTGAAGAAGCTGGTGAAAGACAAGGCTATTTCGGAAGACGAAGAACGTCGTGCAGTGGATGAAATCCAGAAGCTGACCGACAAGTTCATCGCCGACATCGACAAGACCGTCGCCGAAAAAGAGAAAGAAGTCCTGACCGTCTAAGGTCCCGAAACCGGGGAGGATAGGGGTATTGCCCCTGCCTCCCCGGATTTTTAGTTTACGCACCTATGAAATATTCGAGTTCGACAACCACAGTTCCTGATGCGCCGAAGGTGCCGCGCCACCTGGCGATCATCATGGACGGCAACGGGCGCTGGGCAACCAAGCGCTTCCTGCCGCGCGTGGCGGGCCACGTCAAAGGCGTGGAAGCGGTGCGCACCGTGGTGGAAGCCTGCGCTGCGCGTGGCATCGAGTACCTGACCGTCTTTGCGTTCAGTTCCGAGAACTGGCGCCGGCCGGAAGAGGAAGTTTCGCTGCTGATGAAGCTCTTCGTCACCGCGCTGGAGCGTGAAGTGTCGAAGATGCATGCGAACAATATCCGCCTGAAGGTGGTGGGCGACCTGGCGCGCTTCGACCAGAAGCTGCAGGACATGATCGCCAATGCCGAACGCAAGACTGCCAACAACACCCGCCTGACGGTCACCGTGTGCGCCAACTATGGCGGGCGCTGGGATATCATGCAGGCAATCGGCAAGATGGTGGCCGAGCATCCGGGCACGACCGACTTCTCGGAAGAGCAGCTGGCGCCGTACCTGTCGATGGCTTATGCCCCCGAGCCGGACCTGTTCATCCGCACCGGCGGTGAAGAGCGCATTTCCAATTTCCTGCTGTGGCAACTGGCCTATACGGAATTGCACTTCACCGACATCTACTGGCCCGACTTCAATGCCGAACGCCTGGATGAGGCGATTGCCTCCTACCAGGGCCGTGAACGCCGCTTTGGCCGCACTGGCGACCAGCTGGCACAGAAAAGCTAATAAGAGCTGATAACAATGCTGAAAACCCGCGTGATTACCGCCGTCCTGCTGCTGGCGGTATTGTTGCCTGTCCTGTTCTCCGGCTACCAGCCAGCGGTGAACGCGGTGGTGGCCGTGTTCTTTGCCGCCGCCGTGTGGGAAGCCTTCCGCCTGTTCAAGAACCGCGCCGCGATTGTCGTGGCGGCGGCGTGGACGGCAGCCTTCATTTACACCTTCTTCTTCAGCGCTGGACTCGAGCAGGCCAGGTTCTGGCTGGCGATCGGCGCCGCCATCTGGCTGATCCGCTTTGCACCGGCCCTGAAACTGGGCTTGCCTCCGGCCGAAGGCATGGGCAATACCATGCTGAGCATGGTGTACGCGGTAACCCTGGTGGCCTGCTTCGTCGCCATCATGCTGCTGTTCGCGCGCGGCCCGGTATACCTGCTGTCGGTCATGGCCATCGTATGGGCAGCCGACATCTTCGCCTATTTCTCGGGCAAGGCTTTCGGCAAGCACAAGCTGGCGCCAAGCATCTCCCCGGGCAAGTCGTGGGAAGGCGCGGTGGGCGGCCTGGTTGCCGTGCTGCTGCTGGCCGCCGCTACCGTGCTGCTGGCGCCATCGGTGCCGCTGCTGCAGGACACCTTTGCGGTGCGCCTGGCCGGCCGCATGGGCTGGGGCATCATGCTGGCGGTGCTGGCGCTGGTCGTCGCAGCTTCCATCGTGGGCGACCTGTTTGAATCCATGCTCAAGCGCCGCTCCGGCATGAAGGACAGCAGCAACCTGCTGCCTGGCCACGGCGGCGTGCTTGACCGTATCGACGCGCTGGTGCCTGTGCTGCCTATCGCCGCGTTGATCACCCCAAGGCTGTTCTAAGGAATTCCATGCAACGCATTACCATCCTCGGCGCCACCGGTTCGATCGGCGTCTCCACGCTGGACGTCATCGCGCGCCACCCGGACCGTTATTCCGTCTACGCGCTGAGCGCCCATAGCCGCGTCGAAGAACTGGCAGCCCAGTGCATCCAGTTCCGCCCGGCGCGCGCCGTGGTGGGCAGCGCCGCCGCCGCGGACCGGCTGGCTGCCTTGCTGCGCGCGGCCGGCTGCCGCACCGAGGTGGAGTGGGGCGAAGCTGCGCTGTGCGCCGTTTCCAGCGCCGCTGAAACCGATGCCGTGATGGCGGCTATCGTCGGCGCCGCCGGCCTGGCGCCAACCCTGGCGGCGGCCCGCGCCGGCAAGAAAGTCATGCTGGCCAATAAGGAGGCGCTGGTCATGTCCGGCCAGCTGTTCATGGACGCCGTGGCCGAGAGCGGCGCCGTGCTGCTGCCGATCGATTCCGAGCACAATGCGATCTTCCAGTGCCTGCCGCAAGGCTATGGCCGCGTGCCGGCCGCTGCCGGCGTCACCAAGATCCTGCTGACCGCTTCCGGCGGTCCTTTCCTGAAGCGCGAAGTCGCGACGCTGGAAAACGTCACCCCGGACGAGGCTTGCAAGCACCCGAAATGGGTCATGGGCCGCAAGATTTCGGTCGATTCCGCGACCATGATGAACAAGGGCCTGGAAGTGATCGAGGCCCATTGGCTGTTCGGCGCCCCGGCCGGGCAGATCGAAGTGGTGATCCACCCGCAATCGGTGATTCATTCGATGGTGTCCTATAGCGACGGCTCGGTGCTGGCGGAGCTGGGCAATCCGGACATGCGCACCCCGATCGCCCATGCCCTGGCTTATCCGGAGCGTATCGCCTCCGGCGTGGCGCAGCTGGACCTGACCCAGGTCGGCACCCTGCAATTCGAAAAGCCCGATTTCAACCGCTTCCCCTGCCTGGCGCTGGCCTTCGAGGCTTTGCGCGCCGGCGGTACCGCGCCGGCCCTGCTGAACGCGGCCAACGAAGTGGCGGTGCAAGCCTTCCTCGACGAACGCATCGGCTTCCGCCGCATCGACCGGGTCATCGCCCGGGTCATGGAAGAATTGCCGCATGGCGCGGCCAGCAGCATCGAGGCGGTGATGGCGCAGGACGCGCTGGCACGGGCCGCGGCAGAACGGATTATCGCCGAATAAGCAGCACACACGCCAATGGACACCTTCCGCACCATCCTCGCCACGATCGTCTGCCTCGGCTCCCTGATCATCATCCACGAGCTGGGACACTACCTGGTGGCACGCTGGTGCGGGGTCAAGGTGCTGCGCTTCTCGGTCGGCATGGGCCGCATCGTCTGGATGCGCAAGTTTGGCAAAGACCAGACCGAATGGGCCATCTCCGCCATCCCGCTGGGCGGCTACGTCAAGATGCTGGACGCGCGTGAAGCCGATGTCAGCGGCCTGCCGGCCGGCGACCTGGCCCGCGAATTCACCCGCCAGAGCGTCTGGAAACGCATCGCCATCGTGGCCGCCGGCCCGCTGGCCAACTTCCTGCTTGCTATCGCCCTGTACGCCGGCCTGTATATGGGCGGCGTGCGCGAGCCGACTGCGCGCATTGCCGAACCGGCGGCGGCGACGGCCGCCGCAACCGCCGGCCTGCACCGCGGCGACCTGGTGAAGTCCGTCAACGGCGACGCCGTGCAGGGCTGGTCCGAGCTGCGCTGGGCCATCATCCAGTCGGCTATCCATAAGGAAGGCTTGCAGCTGGTGGTCGAGCGCCCCGGCTACGGCGAGCTGCGGCTTGCGTTGCCGGCCGAGGCGGCAGCCCATGTGAACCTGGAAGACGACGTGCCGGCGCTGATCGGCCTCGACCTGATGCGCCCGCCGCCGGTGATCGGCCGCATGGAGGAGGGCGGCGCCGCCCGCCGCGCCGGCATGCTGAAGGGCGACACGATCCTGGCCGTGGACGGCCAGCCGATCGATGATGCGCGCAGCTTCGTCGCGGAAGTCCTGCGTTCGCCGGGCCGCAAGCTGGTAGTCACCGTGCTGCGCGAAGGCCGCCAGCAGCAGCTGGAACTGACCCCGGACGCGGTGGAGGACAAGCAGGCAAACAGCAAAGGTCTTGTAACAGTCGGTAAGATCAAGGCCGAACTGGTGGGCGCTGTTGATACGATGGTGGTGCATTACGGCCCGCTGGAAGCGACTGCCAAGGCAGTGCGCCAGGTAAAGGAAATCTGCACCATGACCTTCAAGATCCTGGGCCGCATGATTGTGGGTGAAGTCTCTTTAAAGAATATTACCGGCCCTTTGACCATTGCCGAATATGCCGGGGAAACTGCGAAAATGGGCGCCGAGCCATTTATTGCTTTCGTCGCCTTTATCAGCGTGAGCCTTGGACTTATGAATTTGCTGCCAATTCCTGTTCTGGATGGGGGGCATTTGCTGTATTATTCGCTGGAAGTTTTGACCGGGCGTCCCGTTTCCGAACGCTTTGGCGAAATGGCGCAGCGTATTGGACTGGGATTGCTGGTGTCTTTAATGGCGCTGGCGATATTCAATGACCTGGCCCGGCTGCTTTAATTTTTTTCGATTTGCCGATGAAATTACACACTGATCGTATCGCTCCCCAATTCCGCCGCACTCTGGTCGGCGCAGCCGTCCTGGCCTTCTGCTCCGGCAGCGCAATCGCCGCCGAGTCGTTTGTCGTCAAGGACATCCGCGTCGAAGGCATCCAGCGTACCGAAGCCGGTACCGTGTTCAGCTACCTGCCAGTGCGCGTGGGCGAAACCTTCAGTGACGACAAATCCGTAGCCACCATCAAGGCCCTGTACGCGACCGGCATCTTCAAGGATGTGAAGCTGGAGCGCGACGGCAATGTGCTGGTGGTGATCGTGGAAGAGCGCCCGGCCATCGCCAAGGTGGACTTCAAGGGCACCCACGAGTTCGAGAAGGACATGCTGGTCAAGGCGCTGAAGGATATCGGCGTCGGCGAAGCGAAGACCTTCGACAAGGCATCGGTCGACCGCGCCGAACAGGAATTGAAGCGTCAGTACCTGTCGCGCGGCCTGTACGGCGTGAAGATCACCACCACCGTCACCCCGATGGAGCGTAACCGCGTCAGCATCGACTTCGACGTCGATGAAGGCGATGTGGCGCGCATCAAGCAGATCAATATCGTCGGCAACAAGGCTTTCAGCGACAAGGAGCTGAAAGAGCAGATCGCCCTGAATACCGGCGGCTGGTTCAGCTGGTACACCAAGTCCGACCAGTATTCCAAGACCAAGCTGAATGGCGATATCGAGACCCTGAAGTCCTGGTACCTTGACCACGGCTATATCGAGATGAATGTGGATTCCACGCAGGTCTCGATTACCCCGGACAAGAAAGACATTTACCTCACCATCAATATCACCGAAGGTGAAAAGTACACCGTCTCCGACATCAAGTTCGAAGGCGAAATGTTCGGCCGCGAAGACGAACTGCGCCAGCTGGTGCTGCTGCAAAAAGGCAAGCTGTACTCCGGCAAGCTGCTGACCTCGACCAACAAGCTGATCACCGACCGCCTGGGCACCTTCGGCTTCGCCTTCGCCAACGTCAACGCCAACCCGGAGATCGACCAGGCCAAGCGCGAAGTCGCGTTCACCTTCTTCATCGATCCGGGCAAGCGCGCCTATGTGCGCCACATTAATATCTCGGGCAATACCAGCACCCGCGACGAAGTGATCCGCCGCGAATTCCGCCAGTTCGAATCGAGCTGGTACGACGCCTCCAAGATCAAGCAATCGCGCGACCGCGTCGACCGTACCGGCTACTTCAAGGACGTGACGGTCGATACGCCGGAAGCGCAGGGAACTTCCGACCAGGTGGACATCAACCTGTCCGTGGTCGAGCGCCCGACCGGTAACTTCCAGATCGGCGGCGCATTCTCGCAGGCCGAGAAGTTCACCTTCAATGCCGCGATCCAGCAGGCCAACTTCGCCGGCTCCGGCAATACCGTGGGCCTGGAACTGAATACCTCGAAGTACAGCCGCACCATCGCGTTCTCGCATACCAACCCGTACTTCACCGCCGACGGCGTGTCGCGCAGCTACGAGCTTTACCTGCGTACCTTCCGTCCGCCTGCAGTGAACACCGGCTTGTACACCATCAAGCAGACCGGCGGCCGGGTAAGCTTCGGCGTGCCGTTCTCCGAGCAGGACACTGTCTTCTTCGGTATCGGCCTGGAAAAATCGAACGTGCAAACCGACGATTCCTCGCCAACCTACTTCAAGCAGTACGTGCGCGACCTGGGCGGCCCGGCCAACGGTGTCGGCTCGGTCAATGCCTATTCGGTGCCGCTGACCGCGGCGTGGGCGCGCGACAGCCGCGACTCCGCCATGACCCCGACCCTGGGTTATATGCAGCGCATCAACCTGGAACTGGATGCGATCGGCGAGTCGAAATACTGGCGCGCGGTGTATGAAACCCAGTGGTACAAACCGGTCACCAACAAGATCACGCTGGCGCTGAAGGGCGAGGTTGATTATGGCCGCGGCTTCGGCGGCAAGAACTACCCGGTGTTCAAGAACTTCTACGCCGGCGGCATCGGCTCGGTGCGCGGCTACCAGAGCTCCTCGCTGGGCGCGGTCGACCCACGCTACGGCGACTCGCTGGGCGGCGCCTCGCGCCTGATCGGCAATGCCGAACTGCAGATGCCGTTCCCGGGCCAGGGCCAGGACCGCTCGCTGCGCTGGTTCGGCTTCCTCGACGGCGGCCAGGTATACCAGGAACACCAGAAGATGCGCCTGTCCGAACTGCGCTTCTCGGCCGGCCTGGGCTTGAGCTGGATTTCCCCGGTAGGCCCGCTGAAGTTGAGTTATGCTTTGCCTCTGAACGACAAACTGGGTGACCGCCTGGAACGCTTCCAGTTCCAGATGGGTACTGGTTTCTGATGCGTTTAATGCACCAAAGTAACTTATTTGGACGGAGAATCGAGTTGAAGACTGCAACCGCTACCCTGGGCAAGATCGCTGCCGTACTGGCGCTGGGCATGATGGCCACGGCACCGGCGCTGGCGCAGTCCTCCCGGATTGCCTGGCTGAGCGCCGAGCGCATCTACAACGAATCGAAGCTGGCCAAGCTGGCCGACAGCAAGCTGCGCGATGAATTCGCCAGCCGCGAAAAAGCGCTGCAGGAACTGGCCATGCGCTCCAAGGCGGCAGCCGAAAAATGGGAAAAGGAAGGTGTCGCCAAGCCCGAACCTGAGCGCAGCAAGCTGCAGCGCGAGGCGTACGAGGCGGACCTGAATTTCCAGCGCCGCCAGCGCGAATTCCGCGAAGACCTGAACCAGCGCACCAACGAGGAGCGTGCTGCGATCGCCGAGAAGGCGACGAAGATCATCAAGCAGCTTGCAAACACCGAAGGCTATGACATCGTCCTGCAGGACGCAGTGTGGGCCAGTCCGCGTATCGACATCACCAACAAGGTGCTGGAAGCGCTGGATAAATAACCGATAGATTGGATTTCAGATGGGCCTTCGACTAGGAGAACTGGTCGAGCGCCTGGGCGGCCAACTGGTGGGGGACCCGGAACTTTACGTTGCCGGGATCGCGCCGTTGACCGATGCAGGCGCTTCGCATATCAGCTTCCTCAGTAACAGCAAATTCCGCTCGCAGGCGGGGCAAAGCCAGGCGGCAGCCCTGATTGTCAGCGCCAATGACGATGCCACCGTGGCCGAAACCTACAAGGGTGCCCGCATCGTCGTCAAGAATCCCTATGTGTACTTTGCCCGTGCCGCGCAGGTGTTTGAAGCGCAGACGGCGTACGTGCGCCCGGCCGGCGTGCACCCGACGGCATATGTCGATCCCGCTGCCAGCGTCGACGCGACTGCCCATATCGGCCCGAAAGTAGTGGTCGAGGCGGGTGCCGCGATCGGCTCCGGCGTGGTGCTCGATGCCGGCTGCTACGTCGGGCGCGACGCCCAGGTAGGCGAGGGGACGCATTTCTTTGCCAACGTCACCTTCCACGCGAAGTGCGTGATCGGCAAGCGCGGCATCATCCACTCCGGCGCCGTGATCGGTACTGACGGCTTTGGCTTTGCCAACGACGCCGGCGTCTACGTACGCATTCCGCAGGTGGGCCGCGTGGTGATCGGCGACGATGTCGATATCGGCGCCAACACGACGATCGACCGCGGTGCGCTGGCGGATACTATTATTGAAGACGGCGTGAAGCTGGACAACCAGATCCAGATCGGCCACAACTGCCATATCGGCGCGCACACGGCCATGGCCGGCTGCGTCGGCGTGGCAGGCAGCGCAAAAATCGGCAAGCACTGCACCTTCGGCGGGGCAGCGATGATCCTGGGCCATTTGACGATTGCGGACCAGGTCCATATCTCGTCGGGCAGCCTGGTATCGCGCTCGATCACCGAACCGGGCCAGTACACGGGCTTCTACCCGTTGGCCAAGAACAGCGACTGGGAGAAGTCGGCTGCGATCGTACGGAACCTGCCTACGATGCGCGATAAAATGCGCGCGCTGGAAAAAACCATTAAAACTAAAACCGAAGACGAAGAATCATGACGACTACCGAAAACAAAACGATGGACATCTGCGAGATCAAGGCCTACCTGCCGCACCGCTACCCGCTGCTGCTGGTTGACCGCGTGATCTCTTATGAAGAGAATAAGTCCATCACCGCCATCAAGAACGTGACCGTGAACGAAGAGTTCTTCAACGGCCACTTCCCGCACAAGCCGGTCATGCCCGGCGTGCTGATGATCGAAGCGATGGCGCAGACCGCAGCCCTGCTGTCGTTCAAGTCCATGGGCATCAAGCCGGACGAGAATTCGGTGGTGTACTTCGTCGGCATCGACAACGCGCGCTTCAAGCGCCCGGTAGGTCCCGGCGACCAGCTGAAAATGGACGTGGAAATCCTGCGCAACGCGCGCGGCATCTGGAAATACAAGGCGGTCGGCTCGGTCGACGGCCAGGTGGCGCTGGAAGCTGAGCTGATGTGCACCATCCGCTCCGTGGAGTAAAGAGCATGGCGACCATCCACCCAAGCGCGATCGTCGACCCGAAAGCCGAACTGGCTGCCGGCGTCGAGATCGGCCCATACACGATCATTGGCCCGAACGTGGTGATTGGCGAGAACACCGTGGTGGGCCCGCACGTCGTGATCGAGGGCCATACCACGATCGGCAGGAACAACAAGTTCTTCCAGTTTTCCTCCATCGGCGCCGCGCCGCAGGACAAGAAATGGAATGGCGAACCGACCCGCCTGGAAATCGGCGACGACAACACCATCCGCGAGTTCTGCACCTTCAACGTCGGTACGGTGCAGGACAAGGGCGTGACCAGGCTTGGCAACAACAACTGGATCTCGGCCTATGTCCACCTGGCGCACGACTGCGTGGTCGGCAACAACACCATCTTCTCCAACAACGCCCAGATGGCGGGCCACGTGGAGATCGGCGACTGGGTGATCATGTCCGGCTTCGCCAACGTGCACCAGTTCTGCAAGATCGGCGCCCACGCCTTCGTCGGCATGAGCACCAGCCTGACCCAGGACGTGCCGCCTTACGTGCTGTTGAACGGCAATCCGGCAGCAGCCCACGGCGTCAACATCGAAGGCCTGAAACGCCGCGGCTTCACGCGCGAGCAGATCAACGCCATCCGCAACGCCTACAAGCTGCTGTACCGTTCCGGCCTGACGCTGGACGAAGCCAAGGCAGCCATGCTTGCCGCCGAAGCCGAGCTGCCGGAAGATTGTGCAGCCGCCGCGCGCTCGATGCGCGATTTCCTCGATACGACCACCCGTGGCATCGTCCGCTGACGTATCGATCGCAGTCGTTGCCGGTGAACCGTCCGGCGACCTGCTGGCAGGCCGCTTGCTAGGCGGCCTGCGCCCGCACCTGCCCGACGCGCGCTTCCACGGCATTGGCGGCCCGGCCATGATGGAACATGGTTTCGCGTCGCAATGGCCGATCGAAAAGATGACCGTGCGCGGGCTGTTCGAGATCATTCCCCGCTACCGCGAGCTGAAGGGCATCCAGAACACGCTGCGCGACCAGTTGCTGGCCGAGCGGCCGGCCTGCTTCATCGGCGCCGACTACCCGGGCTTCAACCTGGGGCTGGAAGCGCAGCTGCGCGATGCCGGCATCCCGACCGTGCATTACATCGGCCCGCAGATCTGGGCCTGGCGCGGCGGGCGCATCAAGAAAATCGTCAAATCGGTCTCGCATATGCTGGTGATCTTCCCGTTCGAGGAAGAGATCTACAAGAAAGCCGGCGTGCCCGTGACCTACGTCGGCCACCCGCTGGCCGAGGTGATCCCGCTGCAGCCCGACGAAGCGGCCGCACGCCGCCAGCTCGGCCTGGCGGAAGACGCCAACGTGGTCTGCGTCATGCCGGGCAGCCGCATGGCGGAACTGAAATACAATACGGCCGCCTTCATCGGCGCCTGCAAGCTGCTGCTGCAGCGCGACCACACGCTGAAATTCGTGGTGCCGATGGCCGGCGAAAAGCAGCGCAAGTACTTCCTCGAGCTGATCGCAGAAGCTGGACTGCAGGACGTGGAACTGATGCTGCTCGATGGCCAGTCGCACACCGCCATCTGCGCCGCCGACGCCGTGCTGGTGGCTTCCGGCACCGCATCGCTGGAAGTGGCACTGTACAAAAAGCCGATGGTGATCGCCTACAAGATGATGGCTGCATCGTGGCATATCATGAAGCATATGGGCTACCAGCCCTGGATCGGCTTGCCGAACATCCTGGCGCGCGAATTCCTGGTGCCGGAAATGCTGCAGAACTCAGCCACTGCCGAGACGCTGGCCGACGCCATGTGGCAACAACTGAGTGACGTGCCGCATCGCCTGCGACTGGTGCAGCGCTTCACCGACATGCATTACAGCCTGCTGCGCAACAGTGCCGAAGAAGGCGCCGCAGCAGTCCTTAAGGTGATCAACAGATAAGCCCGTGTCACACCTTGGGGTCACACCCCAAGTGTGACACGAGCTGGTCCGCAGGCACTGCTCAGTTCGTGTCACACCTGGGGTGTGACCCCATGGTGTGACACGAACTGAGCAGTAGAGAGAATTGAGCAATGGTGCAACAATCCGGTCTTTTCGATGACCTTCCTTACTCGCTTGACGAGATCATCTGCGGCGTCGATGAGGCTGGGCGCGGCCCTTTGGCCGGCCCGGTGTTTGCCGCCGCCGTGATCCTGGACCGCAACCGCCCGATTGCCGGCCTGCGCGACTCCAAGAAGCTCAACGAAGCGCGCCGCGACGAACTGGCGCCGCTGATCCGCGAACACGCGATCGCCTGGGCCGTGGCCAAGGCCTCGGAAGAAGAAATCGACCGCCTGAACATCCTGCAGGCCAGCCTGCTGGCGATGAAGCGCGCCGTCTATGCATTGCAAACCGTGCCGACGCTGGCCCTCATCGACGGCAATAAATGCCCGGTGATGCGGATCCAGAGCATTGCCATCGTGGAAGGCGACGACAAGATCGAGTCCATCTCGGCCGCCTCGATCCTGGCCAAGACAGCGCGCGACGCCGCGCTGGTCAAGCTGCACAAGAAATACCCGCAGTACGGCTTCGACCAGCACAAGGGCTATGGCACCGCGCTGCACCTGGAACGCCTGCGCGAGCACGGCGCTTCGCCGGTGCATCGCCGCAGCTTCTCGCCGGTGCGGGAAGTCCTGGAACGCGACTTATGAAACACATCACCTCGCGCGACAACGCGCAATACAAAGACCTGGCCAAGCTGGCCACCAATTCGCAGGCCCGCCGCAAGGCCGGCCGCAGCCTGCTGGATGGCGTGCACCTGTGCGAGACGTGGCTCGAGCTGCGCGGCCATCCCGAGCAAGCCATCGTGGCCGAAGGCGCGCTGCAGAATCCTGAGGTGGCCGGCATCATCGCCCGCCTCGAGTCGGAACACGCCCACGTCCTGTGCCTGACCGACCAGCTTTACCATGCCGTCAGCCAGGTGGAGCACGGCGTCGGCCTGATGTTCCTGATCGGCACCCCGCAGAAAGACCTGCCGCAGGCGCTCAGCGTCAACGCAGTCCTGCTGGATAACGTGCAGGATCCCGGCAACGTCGGCTCCATCCTGCGCAGCGCCGCCGCCGCGGGCGTGAAGGAAGTCTATTGCGCCCCCGGCACCGCCTTCTGCTGGTCGCCCAAAGTGCTGCGTGCAGCCATGGGCGCACACTTCGTGCTGGACATCTACGAAAACGTCGACCTGGCGCAACTGGTGCAGGGCGCCGGGATTGCCACCCTGGCCACCAGCGGCTACGCAGCCGAGCAGCTCTACCAGCTCGACCTGAAACGGCCGGTGGCCTGGATCTTCGGGCATGAAGGGCAGGGCGTTTCCGACACACTTTTAAGCAACGCCAGCCACCGCGTCATCGTGCCGCATCTGGGGCAAGTCGAATCGCTGAACGTCGCCGCGTGCGCCGCAGTATGCTTTTTCGAGCAAGTAAGGCAAAATCTGACTTAATAAAACTAACCAAGCTGGATTGGGCGTTATGGAAATTGCAAGCTTGCACTTCCTGGTCGCCGAGGGCGAACCCGTCCAGCGTGAGCTATTGGTCGGCATGCTGCGCCACCTGGGCGCCCAGCACGTCACGCCGGCATCCGATGGCCTGGGCGCGCTGCGCTTGCTTGAAATAGGCCTGAACCCTCCCGTCAACATCGCCCTGATGGACCTGACGCTGCCCGGCATGGACGGGCTGGAAGTGATCCGGCGGCTGGCGGAAATCGACTGCCGCGCAGGCATCATCATCCTGGCTTCGGAAAGCGCCGATGTGCTGTTCTCGGTCGAAACCATGGCCGAGGCTTACGGGCTCGACATCCTTGGCAGTTCGATCAAGGCCATCACCTCGGCCAGGCTGCAGGAACTGATTGCCAACTACCGGGAACCTTGCGGCGAGCCGGAGCCCGGCCCGCAGCACCCTGAATTCACCTTTGCCGAAGTGGAGCACGGGCTGCGGGAACGGCAGTTCGATCCCTTCGCCCAGCCCGAGATCGAGCTGGAAACCGGTGCTGTAATAGGGCTGGAAATGTTCGCCCGCTGGCGCCACCCCGAATATGGCGTGCTGGGCCCTTCGGCATTCGTGCCGGTGCTGGAAAGCGTGCGGCGCATCGATTTCCTTGACTGGTGCATGATCGAGAAGTCGGTTGCGGCCTGCCGCAGCCTGCACGACAAGGGCATCCCGATTTCGTTCTCGGTCAATGTGGATCCGGGTACGCTGGCGCATCCGCAATTCATCGCCCAGATCACCGCTTGCCTCGAGCGCCATCGCATCCTGTCCGATTACGTTACCTTCGAAATCACGGAAGCGTCGGTACTGACCACCAATCCGCACTTCCTGGAGCGCTTGCTGCGCCTGCGCATGATGGGATTCGGCCTGGCGATCGACGATTACGGGACCGGGCGCTCCAACCTGCAACTGCTGGCCGCGATTCCGTTCTCGGAACTGAAAATCGATCCCAGTTTCGTCGACGGCGCCTCGCGCAAGCGGCCCATCGGCACCGTGCTGAAGTCCTTCCTCGGGCTGGCGCGCAGCCTGTCCCGGCACGCTTGCGCCGTCGGTGTCGAAACGAGGGCGGATTGGGACTTCCTGCAAAGCCTGGGCTGCAGCTATGCCCAGGGCTTTTATATCGCCAACCCAATGCCGGTAGCCGACATTCCGGACTGGCTCCACGACTGGAAAAGCTTCTTCTGATGAAAAAACGATGGATTGCAGGACTGCTTATCGCAGTCGCCTTGCCGGCAGCCGCTTTCTTTACGCCAGTTGGCCAGATGAGCTTCTATGGTGCGCGAGCCTGGCTCTCCAGCAAAGCGCACTTCACGCAATGCACCCCTGATCCCCGTATCTGGTGCGAACCTGGCGCCGAGGCCTTCGGCGCTGCCGTCGCGCCGCTGCTGCCGGCCGCCATCGCGTATGACGAGCAGGCGTTCGGCATGGCCTACGCGGCCCCGGTGCGTGTCAATGTCTATGCCAGCGACGACAGCTTTTCACGCTACGGCGCGGTGGCCCCGCGCGCGGCGGGCGTGGTGGTGCTGGGCGATGTGCACCTCGCGCCGAAGATGCTGTCCTGGCCAGCCGGGCGCATGGGCGCCATTGTGACGCACGAACTGGCGCACCTGCACCTGGTGCAGCGCATCGGAACGGCCGGCATCGGCAAGCTGCCCAACTGGTTCTGGGAAGGCTTGCCGACCTATATTTCGGCCGGCGGCGGCACAGGCGCGGTGACGCGCGAGGACGCGGTCCATGCCTTCGTCCACGGCCGCCACATGGTGCCGGAGGATGACGGGTCGCTGCTTGCGCCCAAGCAGGCACCAAGCTACCGCCTGTCGCACGCCATGTACTACCGGCAGGCTTCCATGCTGGTGGGCTGGATGGACGACAAAGACCCGGCAGCGTTCAAACGCCTGCTGGCGGCGGTCGGCCGCGGCGAGGCGTTTGCGGGGGCGGTGAGCGGAGCCTACGGACGCCCGCTGGAAACCTTATGGGGCGAATTCCAGCAGGCGATGCGGGCGGAAATCCTTAATAAACCGAGCGGTTCGGCTTGATTTCCTGCAGGATGGTGGTCGAAATCTCTTCGATCGACTTGGTGGTGGAGGACAGCCAGCGGATGCCTTCACGGCGCATCATGGCTTCCGCCTCGTTGACCTCATAGCGGCAGTTTTCCAGCGAAGCGTATTTGGAGCCGGCGCGGCGCTCGTTGCGGATCTCCGACAGGCGCTGCGGCTCGATGCTCAGGCCGAAAATCTTCGATTTGAAGGCATACAGCGCCGACGGCAGCTTGCCGCGCTCGAAATCGTCTGGAATCAGGGGGTAATTCGCCGCCTTTACGCCGTATTGCATGGCCAGGTACAGCGACGTAGGGGTTTTGCCCGAGCGCGAGACCCCGACCAGGATCACATCGGCCGACGACAGGTTCTTGTTCGATTGGCCATCGTCGTGCGCCAGCGAGAAGTTGATCGCCTCGATACGATTTTTGTACTCCTCGCTATCCACCACATTGTGCGAGCGGCCGATGGTGTGGGTCGATTTCACGCCCAGCTCCTGCTCCAGCGGCGCCACGAAGGTCTGGATCAGGTCCATATGCATGGCATTGGCGCGCTGGATCACGTCCGACAGCTCCGCCTTCACCAGGGTCGAAAAGACGATAGGCTTGGTGCCGTCTTCAGCCGCAACCTCATTAATTTTGCGCACTGCATCATAAGCCTTGTCGCAGGTATCGATGAAGGGCAGGCGGATCTGGCGGAAGCGCAGGTCGAACTGCGTCAGCACCGAATGGCCGAAAGTTTCGGCAGTGATGCCCGTGCCGTCAGAGACAAAAAAGACGGTGCGGCTAGAGGCCGGCAATAAACGTTGATCTTGTGGCATCAAAAGAGCTTTTCCAGTGGATGAATCGTCAATTTGCTGCGCAGGCTGTAAAATGCTTGCCAACGGTAAGATTGTGCTGCACGGCGCCAAGAATGACAAGAACGAAGCCAAGCATGCCTGCGTAAAGATTTTTATCATCAAAAAAAGGTGTCTTTATGACTAACGCAGCATTGAAGGAGCAATCCGACGGGGTGTACGTTGCCTCGTTCGAGACTTTGCGCATGACGGATGTCGAATCCGTCGGCGGCAAGAACGCGTCGCTGGGCGAGATGATCTCCCAGCTGGCCGGTGCAGGTGTGCGGGTGCCTGGCGGCTTCGCCACCACCGCCCAAGCCTTCCGCGACTTCCTGTCGCACAGCGTTGACGGTGGCCCATCGCTGGCCCAGCGCATCGCTGACCGCCTTGAACACCTGAACGTCGACGACGTGCGCGCCCTGGCCGCATCGGGTGCGGAAATCCGCCAATGGATCATCGACACCCCGTTCCAGCCACGCCTGGAAGCCGATATCCGCGCCTTCTACGACAAGCTGGTCGCGGACTCCAGCACTGAAGTGTCGTTCGCCGTGCGCTCCTCCGCCACCGCGGAAGACCTGCCTGACGCATCCTTCGCGGGCCAGCAGGAATCCTTCCTGAACGTGGTCGGCATCGACAACGTGCTGGAAGCGATGAAGCACGTGTTCGCATCCCTGTACAACGACCGCGCGATTTCCTACCGCGTGCACAAAGGCTTCACCCACGCCGAAGTGGCGCTGTCGGCCGGCGTGCAGCGCATGGTGCGTTCCGACACGGGCGCATCGGGCGTGATGTTCACCATCGACACCGAATCGGGCTTCAAGGACGTGGTCTTCATCACTTCCTCCTATGGCCTGGGCGAAACCGTGGTGCAGGGCGCCGTGAACCCGGACGAATTCTACGTCCACAAGCCGATGCTGGAGCAGGGCAAGTCCGCCGTGATCCGCCGCAATATCGGCTCCAAGCTGATCAAGATGGAATTCACCAACGAAGCCAAAGCCGGCCGCTCCGTGAAGACCGTCGATGTACCGATCGAGATGCGCAACCGCTACTCGCTGGTCGACGCCGAAATCGTCGAACTGGCCAAGTACGCCATGATCATCGAGAAGCACTACGGCCGTCCGATGGACATCGAGTGGGGCAAGGATGGCCGCGACGGCAAGCTGTACATCCTGCAGGCACGTCCTGAAACCGTGAAGTCGCAGCAAAAAGCCACCGACTCGCAGCAGCGCTTCAAACTGAAGTCGAGCGGCACCGTACTGACCTCCGGCCGCGCCATCGGCCAGAAGATCGGCGCCGGCCCTGTGCGCGTGATCAGCGACCCGAGCGAAATGGAACGCGTGCAGCCAGGCGACGTGCTGGTGGCCGACATGACCGACCCTAACTGGGAACCGGTGATGAAGCGCGCTTCCGCCATCGTCACCAACCGCGGCGGCCGCACCTGCCACGCGGCGATCATCGCGCGTGAACTGGGCGTGCCAGCTGTCGTGGGCTGCGGCGACGCGACCGACGTGCTGAAAGACGGCAACTTCGTGACCGTATCCTGCGCCGAAGGCGACGAAGGCAAGATCTACGACGGCCTGCTGGAAACCGAGATTTCCGAAGTCCAGCGCGGCGAACTGCCGCCGCTGAAGACCAAGATCATGCTGAACGTGGGCAACCCGCAGCTGGCCTTCGACTTCCAGTCCGTGCCGAACAACGGCGTAGGCCTGGCCCGCCTCGAGTTCATCATCAATAACAATATTGGTGTGCACCCGAAAGCGATCCTGGAATACCCGAACATCGACGCCGACCTGAAGAAGGCGGTGGAATCGGTCGCACGCGGCCACGCTTCGCCGAAGCAGTTCTACATCGACAAGCTGGCGGAAGGCATCGCCACCATCGCCGCCGCTTTCTGGCCGAAGAAAGTCATCGTGCGCATGTCCGACTTCAAGTCGAACGAGTACAAGAAGCTGATCGGCGGTTCGCGCTACGAGCCGGACGAAGAAAACCCGATGCTGGGCTTCCGCGGCGCAGCGCGCTACCTGTCGGCGGACTTCGCTGCTGCATTCGAAATGGAATGCGTCGCCATGAAGCGCGTGCGTGAAGAGATGGGCCTGACCAACGTCGAAATCATGGTGCCATTCGTGCGCACCCTGGGCCAGGCGGAAAAAGTGGTCGGCCTGCTGGCCAAGAACGGCCTGAAACGCGGCGAAAACGGCCTGCGCGTCATCATGATGTGCGAAGTGCCTTCCAATGCCGTGCTGGCAGAGCAGTTCCTGGAGCACTTCGACGGCTTCTCGATCGGTTCCAACGACCTGACCCAGCTGACCCTGGGCCTGGACCGCGACTCCGGCATGGAGCTGCTGGCAGCCGACTTCGACGAACGCGATCCTGCGGTGCGCGCGCTGCTGAGCATGGCCATTTCGGCCTGCATCAAGCTGAACAAGTACATCGGTATCTGCGGCCAGGGTCCCTCCGACCATCCGGAACTGGCCGTATGGCTGATGCAGCAGGGTATCGAGACTATGTCCCTGAATCCCGACTCGGTCATCGACACTTGGCAGAAGCTGGCAGAAATGCAACAATAAACCGCCGATAAGCGGCTTGAACCCCCGTGGCCTTATCGGCGGCGGGGGTTTTTTACTTTTGGAGGTTGTGATGGCTGACTGGATGTTGTGGGCGATTGGCGCAGGCGTGCTGGTCACCCTCGAACTGTTTAGCGGCACGTTCTATTTGCTGATGATCGCCATTGGCATGGGGGCGGGCGCATTGACTTCGCTGGCGCGTGTCGACATGCCGGGCCAGATGCTGGTGGCAGCCATCGTGGCCGCCATCGCGACGGTTCTGCTGCGCCGCAGCCGTTTTGGCAGGACCACTCAGCCGCCGGCTTCGGCCAACCCGGACGTCAACCTGGATATCGGCCAGAGCGTCAACGTGCCGGCCTGGCAGGACGGTGTCGCGCGCGTCATGTATCGCGGCGCCCTGTGGGACGTCGAACTGGCGCCGGGCGAACCCGCTGCGCCAGGTGTATTTCGGATTCGCGAGATTCGCGGCAGCCGGCTGATCGTCGGCGCATAACAAGGAGAAGTAAATGGAAATAAGTTTTGGTACGGTCACGCTGGTCATCTTCATGGTCGCGCTGGTGTTTGTTTTCAAGACCATCAACGTGGTGCCGCAGCAGCACGCCTGGGTGGTGGAAAGGCTTGGCAAATACCACGCGACGCTGGGTCCCGGCCTGAATATCGTGGTGCCGTTCATCGACCGCATCGCCTATAAGCACGTGCTGAAAGAGATCCCGCTGGACGTGCCATCGCAGGTCTGCATCACCAAGGACAATACGCAGCTGCAGGTGGACGGCATCCTGTACTTCCAGGTGACCGATGCGATGCGCGCCTCATACGGCTCGACGAACTACGTCGCCGCGATCACGCAATTGGCGCAGACCACGCTGCGTTCGGTGATCGGCCGCATGGAGCTGGACAAGACCTTCGAAGAGCGCGACCACATCAACACCACGGTGGTGAACGCGATCGACGAATCGGCCGCCAATTGGGGCGTGAAGGTGCTGCGCTACGAGATCAAGGACCTGACGCCGCCGCAGGAAATTCTGCACGCCATGCAGGCCCAGATCACCGCGGAACGCGGCAAGCGCGCGCTGATTGCCGCCTCCGAAGGGCGCAAGCAAGAGCAGATCAACATCGCCACCGGCGAACGCGAAGCAGCGATTGCCCGCTCCGAAGGCGACAAGCAAGCCGCCATCAACCGCGCCCAGGGCGAAGCCGCCGCCATCCTCGCGATTGCGGAAGCGACATCTGGCGCGCTGAAGCAAGTCGGCCAAGCGATCGGGCAGCCGGGCGGCGAAGCGGCAATGAACCTGAAAGTGGCCGAGCAATACGTGGACGCCTTCGGCCAGCTGGCCAAGACCAACAACAGCCTGATCGTCCCCGCCAACGTCGGCGACATGAGCAGCCTGATCGCCACCGCCCTGCAGGTCGTCAAGACCCAGAAATAACTACGCCTGAGTCCGTGTCACACCCTGGGGTCACACCCGAAATGGGACACGAGCTCATGCACATTGCGCCTGAGGCCGTGTCCCGAAACGGGTGTGACCCCATGGTGGGACACGAGCTGGGCAGTAATTGCGTACAATGCGGCCTTATATCGATCAGGAGGCGCAATTGGGAACCTGGGCTGTTGGACCGTTTGGCAATGATTTCGCGCAGGATTGGGTGGAGGATCTGCAGGAATCAAGGGACCTTTATTTTATCGAGGACACGTTGAACAACGTGTTGCAGGCGGAGACCACCGAGTACCTGGAGGCTCCGTTCGGCGCCGAGGCGCTGGCTGCGGTGGAAACCTGGTCGCGCCTGCAGGGCAAGGGCGGAACCAGGGACGAAGACTCCGCGCGCGTCGATGAATGGGTCACCGAGGTGCAGGCGAAGCTGAGCAAGCCGCGCGCCGATATCGCCGACAAGGCGCAGCGCGTGCTGGCACTGGTGCTGTCCGAAGCTTCCGAGCTGCGTGAACTGTGGGAAGACAGCGAGCACTTCGAGGACTGGCGCACCACGGTGACCGACCTGCAGCGCAGGTTGTCGGCATGAGGCGGCTTCTCGCGGCTTTACTGGCGTCGGCAGCACTGTCCGCACAGGCGGGCGATGCGGCGACCGATGCCGCCATTACCGCCCGCATCGCCCAGATCCGCGCCATGCCTGTTGCCGCCAACGCTTCCGCTGCCGGCGCCCAGCGCCGCGAGTTGGATGCCGCCTGGCGCTTCTTTGGCGATTTTCGCGAGGACGCCGTCCCGCTGCTGCGCCGCGAGCTTGCTGCCGAACTGCGCTCGCCGCGTCCGAGCCAGCAACTGCTGCTGGACGCCGCCTGTTTCCTGGCCGCCTACGGTACCGAATCCGACACGCCGTTTGCCGTGCAGGCCGCATTGGCCATCAATCCTGATGCAGCCCTCGACGGCCCGCAGCTGTTCCGCCTGATGCACGCTGCCGCGGCAAGCCGTGATACGCGGCTGCTGCCCCAGGTCGACCGCGCTTTCCTGCGCAAGGATGTGAGCATTCCGCTGCCGCAGCAAGGCAGCACCATCGACGAAACGGGTGTGCGCGCCTTGCTGTATGGCCGCTTCGGCGCGGCGGGCGAACGCCATCTTGCCGCGCAGCTGCGCGATCCGGCAGTCGCGAAGCCGGTACTGGACGTGCTGCAGCTTGTCGGCTCGCCGGCGAGCGTGCCGGCCGTTGAACTGCTGCTGCAAAGCGCCGACATGGAGATCTTCACGCGTGCCGTGAACTTCCTGGTGCGGGCCGGCGGCCCGCAGGGGCGCGAGGCGCTGCTGGCGCTTAAACCGCAGGGGCTGTCGAAAGAGGCTGTGCAGTTCTTTACCCCCATGCGCCTGCAACTGGCGCAGCCGCCGGCGCCCCAGGCAGGCAAGGGTATTTTGCCGGACGCTGAAGTACGTCGCCAGCTGGAGGTGCTGGAAGCAAACGGCGGCCACTATGCGGGCGTCGACCCTTCCGCGATCGCACAATCGCGCCTGCCGAAGCAGGAATTGCTCGAGCGCCTGGCCCGCATCCGCGAGCGCAGCTTTGCCCGCGCGACGAATGAAGCGCTGGCCGATATCGACACCACCAGCGCTTTGCTGAACGCAATCAGCTACCGAAATCAATAAAGGAACCTCGACATGCTGCAAATGCGCCCCAACTGCGAATGCTGTAACAAGGACTTGCCGCCTGGTGCGCAAGACGCCTTGATCTGCTCATTCGAATGCACCTTCTGCGCCGATTGCGCGAATGATAAGCTGCATGGCAAATGCCCGAACTGCGGCGGCGACTTCGCTGCGCGGCCAACCCGTGCTGCTGCGAAGCTGGAGAAATACCCGGCATCGACCGAACGTATCTTCAAGCCAAATGGATGCGTCGCAGCCGGATGAAGTTGAGCTGGCGCGCTTCCTGGCGCGCCACAGCCGCGTGCTGGTCCTCACCGGTGCGGGACTGAGTACTGCTTCGGGCATTCCCGGCTACCGGGACAAGGATGGCGTTCGGCGCGGCCGTACGCCGATCCAGGGCCCGGAATTCCGCCGGAACGAGGCGGTCAGGCGCCGCTACTGGGCGCGCAGCATGGTGGGCTGGCCCACGGTATCGCACGCCGAGCCGAATGCCGGTCACCGCGCCATCTCCGAGCTGGAAGCTTGCGGCCACGTACACAGCGTGATTACGCAGAACGTGGATGGCCTGCACCAGCGCGCCGGCAGCAAGCGCCTGATTGAATTGCACGGTAACCTGCACCACGTGATCTGCCTTGAATGCCAGGCGCGCTACTCGCGCGCGAGCCTGCAGCCGCAACTTGAGCGCGACAATCCGGAATTGGCGAACTTGCTGGCCCAGCCGCTGCCGGATGGCGATGCGGCGATCGAGCCGGATGCGCTAGATGGATTCAATGCGCCGGCATGTGCGGCCTGCGGGGGCGTGCTGATGCCTGACGTGGTTTTCTTTGGAGATAACGTGCCGCCCGCGCGCACCATGCAGGCGCTGGCTGAAATGGAGGCCGCCGACGCGCTGCTGGTGGTCGGTTCTTCCCTGATGGTGTTTTCGGGCTACCGCTTTTGCCGCATGGCGGCGGCTTCGGGCAAACCGATTGCAGCCGTCAACGCGGGTAAAACCCGCGCCGACGACCTGCTTTCCCTGAAACTGGAATTGCCGGCGCAGGAAGTCCTGCCACGGCTGGTGGATTTGCTCAGCGTCCCGACAGCATAGAGCGCACCACCGTGTCCTTGGCCAGTACGTAGTCGGTTGCCGCCATCACCTGGTTGGTTTGCGGCTGCACCACTTTGATGTTGACGAAGACTGCGTCGCTGGTCTCGCCGTACGAGCCGACCACTACGGCCTGGGCGTTGTGGTTGTGCGCCATCTCGCCGACTTCGCGCGTCAGCATCATTTCGCCTTGCTGGCGTTTCATGTAGAGCGAAGTGCGCAGCTTCATTTCAAGCATGCGCAGGCCGCCCTGGGCAAGGCGCGTCGACAGCTGCTCGGAAACCAGCCGGCCCAGCGTGGAGCTTTGATCCAACGCATCGATGTTGACGACAGTCGCCATGATCAGCGGCTTGTCTGCCGCCAGGCGGCCGTTCAGTTGCGCGAGCAGCGCGTCGGCGGCGTTGTAATTGGCGCCGACAAACTGGTTCTGCGACGTTGCGGCGTAGTTGTTTTCCTGGGGCTTTTCAGAGAACCAGGCGCAACTTGCCAGCGTGAGTGGAAGAAGTAGGGCAGCAACAGCTCGCATTGACGATCTCCTTATACCTGAGTGTAGCACTCGCATTGCTGTTTGGAAATATTCGTGGCTTGCCGATTATCGTTTGTGTTGCTTCATAGCTTGCGCCACTTCCCGGCTGGCGTCGCGGTCTTTTTCGGATGCACGCTTGTCGTGTTGCTTCTTGCCCTTGGCCAAGCCGATTTCGCACTTGATGCGGCCGCCCTTGAAGTGCAGGTTCAACGGCACCAGGGTGTAGCCGGAGCGCTCGACCTTGCCGACCAGTTTGTCGATCTCGGCGCGGTGCAGCAGCAGCTTGCGGGTACGCACGGCTTGCGGGTGAATATGGGTGGAGGCGGTAGGCAGGGCGCTGATGTGCGCGCCAAACAGGTACAGTTCGTTATCGCGGATGGTAACGTAAGCTTCCTTGATCTGAACGCGCCCATCGCGGATCGCCTTGACTTCCCAGCCTTCGAGGGCGATGCCGGCTTCATATTTGTCTTCAATGAAGTAGTCGTGGAAGGCTTTGCGATTATCGGCAATGGACATGGGTAAAAATGCGTGGGTCGGTTAAACTACGGGTTCTTTGGACAACATCATAGCAAACGGTTACTCAATGGCAGTAGTGCACAAGTCGGTATTCCTGGGATACAGCGCCGAGCAAATGTTTGATTTAGTGGCAAAGGTCGAGGATTATCCCAAATTTTTGCCCTGGTGTGGCGGCGTTGATGTCCGCGAACGGGGGGAGAATCATGTTGTGGCCAGCGTTGGGATCAATTTCCACGGCGTTAAGCAGCATTTCACCACGTCCAACACGAATACTCCGTTCAGTGAAATCCGCATGAAGCTGGTTGATGGCCCGTTCAAAACCCTCGACGGCACCTGGACTTTCAAGTCCTTGCGCGAAGATGCCTGCAAGGTCGAACTCGATCTGCACTACGAATTTTCCAGCAAGCTGCTGGAACAGGTGATTGGCTCCGTGTTCAGCATGATTGCCAACAGCATGGTCGATTCCTTCTGCAAACGCGCCGAGACCGTCTATGGCTGAACGTATCAAGATTACGGTGTGCTATGCGCCGGCTTCGCAGCCGCTGCTGTATGCGCTGGAAGTCGATCTGGGTACCACCATCGGCCAGGCCATCGAAATCAGCGGCATCCTGCAGGAAGCGCCTGAGATCAACCTGGTGACCATGCCGGTTGGGATTTACGGCAAGAAGAAAACGCTGGATACCGTGGTGCGGGCGCGTGACCGGATCGAAATCTACCGGCCGTTGATCGCCGATCCGAAAGACGCCCGGCGGCGCCGGGCGAAGAAGGCTTAAAGGCCTGCGCCCGGCAAGGTGAGTTCCCGATTACTTGCAGATGCTGTTGACGGATTCTCGCTGTTCCTTGATCTTTTGCGCGCGGGCTTCGTCGGACATGAAGTTGCGTTCGCCGTTCGGGCCTGTTTCGGCAATACGCGCTCCGCTTTCCAGGGTGCCGATGTTGCTCTTGGCTTCTGCACAGTACTTCTTCTTCTCGGCTTCGCGCTTGGCGTCTTCGTTCGCTTTGGCAGTTTTCTCAGCGGTTTCCTGCTGGCGCTTCTTGAAATCCGCGTTGCGTTCTGCCAACGTCGGTTTGGCGGGCGTGGCCTTCTCGTTGCCCTCGGCAGCCTCTTCGCCATTGGCTGGCGCTTCGGCCGTATCCTTGCGCAGTTCGGCAACCGCTGCGCCGCGTGGGCCTTTCAGGATGCGGTTGGCTGGCGTGCCGGGTGGTGGCGGCTGGTCGGAGAACTGTTTCACGCCTTTATCGTTCACCCACATCCACTGCGCTTGGGCGAGGGAAGTGAAGGCTATCAGCGCCGTTGCCAGCGCCAGGCGGATAATACGTTGATTCATAGGGGGATTTCCTTGGTGAGAGTGCTCATTTCACCCCGAAATCCCCTTGTTGTCAAATTTATTTCCCAAAAGAATCGTTCGCTTGAATGCGAATTAAAAACGATGGCGCAGGCCGACTGTGAGCTGGCGGTCGCCCAGGCCCGGTTCTTCACTATTGCCCTCGACATATCCCGCGCCATTGTGGTTGCGGATGCGGGCGTACGAAGTGTAGACATCGGTGCGCTTGGAGAAGGCATACATATAGGCCAATGCGTACTGCTGCGCATCCTGGTTCGGCACGCCGCGATCGTCCTTGCGGATAGCGTCTGCCACCACGGTGTGCGGTCCGAACGGGACTGAGACTCCGAGCAGCAGGTCGCGGCTGTCAGTCGATGGCGCCGGTGCCGTGCCGCCGAAAGGCGTCCCGGAACTGTTCAACGGCGCACTGTTCAAGCCCTTGTCGACGCCAAGTCCGAACCACAGCCTGGCGACGTCGAAGTCGTAGTTTGCGCCCAGCAGGATGTTGCGCCCGCCGCCAGTGTTCTTCAGTGCAGAAGTGTCGTTGTCGCGGTGACGGAAATTTTCAAGCTAGTTGTCGCCTAATTTGATAATTCAAGCTGCTTGTTTCAGTGTCAGTGGTTCCGCCTCCGTTTCGCTGTTCAGCGTGTTTC